>JAKQHW010000008.1 GCA_029557835.1 Microcaldota archaeon
GGGGGGTGAGCGAGGCTGCGCTGTAGATGAGGCGTATTTCATCACCATCCCGGACCAGTTCGCCGTGGGTGGCGTTCATGGAGATTATGCGCTGGTGGCCCGAGCGGGCGAGGAAAGAACTGTTGAGCAGGACGTCCTGGATTGTCCCGTTTGATGCGATGTTCCATTCCTTTTCAACGACCGCGACCATCCTTCCGGAATATGCGGGGAAGGAGACGGATGCGAGGAGCATGAGGAAGAGGAACGCGCGGGCGAGCATCATCTCAGCCTTCCCATGTGCTCCACCCTTTTCCGGACGAGCGCGGCTGTGCCGATGTCCGGGCGGTGCCAGAGGTTCCCGCTGATTGCACGGATTGAGCATTCTGCCTTTTCCTCGGCATGCCCCAGGCTGGCGTCACGGGATGCCACCGCTACAGCGCGGGAGGAGGTGGTCAGGACTGCCCCGCCCTCCCCGTAGACCGAAGCGAAGTATGCCTTGCCGCCGCATTTCAGTAAGGCCTGGCGGTCAACATCCACCTTCATGCCTTTTTTGCCTGCAGAGGGGTACCCTTCCGGGACAAGGTATTTGACGACCGTGCAGTCCGTTGAGAAGGCGGCACCCATAAGGTTACCTTCCGGGATGGACTGGAATATTTCGTGGAGCGGGGTGCGGAGAAGCATGAGGGCGTTCATCGCCTCGGGGTCTCCGAAGCGGGCGTTGAACTCTATCACCTTGGGGCCGCCGCGGGTGAGCATGAACTGGCCGTAGAGGACGCCGCGGAAGGGATTGCCCTCTGAGCGCATCGCGTCCACCGTGAGCTGCATTATTGATTTGGCGGCCTCCAGATCCCCGGGTTCCATGAAAGGGAGGAGCGGGCCTGTGGAGTAGGAGCCCATCCCCCCGGTGTTGGGCCCGGTATCGCCGACAAATGCGCGCTTGTGGTCCTGGACGGGAGGCATGGCTGAGATGCGGGTGCCGTCGCAGAAAGCCTGGAGGGTGAATTCTTCGCCCTCAAGCTTCTCCTCCAAAAGGGCATGGCCGTCCTTTTCTATGAGTTCGGATATGTATGCGAGGGCCTCCTCGGGGGAGTTGAGGTGCTCGCCCATTATCCTCACGCCCTTTCCTCCTGTAAGGCCGACCGGCTTCACGACCACGTCGCCCATCCTGGAGATGAAGGCGGATGCCTCCTCCGCATCGTTAACCAGGAGGAAACCGGGCAGGCCCGGGATTTTGTGCCTGAGGAGGAGGTTGCGCGCGTAATTTTTGTCCCATTCTATGCGGGCGGATTCCCGGAGGGGGGACGCGACCTTAACGCCGGCTGAGGCGAGGATGTCGGTCACGCCCTTCTCGAGGAGGGCATCCGGGCTCACGAAGCCAAGCTCTATGCCATTTTCAGCGCACCAGGAGGAGACCCTTTCCCGGTCCGTGGGGTCGCATATCAGGGAATCCGTGGAGAGGGGGAGTATGCCGGGGTGGGGCTTGTCCATTATGGAATAGAGGGACGCGCCGCGGGCAAGATGCTCCGCGATCGCGTGCTCACGGGCGCCTGCCCCGACGAGTACCACCTTCATTGCTTGCCACCCATTATTACCGAGATGGATTTGGAGATTATTGAGGCCATGCCCATCCTGTACTGGCGCGTGATTATGTAGGAACGGGGGCGGGAGAATTTGCGGAGTATCTCGAACTGGTAAACTCCCCGTGGTTTTTCCGTGGGTGGCATCGCATTCACCTCTTCCTTATGAAGCCGTTCTTTATGAGGGCGTCTAGGCCCTCCTCCGCCCTCCCTACCGCTATGTTGTTGAGCCGGGAGAATTCAAGGACGTCTATCTCGCCGTCGTGGGTGCGTACCCACTCGAACAGCTGGGCCTGGAGCTCAACGTCGCCCATGCCCTCCAGCTTCTTTATGCGGTCCGAGAGCACCTCGTTTTTGCGCTCGTATTCCACAAGGATGCGGGCGTTCTGGGCGCTCGCCTGCACAAGGTCGTTGTACTTGCGCTCGAGCGAGTTGTGCTTCTGCCGGAGGTCCTTCAGCTCGGAGTATATCTCCATCTTCTCCTTGTCCATGGATTCTGAAAGCGACTTCAGCATCGGGAAATAGAAAGGGTAGACCGACTGCACCGGGACGTCGTAATACGCGGTGAGCATCTGGAGCAGGTTCATCAGCAGGAGCCCCATCTCGAGGCCGCGTGAGGCGCTGCGGTCCATGGTCGGGACCGTGTATTTGAATACTATTGCGTTCTTCTGGAGCTCGAGGCGGTAATAAAGGTAGGGCTGGCCGTTGAGGTCTTCGGACTCGACCTTCTCTATGGTGAGCTGCTCCTCGGAATAGTCCAGCTTCGTGAAGCCAAAGGAACCCAGCGTCTGGAGCAGGGGCTTGAGCGGCCTTTTCCTTTTGGTTGCTATGCGGATCTCCTGTTCCATGCTACCCCTCCGTCAGCGTCAGGTCCACCAGCCCCTTCGCCGCCTTCCTCCTGCGCGTGAGGGTGAATATCTCGACTATGTCCTTCTCGTCCACCTCCAGCTGGCGCAGGAAGCCCATTATCGAGGACGGAGAATATCCGAATTTCTCCAGGAGGGAGACGAACGCTGTCGCGTCCATCGTCCCGTCGCCCTTCTCGAACTCGTTCTTGACGAGGCCTATCTGCTCGTCCGTGAGCCCGAGCTCATAGAGCATGTTGCAGAACTGCTCCCTTTCCTTCTCAACCGACATGCCATCCACCTCCAGGTTGTATATGAACAGGGGCTCCTCCCCGTCTATCTTGTTTAGCAGGAAAGTGTGCGAGCCGCCTGAGCGCTTTGAGAAAATCATGTTGAGGGCCGCGTCCCCGACCCCGAATTTGGAAATCTCGGAATCGATGTAATCCGAGTAGCTCAGGGACTGCCGGACGTAATCCTTGAACTCGCGCAGGACAAGGCGGAGTATGAACATGGTGCCGACGTTGCTGAATATCGTCTTGTGCATGTCGGTAGGGTTCTGGGAGGCGACTATCAGGGCGAAGTTGTATTTCCTCCCTTCCCTCACTATGGTGATGACGTCGCTGCGCTCGTCCGATGCTATCTTCCATGCCTCGTCCACGACCACGAACAGGCGGACGCCCTTCTCCTCCTTCATCTCCTCCCTGCGCATCTTCTCCTTGAGGAACTGCAGTATCGTCAGGCCGGCGAGGGAGCGCATCTCTTCGGTTGGCAGGGAATGGAGGTCTATGCACACAAGGCCGGAGGTGGTGAGCTTGTCCAGGGAGAGGGTGGACTGCCTTGCGAAGAAGTCGCTGCCCTGTGTTGTGAAGCGCTTGAGCAGGCGGGCTGCCGCCTTTTTCTTGTTTTTCTCAAGAATGGAAACGACATCGGAGAGGGTTGGCCGCTTAACCCCCGCGTAGGTGTCCTCGAGCGCCTCCTCGATGTCATAGCGCTCTGAGGGGAAGTTGTGGAGGTCCAGGAGTATCTCGAGGGCGGACATTATCTGCTTTATGCGCTCCGAGGGGGTAAGGCCGGCGAGGTCCATGAGATTGAGGCGTTCCTCACCGAGCCGGAGGACGGTGCCGCCGGCCTGCCTCACCCACTTGTCGTATTCTCCGACCCAGTCCAGGATTATGGCGTTGGAATTCCACACCAGCGAGGCGCGTGTGAGGAAGGTCTTTACCAAATATGATTTGCCGCTGCCGGTTATGCCCACTATGGCAACGTGCGGGTTGATGAGCTTCCTGAAGTTCCAGAAGACCGGGACGTTGAGCCAGCGCGTCTTGCCAACATATATGCCTTCGTTTATGGAGGAGAGGAGTGCGTCCGGCCTGGGCTCTGGGGGATGCACCAGGAACAGGCGCTTGGAAAGGTCGGAGACGTTTATCTTCTGTATTTCCATCAGAACACTTCGTCCTTCAGCTGCTCAACTTCGGGCGGGAGGAAGAACTCCCATTCGAAGCACCTTATCATGTCCAGGTCGAACAGGTCGGCCACGTCCGCGCCGAGCGTGGAGGAGATTATAGTTTTGACCTCCTTGGCCTGGCGGCGCACCTTGGAAAGCGCCTCCTCGCGGGTGACGCCGTATGCCGTGGTGGATACGAAGGAGGTGAGGACCAGCGGGCGGTCGCCGTGGGTTATGCGCTCCAGCTGGCGGTTGTACATCGCTATTTCGCGGTCGAGCCGGATCAGCTCCTCGCTGTTGGCGGGGAGCTTCCTGCGCTTGTTCTCCGCGGAGCTCCTGCGCGTCTTTATCTCGTCTATCTCGCGGGTGAGGTCAACCTCGGAGACAAGCAGGGATATCTTGACCGTGTTCTTCAGGGAGGCCAGTGCCTTCTCGAAAGCCGAAAGCATTGAGGAGCGGTCCTGGTTGGTCTTGTCAACGGTGCTCTCGTAATAGCGGATCTCGAGGAACTTGGTGGCGTAGAATCCGTTGCCGGATTTCTTGATTATGCAGTCGCGGGTGGGGGGGATTTCGTAGCCGCCCCTTATCTCGACTATCCTTCCGGCCTTGGTGATGTAGGGGATAAGGAGGTACCCGTATTTCCACACCAGGAGCGAGGCGGAAAAGAAGAGCGCCGCCAGCGCAGCGAACAGGGGGTTCCACAGCACTATGGCTATCACCAGGGCGGCGAGGCCGCCCGCAAGGGACATCACTGTGACCATACGGTTCTGTATCATAGGGAACTCACCGCGAAGAAGAACTCACCGCCGAATATGTCGGTGACCTCCTTTATGAATATGATGGTTATTATGAGCGAGAACAGCGGGGCGAGCAGGACGAAGATGGAAAGGGAGGCGATGGCGGAGCTTATCTCCTGCGCCGCGAGCGTGAGGTCGCCCGTGAAGTCGCCGGTCGTCATGTTGTCGAACCTTCCGGCGATGGCGTAATTGTTGTTGAGGTCCAGGACCAGGGGGGTTGCGTAGAGGGAGCTGTTGGTCATGTTGGTGATGTTCATGATGGTGGTGTTGAGCTGGGGCGCCGGGAAGATGAGGATGAACGCGGGGTAGAAGAGATAAATGCCGATTGAGAGGGCGATGAGGAAACCGCCGAGCTTGCGCGTGGAGAAGAAGGAGCGGAATATTAGGCCCACCGGAAGGAAGAAGGCGAGCAGCTGGGGTGCGAAGAACCCGAGGACCTGCACCTGCAGCTGGGAAAGGGTAAGGAACGCCTGGAGGGTCAGGATCTGGCCGCCCAGGATGGACTGGATGGAAGAAAGGCTGGACATGGGCTGGATGGAGAAGGTGGCGAACTCAAGGACTATCGACTGGTAATAGGAGACTATCTGGTGCAGGCTTATCGTTTGGGTGAGGATGGAGAAGATGTCCGCGGAGAGGTTGGTGTAGATGCACTGGAGGTTCTCTATCGCGTCCCCTGCGACGCAGGTCTGGCCCTCCGCAATCCCCTTGCTGACCTCGCTTGCGATGGAGATTATCGCCGCATATGCGCCCACGAGCGCGGCGTTTATCGCGGACTGGATTAGCTCCTCCGTGCCGAAATGCTCCAGGCGCTTGGAATTGAGCGTCTTGCCGAGCCCTATGAGCAGGCCTGAGAGGATTATGGAAAGGCTGACAACGATGCCAGCAAGCGTCAGGTCCGCGGCCATCGGTTCAATCCCTCAGGTCAGGAGGTTGGAGGAAATCGTCTGGATGAGCTCTGCGGCACCGATTATTGCCGCAATCACGACGCCGCCGACAAAAATGCCTATTGCGGTGTTTTGCCATTGCCCCCTTGTCTCCCCAGGCTGGAGCTGAGCGAGCCCGTATGCAAGCCCCCCGATTATTATGAGAAGGAGGGAGGCGGTCACACCGACCGACTTGAGCGTAACCAGGATGTCTGAGAGGAGTGTTTCTATGTACGCCATGCACCTCTAATCAGGGATAATGTATATAAATGTTATCAGGAGGTTTAGAATGGGGAAGAACGTGGTGAAGGTAAGGATAGCGCTAGGCCGGAGCATACATGAAAATGCGGCCGCCTGTTACGAGGATGCGAAGCGGGCGAGGGAGAAGGCGGAGGGGGTCAGGGCGGCCATGGGCGAGACCAGGTCGAAGATGGCGGCGGCGGAGAAAAAAAGGAAGGCCGTGCGGGTTGCGCGTAAAAGGGAATGGTTCGAGGAGTTCCACTGGAGCTTCACAAATTCAGGAAGGCTCATCCTCGCGGGGAAGACAGCACAGCAGAACGACAGGCTGGCGAAGATGATGGAGGATGGGGACCTGTTTTTCCACGCGGACATAAGGGGGGCGGCTGCAACGGTGCTGAGGGGCGGGAAGGGAGCGGATGCGCCGGAGAAGGGCGAGGCCGCGGCGATTGCGGCGTCTTACTCAAAGGCATGGGGCAGGAGGATGGCATCCATCGATGTTTATGCCGTGGGGAGGGGGCAGCTCTCCAAGCATGCGGTTGGCGGATTTGTGGGCGCAGGGGGGTTCGCGATAACCGGCGAAAGGGAGTGGTTCAGGAACACCGGGCTGGTGCTTGCGGTTGGGGTCGAGGGGAACGGAAGGGTTTCCGCCGGAGCGGAGAATTCGGGCTGGCTGAAGAAGAAGGTGCTTGTCGTGCCTGGGAAGATGGAGAAGAAGGAGGCGGCCGAGAGGATTGCGCAGGAGCTCGGGGTCCCGGCGGCAGAGGTCGTGCCTTGCCTGCCCTCGGGGAAAACCAGCGTCATAAAACGAGGTTAATCCTCTGCCCGTATCTTTCCTTCCCTGAGGAGCTTTTCGAAAACCTCCTTGTCCGGAACCGGGCCTGGGTCAGGGCAGCGGGCCGGGTCCAGGCCGTGCAGCGCCCTCTGGATGTCCCACTCGTGCCTGAACCGGGAATAGGCCAGCATGGGCTTGGAGGGGATGGCCTTCAGCCCAACGGGCTTGTCTGCAATTGGGGCTGATGCCGGGACGGGGACCTGCCTGCGGCGAACTTCGTTTTCCTGGGCCGGAGCCTGCCCAACGGCAAGCTGCGGGGATTCCAGGGTGAAGACCGCCCGCTCAATAACCGGGCTGCCCATCGCGTAAACGTAAAGCTCCTCGTGGTTTCCAGAGTTTGTGCTCCTGGCCACGCAGCCTGCCCATGGGCCCCTTTCCCGCTCCAGGAAAAGCCTGGGCTGTACGCGGGCCTGGCCGCTTGCCTGGCTATCCTCCACAGGTATGCGGGTTTTCTCCTCGCATTCATACCAGCCAGCATGCCGGGGGAACGCCTCGAGAATGGCGGGTTGCGCCTTCGGAAGGATAATCATCTTGGTTTTGTCCCAAACGAGGCCATAATCCCCTTCCAGCACCAACGCAATGCGCCTCTCGCCCTTGCAGAATTGGGTGTCGACGCATATGGACCTGCCGCTTCGGAAGTCATGGGATTCAAAAAGGCCGGGGAAAGGGCCTCCATCCGCAGGGTAGAGGAGAAACGTGCCGGTATGGATGAGCTTGGCGCCTGCCCTGGAAAGCTCCGCGGGCTGGCGGGTTTTGTGGTAGGGGCGCACCTGCCAGTCAATCTGGGAATTCAGGGGCATTGCCTTGCGGAACCTTTCTGCCGCCTTGAACGTGCTCATGGCGCCCTGGTAGACCAGGCTGCGTTGGGATTGTGCTGCCGGCTGCGTGCGGGCCATGGTGGATTATATGCCATGAAATCTTAATAAACCCCTTTCTGGCACGGAATGTAACCATAGTTACATGCATCCGCAGCTCTAAACAAGTGTTTTATATTTTGCCCACAAAAACAACCGCATGGGGAACGATGCCTGCCGCATAGAAGTTAGGCCAAAGGGGGGGCTGAGGGACCCTGGGGCCGCCTCCATCTCGGCGCAGGTCTACGAATTGTTCGGCATCAGGCCAAAGGATGTCGCGATAGTCAGGGCATACAGCATATGCGGCAGCGTGTCGGATGAAGAGGCGGAAATGCTCGGCAGGGAGCTTTTCGCAGATGCCGTTTCGGAAGAGTTTTCGGCCAAGGAGGCGTTCTACCCTGATTATTGGAGGGTGGAGGTCGGGTTCCTCCCGGGGATGACCGACAATGAGGGGAACACCGCGCGCGAGGGCATCAGGGACGCGTTGGGCAAGGAAGTGGAGGCATATTCCTCGAGGGTTTATGCATTGAGCGCGGATTTTGACGATGATGCGGTTGTAGGCGAGATAGCGAAGAAGCTGCTTGCGAACGAGGTCATACAGGCATGGAAAATCAGCCCGCCTGGGGAGGCGGCCTTCGAGCCGTATCTGCCAAGGGTGGAGCTTGACCACGCGCCCGTGGCCGGGGAGATAGACCTGCAGGTTTCGGATTCTGAGCTGGAAGCCATAAGCAAGTCGAGGACGCTTGCCCTTTCACTTGAGGAAATGCGCGAAATCAAGGCGCATTATGCGAAGCCTTCGGTGCGGAAGGAACGGGAGAGGATGGGGCTCGGGAAGGGGGCGACGGATGTGGAGCTGGAGGCGCTGGCCCAGTCCTGGAGCGAGCACTGCAAGCACAAGATATTCAATGCTAAAATAGATTATTCGGAGGAGGGGGAAGGTGTGGAGGGCAGGGCGGAACGGATAGACTCCATATTCAAGACATACATCCAGTCCGCTACTGACGAGATAAGGAAGCCGTACGTGGTCTCGGTGTTCAGGGACAACGGAGGGATAATACGGATCGACCATGAGGACGACATCGCGGTAAAGGTGGAAACGCACAACGCCCCTTCGGCGCTGGACCCTTATGGCGGCGCGCTGACCGGGATACTCGGGGTGAACCGTGACATACTCGGCACGGGCATGGGGGCGAAGCCGGTGGCCAACATAAACGTGCTCTGCTTCGGAATGCTTGGCGACAAGGACGTGCCGAAAGGCTGCCTCAGCACAAGGAGGATAGCGCGCGGGGTTGTAAGGGGGATAGAGCACGGGGGAAACATGGTCGGGATACCGACTGTGAACGGCTCGGTGGTATTCGACAAATGCTATGCCGCAAGGCCGCTTGTATATGCAGGCACCGTCGGGCTGATGCCGCATGCCATCGGTGGAAGGGAGACCGCGAGGAAGGAGATACGGCCCGGCTATCTTGCGGTGATGGTCGGGGGCAGGATTGGCAAGGATGGGATACATGGCGCAACATTCTCCTCGCAGCAGCAGCTGACCACCGGGATAGCCGGAAGCGTTGTGCAGATAGGGGACCCGATAACGCAGAAAAAGGTGATAGATATGGTGCTCGAGGCAAGGGACCTCGGGCTTTTCGAGGCGGTCACGGACAACGGGGCCGGCGGCCTCTCTTCCAGCATAGGCGAACTCGCGCAGATGAGCGGCGGATGCGAGGTCTGGCTGGACAAATGCCCGTTGAAATACCCCGGGCTGGACCCGTGGGAGATACTCCTCTCGGAGTCGCAGGAGAGGATGACGCTTGCAGTGCCGGAGGGCAAGTTGCAGGCGGTCATGGAGCTCGCCAGGAAGCACGGCGTGGAGGCTGCGGCAGTCGGAAAATTCACTGACAGTGGGAAGTTCCACATATTCTACGGCAAGAACACAGTCGCTTTATTGGACATGGAATTCCTGCATGAGGGCGCGCCCCAGATGAGGCTGAAGGCGGTGTGGAGGAAAAAAATATTGATGCCGCCGAACGGGCTTCCCGCAGACCACAACGATGCGCTTGCGGCCCTGCTTGCCTCCCCGAACATCGCATCCAAGGAGTGGGTGATACGGCAATACGACCATGAGGTGCAGGGCGGGAGCGCGCTTAAGCCGCTCATGGGCGAGTGCGCGCCTTCTGACGGGGGGGTGGTGCGGCCGGTGCTCGGGAAAAAATGGGGCATCGCCGTTGCGCATGGGATATGCCCAAAATATGTGGAAGACTCATACCTGATGGCGCTCAACGCAGTGGACGAGGCGGTGCGGAATGCGGTGGCCTGCGGCGCAAGGTTCGGATACCTTGCGTGCCTGGACAACTTCTCCTGGCCCGACCCGATAAAGGGGCCCAGGAATCCTGACGGGGACTTCAAGCTTGCCCAGCTGGTGAGGGCGGCCAGGGGCATGCACGATGCGGCGGTGGCCTACGGGATGCCGATAATATCCGGCAAGGACAGCATGAAGAACGACTATTATGTGGATGGGAGCAAATATTCGATAAACCCCACGCTGCTGGTCACAGTGGTTGGGAAGGTGGAGGATGTGGGAAGGATAGCGAGCTCTGATTTCAAGGAGGTCGGGGACCCCATATATGTGCTCGGAACCACCCGGCTTGAGATGGGCGGAAGCGAGTATTTCGGGGCCTACGGGGGCGTTGGTGAGGGCATGCCTTCAGTGAACCTTAAGGAGAATGCACTGCTTTATCCGGCCCTCTCGCGCGCGATTGAGGCGGGCCTGGTGCGCAGCGTGCATGACGTGTCCGATGGGGGCCTGGCAACCGCGTTCGCGGAATGCGCGATTGGAGGCGGGGTCGGGGCCGAGCTTGAGCTGTCCCTGATAAGCAAGGAAACGGATGAGGACGCCGCGCTCCTGTTTTCGGAGAGCGCTGGCCGGTTCATCGTGAGTGTCAGGGAAAAGGACGCGTTCAAGTTCGAGAAGGCGATGTTCGGCACAAAGGTGAAGAAGGCGGGCAGGGTAAGGGGCGACAAGCGGGTTGTGATAAGGAACAGGGGAAATGGGCTCATAAACAAAGACGTTTATGAGTTGAAGGATATTTGGAGAGGGGCGTTGAAATGGTGAGGGCAAGCGCGATGGTGCTGGATGGATATGGGATAAACTGCCCTTACGAGACCGCGTACGCGGTCCGTGCCTCCGGCGGGGAAGCCAAAATAGTGCATGTGGGGGAACTCATCGCATCGCCAAAAATATTGGAGGAGTATAACCTCCTCATTCTTCCAGGCGGGTTCTCGTTCGGGGATGACCTCGGATCCGCGAGGGTCCTCGCAAACCGGCTCAGGCATGGGGCAGGGGAGGCGTTGCGGGGCTTCATCGGCTCCGGAAAGCTGGTGATGGGGATATGCAACGGCTTCCAGGCCCTTGTGAAGATGGGGCTGCTTCCTGTCCCGGATTTCAGGCAGAGGGTGACGCTCACGTACAACTCGTCTGGAAAATTTGAGGATAGGTGGGTCAGGCTTGCGATCAACGGAAAAAGCCCGTGCGTATTCACGAAGGGAATTGAATTTTTGGACCTTCCGGTGAGGCATGGCGAGGGGAGGTTCGTCCCATCCGGAAAGGAGGTGGTTGAGGAGATGCTCGGCAAAAACCTGATAGCATGCCAATATATCGGGCCGGGCGGGGATGTGAACACATACCCATACAACCCGAACGGCTCGGTTGGAGGAATCGCCGGCATATGCGACGAAAGCGGCAGGGTTTTCGGGCTCATGCCCCACCCTGAGGCGTACAACCACTTCACAAACCATCCACTCTGGACCAGGAATGGTGGGAAGGGCGGCGAGGGCCTCAGGATGTTCAGGAATGCGATCGGGCACATAGAATCTTGCCTGTAGGTGGGGGGATTGAGGGCGCTGAAAGCGGAAAAAACGGCTGTAAAAAACTCACTCGGCCAGTGGGCAAGGCTGCGCAACCCGTTCAGGGTGGCATTCAATTTCATGATGATACAGGCATCACGGTATGCCCCGTCCCTGAGAATGAAGAGATGGCTGTTGCGCGCTACGGGCATGAAGGTGGGTGGTGGCGCCGCAGTCGGCCTCATGGCGATGTTCGACATCTTCTACCCTGAGCTGATAGAATTGGGTGAGGATTGCATAATAGGCTATAACGCAACCATATTGGCGCACGAATTCGTGCCCGGGGAACTCCGCATTGGGAAAACCAATATTGGAAGGGGGGCCATGGTCGGCGCCAACGCAACCGTGCTCGCTGGGGTGGAGGTCGGTGATGGGGCAGTCGTTTCAGCGGCCACGTTCGTGAACGCGGATGTTCCTGCAGGAGCGCGGGTTTGGGGGAACCCGATGCGGGGGGCCGGGGAGTGAGAAGGCTTTTATAGATGATTTTCGTCTTGGAATGGGTGGTATTGTGAAAGTTGTGTTTGAACAGAGGGATTTCAGGGAAACCCCTGCTGAGATGATGGTTGTGCCCTGCTTCAAAAAGGAGGTGCCGAAATGGGCGCAGGAAGCCCTCTCTAAATATGGCGTCGGGGGGGATTTCACTGGCGAGAAGGGGAAAACATACCTGCTTCCGACCCCGGAAATGAAGAGCAGGCGGGTGTTGTTCATAGGTTTTGGGAGGGAAAAGACTGTTGAGTTGGAAGATTTCAGGCTGGCCGGCGCCAAAATGGTGCGGGCTGCCAAGGCGCTGAAGTTGGATGGCTTCTCAGTCTGGGTGGATTTCAACGGGGCGCGCAGGCATTCTGAAAAGGATGTTGCAAGGGCAGTTGTGGAGGGCGCCGTGCTGGCAAACCTGAAACTTGCGCCATATAAGAAAAAGAAGCGGGGCGAGAAGGAATTGGGGAAGATGGTTGTCTTCTCCAGGATGGATTTGGAGAAAGAGGTCGCCGAGGCGGCCGCGCTTGCCAGGGCGCAGAATTACGCGCGGATTGTCGGGGTCGAGCCGGCGAATTTCATGACACCGAAAAAACTGGCTGAAACTGCAGGCAGGCTGGCAAAGGAATGTGGTCTGGGTTTCAGGGTGATGGGGAAGAAAGAGCTTGAGAAAATGGGGATGCACGGCATCCTTGGAGTTTCATATGGGAGTGCACAGGAGCCGGTGCTTGTGGAGTTGAAATATAATGCTGGTGTGAAGGGGCTTCCACATATTATTTTAGTCGGGAAGGGGATAACGTTTGATAGTGGTGGGATAAGCATCAAACCATCCAAGGGAATGGATTTGATGAAATACGACAAAAGCGGGGCTGTTGTTATGTTGGGGGTGATGCGTGCGGCGGCCGAGCTGAAAATCCCGATAAAACTGACGGCGTTGCTTCCGGCAACCGAAAACATGCCGGGCGGCAGTGCAACGAAGCCGGGGGATATATTGAAAATGTATAATGGAAAAAGCGTAGAGGTCATCAACACTGATGCGGAAGGCAGGTTGATACTCGCAGACGCGCTCGCATATGGTGATGAAATGGGCCCGGACCTCATGATAGACGCAGCAACATTGACGGGGGCCGTTTCGATAGTGCTTGGCAGGCATGGGATAGGTATGTTGGGCACGGATAAGGCATCTGCCCACCTGATGTATGATTGCGGCCTCGAATGTGGGGAAAGGGTTTGGGAACTTCCCCTTTGGAAGGAATATAGTGAGATGATGAAGGGGGATTATGCTGATTTGAAGAATATAGGTAGTGAAAGTGGTGAGGCGGGGACCATAACCGCCGCGGCGTTCCTTAAGGAGTTTGTTGGCAAAACCCCCTGGGTTCATTTGGACATCGCCTCGGTTGAATGGAGCGATGGCAGCCAGGGGTATTTCTGTAAGGGGCCCACTGGGAAGGGCGTCAGGTTGATCACCACTTTCCTGAAAAGGTGGGTTTTGAATAGGAAAAGGAAGTAGGGGGACCCCTTATTTCCACTATTCTATTTGTTTTATTTCCCTGCATTTTATTTTATATGTGATTGTAAATTTAGAGTATTCTTTGAAGAAAGAGTCTATGGTGTGCCCCATATTGTCAGGGGCGACCAAAACAGATTTTGTTTTCCAATAATATTTGTTCAGACCGCGTTTGTTTAGGTTGTAATAGAACACCCTTTTTACCCTATTATAATTCCGCAAATTCGTTTTGATGTCGTAGATGTACACTAACATACCATCACAATGTAACCATAGTTACAATTATTTTAAATTACTATCTCCATCCATTTCTTAATTGGTTGATTAGTGGAAACACACCCTCCCCGCTTTTTTATACTCTTCTACTCAAAATAATTCTATGAGTTTAGATTTAAGGCCGTACCAAGAACAAATTGTCAACTCAGTTCTTGCCAACGGAAACACTTTGGTTGTTTTGCCGACCGGGGTTGGGAAAACCCACGTCGCCCTGGCGCTAATCGAAAAGACACTGCGGCAAAACAAAAACTCTCTTTTCCTAACACCCACAAAACCCCTTGCCCGGCAGCACCACACAACCACCACAAAATTATTGGGGGTTGGGAGCGGTGCCATCTCTTTGGTTACTGGTGAAATACCACAACAGAAAAGGAGTTCCCTTTACACATCAAAAATAATCGTGTCCACCCCCCAAACCATCAAAAATGACATTGGAAAGAGGGTTTACCCCTTCCAAAATACTTGGTTGGCTGTTTTCGACGAAGCGCACCGGGCAGTTGGGGATTATGCATATGTTAAAATTGCGGAAAGCCTTCCACCCAATTGCTTGCGCCTGGCACTCACCGCTTCCCCCGGCGGGGACAGGGCACGCGTCAAGGAAGTGGTCAGGAACCTGGGAATCCAAAACATAGAGGTTTTTGGGGATTCAGACCCAGCAGTCTTACCTTATATGAAAACACTTTCCAAACAATGGCTGCCGGTCGATCTTAGCCCGGAATTAAAAAAAGCCGACGGCGACCTCCTATCTCTGATAAACCACCACTCCAGAAAGCTTGCGGATTCATACCAAAAACCCCCCATTACCTCAAAAAAACAATTTATGTTGTATGGGAAGCGCCTCCAAACAATGCGCCATCCAGCCCGTTTCGCTTTCCTATCCCATTATTATGCGCTTATGCACCTCCTGCACCTCCAGGAGCTGGTCCAGACCCAGGGACCCCACCCATCCCTGAACTACATCAATAAATTGAGGGCTTCACCATCCAGGACTGCGGCAGGCCTCCTTTCGCAACCGGAAATGGCCAGCGCCATAAAAGAGCTTTCCAAGGCAGGCGACCATCCAAAAACAAAGAAACTCCTGAACCTCCTTTCTTCTGCGCCCGGAAAAAAAACAATTGTTTTTGTCCAATACCGGGACCAAATCAAACGCCTGAAGGAGGTGCTTGACCAGAACAACCACACTTCCCGGATTTTTGTCGGGAAGCGCGACGGTTTCACAAGAAAGATGCAGGAAGAGACGATAGACGCATTCCGGAGGGGGGAGTTCAACGTTCTTATAGCAAGTTCAATCGGGGAAGAGGGGCTGGACATACCTGCGGTCGATTCAGTCATATTCTACGAACCCATACCGAGCGAAATACGCTCCATACAACGGCGCGGGCGCGCGGGCAGGTTCAAGGACGGCAGCGTCTATGTCCTGATGGCCCGGGGGACCCGCGATGAATATTACTACTGGGCCTCCAGGCGGCGGGAGGAGAAGATGAGGGACATTCTACTGTCATTAAAGAAAGAACTTTTTCCCAAAAACACCAAAGAAATACAACAAAACCATCCAAACCCAAAAAATCAAAACAATAAAAATACTGGTCAGTCCCTTCTAACTCGTTTTCAATAACTTACTCAATTTCTTCCTCAACACGCTTTAATCTCCGGAGTTTCTGGGTTTTTCCTTTGTTGCCTCCAGGCCCAACTGCCCCCTTGCCCAACAAGAGAAAAACAACGGCGCCTATGACCATCAGGGCCGTGGCCGCAAGGACAAGCAAACCGCCACCATCATTTTCACCGGAAGCCTTGGAAATGCCATTCACCACATTCTCCCCGATCAGGATCGCCTTCACATATTTTTTGTTCGCCATATGGTTTTTTGCAAGCTCCAAACCGGTCTCGATCTCCCTCCTCTCAGCGTCTCCCAGGCTTGCCTTCGTTGTTTTATACAATGAATTCGCGTTTGAAATGGTCCGGCCCCCCTCCCCATCAAGAAAATCCAACACAGCTTCCATCCCACTCTCCAACCTGGCCGCCTCTATAATCGCGGCGCCAGCATCCTTGCTCAGCTCCAGGGCCGAGAGCTTCGTTCTTACATCGTTTGGCTTCTTTTCGAATATCCCAACCAATCTGTGCCCAGAGGGCAATTCCCCATATTCACCCTCATATCTTGCCAGCACCCTGCCCGCGCTTGCCAATACCCTGGACAATTCATCTGCCTTTTCGCCGGCAAGCGCGCTTTGCCGGGCCTTCAGCGCATCCAGCTCAGCCTGCGCGTCCCTGACCGCCGCCATGGCAAAAACACCATCCACCATATCCATGGTGCCTGAAAATACGGCGCCAGCTTCCTCCAATCTTGAGATGGCCGCGTCCACCCCCGCGTCTTCAACCTTGGAAGCCATCCATTCCTTCTTTATTTTTGCCTCCGAATCCTTCACATATTTCTGTATTTTTGTAAGCTCCTTCCCTTCCCACCCCAAATCTATCCCCTCCAACGGGCTTTTGGCCGAGGTGCGACTTATGTTTTTGCCCAGGGCTTCCTCCAAAACCCCTAGGCGGGCGCGCATCTCAGAAATGTAGGCCGACTCAATTCCGTTCTCGCCGGCCGCGGCGATTGCGGCACGCAACATGCTCGCCTTCGCGCTTGCCTCCATCTCCAGCTTCCTATGCTTTTCCAGGAGCTTTGCATACTCCTTCATTTCCTTTTCAACCTGCGAGTCAACCTTTTCCAGTGCGGAAAGGGCGCCAATATAATCTCCTGCCAGATGCAGGTTTGATGCATTCGCAAGCATTTCCCTTGAGGCTGGGCTCAAATCCGCGCCAGCCAATTCATCGATTCTTTTACCCAAATATCCGCTAATGTTCGAAAATTCATACCTCACGCGGACCTTGGCCAATTCCCCTGCGCGGAGCCCGTTTATCTCGAAATAAACAACCCCAACCCCATCCTTTCTTACGTTGGCCAGCCGTTCCCCGGTGTATCCGAAAACATCTATTTTGCTGGGGGCCTTCGCGCTTTCATCCACCCACAACGGCACCTTATCCAGGTTAATCCTGGGCTTTACGTCAATCATGTAGGAAACGGTGGTTATGCTGCCTGCGGTGGTCGCCAACTCAATGTTCTTCTCTATTGAGTATGCATCATCCACAACATAATGAACTTCCAGATTGTGCGTGCCCTTCTGGATATTTTGGGCCAGGATGCCATTGGAGACAATGTTCCTGTTGCCGTCAATCACTGCAGACCTTGCTTCGTCCCCGACCATAAGGGCGTCGATCTTCATCGAACAATCCAGCCTCATCGTGCGAGTTACGTCTGCCCTGCCGAATGCGTCTCCAACCGAAATCTCCCTCATTCCGGAAACCGTGCATGGCCGGAAAGCCCTTCTGAAATCGAGGACCACATCTTCCTTCGGCCCGATTTGCATAAGCTGGATGGTGGCTTCCCCATTTTGGTGTGAAACAACCCGCACATGCTCACTGCCCCCGATCAAATCGATTTTGCGTATCTCAGCTCCGGCTGGGACGGTAAAGACCACATTTTGAGCACTAATATCCAGGTCGTTCCTCGCCCTCACAACCAGGTGATAATCGCTTTCTCCCTCCAGGCTGGCGATGCTGGTGCCTTCAGCATAATCGACCAGCAACGCATTTCCGACTATGGTGTCTGCGTTCAATTCTATTTCCTCAATTATTTCGGCATAAGCGCTGCGCATATCCTTCAATTCCCCAATTGCGCATCCATAGTCCAGCTCTGCGCCATGGTAGCAGTCTTCCCGCGGCAGCCAGGTTTTCAGGAATGCCGTGCCGGCACCGCCAGCCTCTATGAGCTTTGCTGCCCTGGCCCTTTCTTCTGGAAGCCCGGCATAGGCAAGCACTGCCCGCCCCATTATGCTTTCCCTAATCCCGCGCAGGAGGGCAAGGGAATCCGTTGGTTTCTTTTCCTTTATCTCCGCAACAAGCGCCTTTTCCATATCCACATCCATGCCATCCCGTTCAGCCTTCCTGACAAGGCCCTCTGTTTCAGAAAGGCTCGTGGAATACCCTGCGCTTTCCTCTATCCCGATGCCATCGACCGCCATTCTCGCGTATTTCCGGCATTCAACATACTCTTCAAACCTGACTCCGAGCCGGGTTTCTGCATTTGCCAGGCCGCACAGCGCCTCTGCAGTTTCCAGATATTCCCTCCCTTTCTCATTAAGCCTCGCACTGCCCCTCGCTTCGGACAGGGATGCCTCGGCCCCGTCCTTCGCCTCTTCCACCAGCCACCCTGCGCTGGAAAGGGTTTGGGGGCCGAGCGACCCTATTCTTTCATATGCGGCCTGCGCCCGTTTCAGCGCGCCATATTGCTTCTTGTACCAACCTTCAATTCGGCTGCCTTCAATCCGATCAACCGCGCCCATCGAGGCCTCAGCCTCCTCCTCAAGCCGCATTAATTCCCAATAACTATCCCTCACGCTCGCAACCCCGCCCACATCCCTCGTCTCAATGCCGAGGTTGACCCTGCCCAATTCGTTGAACTTTAACTCCAGCATCAAATCCTCAGATTCGCTGCCGAGGCCCCTGACCTGGCGCCCAAGCAAATCCAGGTCTGTTTTTGCCCCCTCCCAGGCGTGGCTCATATTTTCATATTTTTCGGCGAGTGCGAGCTGGACGGCCCAATGCCTGCGCATGCAATCCGGGTACCATTCCATGTCAGGCGCAGAATCCCAGAGGCCGAAGCTGTTGCAGGCAACGTCATCAACGCTCGCAGTGCATATCCAGTTCGCTGGCCCAGAGTAATCCACGTCACATATGCCGGATAAGGACGCCTCCTCCTTTATCCTGGATACCCTCATCTGTTCGGCCTGGGCCCGCCTTGCCTCTATTTCCACGGATATAAGCGAATAATCCATCGCAGCCTTCCAGTTACCAACGTAATTCACGAGGTTCCATGCATACGGGAACTGGTAAGCGGGCTGGATAATTTTGGCCTCCTTGCTCTCCATCAGGAAAAGCAGGTCGTCTGCATACGTTTTGTACCTCAGCGCAGTCCCGAGCTTCCAGGTCGAATTGCAGACTCCATGGCATTCAATATTGAGCGCTTCAAGCTCCGCTTCCTCAAGGCTTTCGTGAAATGGGAGCATGAACAGGCGGGCCTCCGCCCAGTCTACTTCCTTCGCAGGCAGGTATGTGTACCATATCTCAAAATAACCCAAATCCATTATATTTTCATTCGAAGCTATCCACCCGCCATTCTCCCAGGTCCTGGGGTAGCTTGTCTGGACAGGGCATGCGGCCCCCACTACAAGAACAGAAAAAACCAGAAACCTCAGAAAAAGAAGCCTTTTCATGAGTTGTTTATGCTATGAAATGATTATATATTTTCATCTGAGGCCATTAAACCCTAATTTCGCAAGCCGAGGCAGGGTACTCCAACCCGAACCTCTCCAGGATGTGGGGGGAAACTTCGCCTGCAACCCCCACCCTCTTGCCGTTCACAATCACATCGCAGCACCTTCCTGGTATGAACCGCGGGTCCTCTGCAATCCGCAGCTCCAGCCCTGCCCCGGTTTCCTTCACCAGCGCCTGCAACACAGACTGCATCCCGGAAAAACCCGCCTTCTGCCCGGTCATGATGATGCCCAACCTGGCTTCCTCTCCGCCATCCCACACTTCGCCAAGCTCATAAAACTTCTGGGGAAGGCCCCGCGTTTTGTTCAGCCTGCAGGTGCTGAGCAGGCCCGGCAGCAGCGAAGTCCTGACCAAAGTGAACTCTTCGCTTGTCGAGTTGGCTATGAGCGCCCTTCCGGAATCGGGCGTCCCTTCGATGGATTTCTCATTGGTGAGCACATAGTTTTTCACCTCAAGGAATCCCATCCCGCACATTATTGCGTGGAGGTTTCTTCCCCCGGCGGCCCTGCCGCCGATTGTATTGAGGTGCGGCAGTTCCGGGGCGAAATTCCCATACCCATGCCCTATTGCGATGTCCTCTATGACATCTATCTGCGATATTATGTCAATCCGGTACGGCGGAACACGCACCTCATCGTCCTTCATGCGGTATCCCATCCGCTCAAGGGCCGCCTTGGCGTTTTTTTTGCTGACCGCGTTCCCCAGCACCTTTTCCGTTTCCTTGTGCTTATACGCCATCTTTGAATAGCTTAGGTCCGGATACCTCACCCCGCCCGTCTCCACGGAATAGACCTTCGCCCCGGCATCTGCAAATGCGGTGGTTATTATGTTCAATACGCCTTCCACAGCTTCCTTCGAGGTGCCGGTCACATCCACAAGAAGGTTGCTGGTGTTCTCATCAACCCGGGTCCGTTCGCTGTTTATTATTGGCGGGAATGATATGACGCCCTCAGAATCCTTTATCAGCACCTTTGCGCCGCGCGCCAGGTGCGCGTATGCGGCCCCCTTCTGGTGCTTTTCCAGCACCTCATCGAGCCCCATCTCTTCCCCGCAATCCAGAGGGACGAACCTTTCTTCCGTCCCCACCACATATTCCAGCGGGAATTTCACTGCATCGAGGTTGTGCAGGCCCACCGCCACCTTCTTCCTTTTCCTCCCTACAGTCTCATGCAGCTTTTCCTGCATCTGCATCGCGTCTTTTATCGAGTCGTCGCCAAGCGTTACCCCCTTTATCGCCGCGCACCTGACAAACGGCCTTATGGCGCCAACCCCCTTCCCCACCTTGAGCGAATAGCCGCAGTCAAGAACCTTATATTCACAGGCCTTGCCGCCCGCGTATGCAAGCAATGCCCTCACAATCCCCTCCATCGGGAAAAGATCCGGCCTGTTGGGGGTTATCTCCACTGCAAGATGCCCGTCTTTCTTCTCTGTGGGCATTCCCATGTCAGTAAGCATCTGAATGACCCGCCCTTCATCCATCCCGGTTCTTTTCTTCATGATTTCCGTGTCAACCGCAACCACAGCCACCAGAATCCCCCCTCTCCCTTGCAAGTTTTGTGCCCTGCGCCGTAGGATACTTTCCGTCAAGGCATCCGGCGCAAATCTCCGCCCCTATCGCCTTCTTCAATGCCGGCAGCGAAATATAGTGCAGGCTGTCCGCCCCGATATACTTCCTTATCTCATCCACACTTTTCCTGTTTGCGATGAGCTCTTCATATGTGGACATGTCCACTCCATAGAAACATGGGTGCAATATCGGGGGGCATGTGATGCGCATATGGACCTCCTTTGCGCCCGCCCTGCGCACAAGCTCCACGATTTCCTTGGTGGTTGTCCCCCTTACGATGCTGTCGTCCACCAGGATGACCCTCTTCCCGTCCACAGCTGCCTTCACAGGGTTCAGCTTGGCCCTCACCGCCTTCAGCCTAAGCCTTTGTTCCGGCATTATGAAAGTCCTCGCCACGTACCTGTTCTTGATTATCCCCTCCTCATATGGCACCCCAAGTGCCCTCGAGAGGTATAGCGCGGCGGTCCTGGACGTATCTGGTATTGGTATCACCACGTCTGCCGCGACCGGGGCCTCTTTGGCCAGGGCCTGCCCAAGCCTGCCCCTTGCCTCGTGCACCCATATGCCGTTTACGCTTGAATCCGGGCGCGAAAAATAAACATATTCGAACATGCAGTGCATGGGCCTTGCTTTGGCCAGCATTTTCCTGGTTATGCCATCCCGGCCGAAGACCGCCAGTTCCCCGCCAAGCAGGGGCCCCAGGTGCTTTGCGCCGTTGATGTCCATGGCGACCGTTTCAGATGCGGCGATGTACGCGTCCTTGCTCTCGCCCAGCTCAAAAGGCCTTATCGCGCGCGGGTCCCTGAATGCGAACAGCGTCCCGTCCTTTATGGCCACCACAGAATAGGAGCCATCCAGCCTGTCCATAGCGTGCCTTGCCGCGCCCCCTATGCTTTCGCCGGCATCGAATGCCTCGGCCAGTACGTTCATTATGATTTCCGAATCCACCGTCCCCCTGAAGGAAACGCCCTTTTTCTCCATTTCTGCCCTGAGCTCGGCATAATTCGCGATGTGGCCGTTGTGGGCCACGGCGAGGTTTAGCCTGCCATGCATGGATGGCTGGACATCCTCGATGTTGCACGTGCCGGTAGTGGGATAACGGGTGTGTGCAATCCCGAGGCCGCCCCCGGCGGAAAGGTCCTTTTCCGTGAATATCTCGGATACGAGCCCCAGCCCCCTCTTTTCGCTGAATCTCCCTGAGTGCAGGACCATCCCTGCCGCGTCCTGGCCCCTGTGCTGGAGCGCAAGCATGCCCTTGTATATTATTTCGGCGACCGGGCCGCCGCCTTTGGATATGGCGGCCACTACACCGCAGCTTTCCCTCTTATCCATAGCGTACATTCCCCTTTTTGCTTTAAAAAACATCGTTTGCGGGGGCCGTATGTACCCATGGTTACATTGGGGCTATATGAACTCCCCCAGCCTCCTTTGGCGCAGGATTATGCTCCTGCCCACATATCCCGAAATATCCCCCCTCAGCCTCCCGCCCGCGCTCCCCAGCGCCTCCCCGAGCGTGGAATACTTCCTCACGTTCAGCGTCGCGTCCCTCACGTTCTCCCTCACCTGGAAAACCCCCACCGGAACCTGGTACCCTTCATAGACCTCCCTTATCGACACAACCCTCCCCTGCCCGCGTATCCTGTCCAGGAACTCGAGCACCCCTATCCTCGCCGCATAATATCCCCCAGCCTGCGACTCAGCATATGCAGTCCGCCCCCCGAACGGCTCATGTTCCTGGCTGACCCTGAACCCTCCGCCGCCCAGGGTCCATATCGTCCCAGGCGCCCACGCCTCGAAGTTCTCGAATTCCCATTTCCCCGGCATGACGATTATTTCGAAATGGTTGGAAAGCGACTCATGGCTCAGGACGTAGAAATCCGAGACCTCCTGGTACCCGCGCACCCTCCCCATGATGTGCTTGCCAAGCATGTCGTCAGTCGCCGTTATGCTCCACCTCGTCGGGACCATCTTCCTGTCATCCTTCATCCCGAGAAGCCCCGCAGACAACACCTTCGTGATATAATAGTTGTCCATCCCGCCGTCAAACATCTCCGCCGCGATTTCCCGCGCACGCGCCCTCTCATGCAGCAGCTCGTCCGCTTTCCCTGGTATTTTCGGGTTCTCGCACAGCTTCACATCCTCCATCGTACCGGAGGCCCCCATCGGCTGCGCGATTGATGAGAACGACGGGTTGAAAACAGGCTCCTTGGAGAAGCGCATCTCGACGTCTATGGGCCTGGCGCTCATGGCCACGTCCCTGGTCTCCTCCGCCAACCTCCCCTCCGGCCGTATCCCGCCGTACCTCTTCCCCCGCACCACGTTTACCCTGTGCTCTATTATCCTTTCGTACCCCATCTCATAAATTTCCCGCTCGCCGGCATACTCGCCAAGCGGCAGCACCGGCCCCCACGAGACCGCGGGGTACCCGAAGCTCCCCACAAAAACCTCCGCGCTCTCCCCGAATACGGTCTTCTTCCCCAGGCGCCCGGCGCCCCCCCTCATTGCGGCGAGCTTGCTGAGCAGCGGGCAGCAGTCCAGGCCGCACATCCGCCTGGTCCCCTTGCATATGTGGCAATAATCATCCGCCTTCATCCACCCTATTTGCCCCATTCCCGCCTAAAAAACTTTGCCAGCCTAAGTTCCGGTGCCGCCTCCGGCCCAACCTCCCAGATAGGTTTAAATACAAGTTCTGCGTAGGTATAGAAGTGGTATGATGGCGTCACGGGCCAGCCGTTCTTCTAAGGGAAAAAACACCTCCAGAGGAAGGAATCCGAAAAAGGCAGCGAAGCCGGGCAGAACCGCCCCCAGCCGCAAGGCCAGGGCGAAACCCCGGAAAACACAGCCCCTGGCCTCCAGGCACGTCCGCAAATGGTCCAAGCCAAAGATAATGAAAAAGCCGCCGCAGAAGGCCGCGCACCCGGAAAAAAAGCCGAAAAGGCCGCCCGAACCAAAGTTCAATGCCGAGCTCGACGCGATGCTTTCCAACTCACGGGTCCGCCAGATGATCGTTGACTCCGGAGGCGAGAGCGCCCTCGAGATAATGCGCGCATTCACCCGCGAGCTCAGCGACGACGACCTTGCGAAGAAGCTCAAGATAAAGATAAGCGACGTCCGCGCGACGCTGAACCGCCTCCACAACCTGGGCATCGTCCAGTACAACCGCTACAAGGACGCGGAGACCGGCTGGTTCTCTTATTTCTGGTCCATCAACATGGAGAAAACGCAGAGATGGATGGACGAGCAGATGGCTAAGGAGGGCTCTCCGGGCGACCTGTCCACTTCCGAATACTATTTCTGCCCAAAGTGCGGCTCCGAGAGCCTTTGCGAGTTCGCCACGGCCTCCGACTACTCATTCCGGTGCCCTCTCTGCAACAGGGCCCTGGAATTCGTGGATGACAACGCCGCCAGGGACCTTTTCCCGCGCGGCCCCAAACGCCCGGTCTGAAGCGCCCCATAGCTCTTTTTATCCTTTCTCCCCCAAGCCATGCCCATGGGCGGGAAGGAAATTCGTTTGCAGGAGCTAAATGCATGCCTTGTGCCCAGGTTCGACGGAAAATTCCTCGTCCTTCGCCGCCGCGGCTCCAGCATCTGGGAATTTCCCGGGGGCGGCGTGGACTGGGGCGAGGACCCATATGCCGCCGCCATACGCGAATGCAGGGAGGAGATAGGGCTCGCTCCGCGCAACCTGAAGCTCATAGGGATAACCTCCGCCACCTATGAGAAAGACAAGAAAGAGAAGCATTCCGTCTACATAGTATACCTGGGGGACCTGGATTCAGACAAATACTCCCTCGGCCTGGAGCATGAGGAAGGCAGGTGGGTGTCCCTCACCGAACTGCAGTTCATGCACCTCGCCCTCAACGCGCAGGACATCCCCCAGATGATTTGAACTCACTTCCTGTGTTTTCTCTTCAGGAAGAATATGTACCTTTCAGCCCTTTCCAGCCTGCCCCTAAGCCTCCTTACCTCCGAATCCCGCTCCACTTCATGCGCCCTCTCCCCCCGCGCCTTCTTCAGCTCCGCCTCCAGCCCCTCAGCCCTCGCCTTCTCCAATTCATACGCCTTCCTCAGGTTGACATTCTCCTCAGCCAGCCTAGCCGCCCGCCCATCCCTCCAAGAGGAAGAGGGGGGTGCGACCCCCCTCCTCTCTTTAGGGTAATCATACCTCCCCCCACCTTCCTTTTCCGTTGCTTCAACCCTCTTCTCTTCCTTCCTAGTAAGCATAAGTTCCGCATTGTGCAGCGAATGCCCCTGCAAAACCATATGCTTAAGCAGATCCCTGTCCAGTGCGGTATCCATCCTCTCTATCTGCCTAAGCCGGTTCTCGTAATTATGGAAGGCCTTCATCGCCGCCCCGTACGCATCCCGGATGTGCACGTCGTCAATGAAACCCCCCATCTTCTTCTTCTCTTCCTGCGTAAGGCTCCGCTCAGGATAGGACAGCCTCACATTGAACCTCGCGGCCACCTTCTGCACAAATGAGGGCGGGGGGTTCACGTCGCTGGCAATCATCGATGGGACCCCGACCTTCCTTATTATCTCCACAACCCGCTCGTCGCTCGCCTCCTTTTCGCATCCTGACGCGACCAGCGCCCCGTTTAGGTCCAGCGCTGCAAATGCGGTGTATACGCCCGGGTCCACTCCAACAATCAGGTGCAGTATCCAATCCCCTTCCTATCCGACCATCGCCTGCTCCTGCTTCACGAACAGCTTCTGCCCGCCCCTCATGTTCCTGTTCACCACCGCGCTGCTCCCGACCCAGCAGTCGTTCCCAATCAGTTTGCCGGGCATGGTGCAGCTGAGCACCCCGAACTTGACGTTGTCCCCTATGATTGCCCCGAGCTTCTTCCTCCCCGAGTTCACCCATCCCCTGTCCGTCAGCACATTCACGTTCCCGGCGTCGAACCTGTAATTTGCAATCTGTGTCCCGGAGCCAAAATTGACCCCCTCCCCGACCACGCTGTCCCCTATATACGACAGATGTTTCGCCTTCACATTGTCAAATAATATGCTATTCTTTAGGGTGCTCGACCCCCCGACCTCGCAGTTCCTCCCTATGGAGTTGTGCCCCTTAAGCAACGTATGGGGCCCGACCACGCTGCCAGCCCCTATATAGGCGCATCCTTCCACATAACTATCAACCACCTTCGCCCCTTCCTCCATTATGAGCTTCCCCTTCACCGTGGAATTCTCCACAGTCCCCGCATTCGCCTCCATCCTGTCCAGAAGGCATTCATTCAGCCTGAACAGGTGCCAGGGATAGCCCACATCCATCCAGAAGTCCTCGGTCTCCACCACATGCGCTCCCTTCAGCGCGTCCGTAATCTCGTATTCCCCGCGCGGGGAGGGCGCCAGTTTTTTGATTTCCTCAAAAATGCCCCTGTTGAACGCATAAACCGATATGTTCGCAAGGTTGCTCTTGGGGCGCTCAGGCTTCTCCTCCATCCCCACAAGCACCCCCTCCCGCACCTCCCCAATCCCGTACCTGTGCGGCTCGTCCGTCTTTTTCAGGGCAACAGCCTTCCTTCCATCGTACTTTTCAATCACATCCCGGTAAATCTCCGCATCCGAGATGTTGTCCGCGGCCACCACAAGGAAGTCCTCGCCCGCCTTCTCCTTCGCCGCCTCAATCGCGGCCGCGGTCCCGTGCCTCTCGCCCTGCACCGCGAACTCAATGCTCATCCGAAGGCTCTCCCTGTTCAGGTATTCAATCACCTGCTCCTTCCTGTACTTAACTACGACCACCGCCTCCCGTATCCGCGCCTTCCTCAGGTTGGAAAGCACATGCCAGATCAGGGGCTTCCCCGCCACCTGCAGCATCGCCTTTGGACGGGTATAAGTAAGGGGGCGCATGCGTTCGCCTTCCCCGCCGGCTAAAACTATTGCTTTCAACGATTCCACCCATAGCTACTCCTGCGCAAGAGAATAAGAAATTAATCCTGTGTCGAATTATGGATTATTAAAGATTTCTCTATACAAACACATTCATGAGCCCCACATTTCGTCCCCGGGAGATCGCCATGCTTGGAACGCGCGCCGATTACCTTGGCGCAAGGAAGGTGGCCGCAGGGAGGAAGATGAAGCTTCCGCCCCACCCCCTGCTCGACGCCTACGTGCAGCAGAACAGGGTTTACGGCTTCTGGGCGGATGAGCTTCTTGCCCACCCGGAGAAAAATGGCGTTTTCCAAGGTGGAAAGGACGTTAAAGACGCACTTACAGGAATGGTTCTTCCAGCAAGCTACGTGCCGAAGGAAGCCCTCGGAAGGAAGGGTGTCGGCCTCTTCGTCGTTCCCGAAGATGTAATGGAAGAGGGAAGCAATGTAATCGTTCATGCGCAATCCGTTATGGTTCTTGACGGCCTGGCACAGGAATCCGGCAAATGCGTGCCCGGCAAGCCACACGAGATTACGAGGGTTCCCATCCTTGCCTCCGCAGAGGACTTTAAGCGCCTCCCCGAGGAGGAGAAAAGGTGGCTCTACAGGATTGCGGGCGAGGGGGTCAGGCCTCTGGTCCTAGGCAACGACTACTACTGTGATGGGCACGACCGGCGCAAAGTTTATTCAGATTCAAGTCCGGGCCATACTTTCTGGGTGGCGGGAGTCCAGGCCTAAGGCAGCGAGCTAGAAAATTGTCAGGCCGCGCCCTCCCCCATCAAATTGCGTTTCGTATGGCTTCTCTTGCCTTACTACAAACTTTCTCAAGTAGCTCCTTCGTCTTCGCCTCAGCCGTAAGCCGAATGATGCTCTCAGTTCCTGAAGCCCGGACCAGTACCCAATATCCATCCCCATCTATCCGTATCCCGTCCCCTTCGCTGATTTCCCCGTCCAGCCGAAGCATATCCTTAACCCTGCCCATCGCCTTCTTCCTGTCCGCAGCCGCATATTTCTCCCGGACCATGGGGTTCGGCCTGAATTTGGCCGCAAGCGCGCTGAATTTCCCTTCCGAGCAGAACATCTCAGCAAACTTCGCCGCGGCCAGCACCCCGTCCGGGACCCCTACCCCTTCCGA
>JAKQHW010000035.1 GCA_029557835.1 Microcaldota archaeon
GAACCCCGGTTCCGAGCTCCGGAGGCTCGCGTCCTATCCAGGCTAGACTATGAGGGCTTATTACAAATCCAGGCAGGAGTTTTTAACCTCTACTGGAAACAAACGCAGGCTCATTCAGAAGAGATGTATATCTTCCCGAACTTCTCCGGAAGGCGAATCCTCACCGCGTTCGCAAGGTTTTTCGCGGTCGCCTCGGTGAACTCTTTCGTCTTCCGGTCCCGCCTTATCTTCGCATAATCCGAAGAGGATGGATGCGCGCGGTTGTTCAGCACATAGGTTATCCCGAAGGGAGCCAGCACGTACCCCATCTGCTGGAAATAATGGAATATGTCGTGCGCCGTCTTATAGGCCCCGTCCTCGTGCCCCGCGACAAGGATGCCCATGGGCCTTCCCGCAAGAGGCGCCTCGTTTTTGAGTAGCTGCAGGTTTTGTATGCAGGTTGTGCGGTCCAGGAAATCCTTCAGCCTGGCGCCCATCCCGTTCCAATTTATCGGGGAGGCTACGAGCACGCCCCTGCTCTTCATCAGCATCTCATGCAAAACAGGCATATCGTCCCCCTGGTTCCTGCAGGGATAGGTGCAGGCCCCGTCCTTTATGGAATAGCAGCACCAGCAATGGTCTATGCGCACGGAATTCAGGTCCACCCGCCTGTACCTTATGCGCCTCTTCCTGAAAACCCTTTCCGCCCATCCGACCATGGTGTTTATGTTGTGGGAGGAATGGCTGGAGCCGTTTATTATCAGCACATCCAGCCCCTTCCCATCGAATTTGAAGGGCCTTCCCTTCCGTTCGGAAATGAATTCCGAAGCAGGGCTGGAGCACTGGGGGCACTCCTTCGGCGGCCCCTTCCCCTCGTGCACGAAGCCGCAGGCGCGGCACATCCACCTCATTTCGTCTTCGCCTTCCCTGAGAGGCAGAAGTATCCGCCGGAGAAACTCTTTGCCTTCGGGACGGGGCATTGCATGCATATGCATCCATACCTGTCGTGCAGGCAGTTCGACTTGCCCTCGAAACAGTAGAAAGTCTCCTTCGTGTGCCTTGCGCACTCAAGGAAGCTGGGGCATTTCGAGCATATGCAGCTGTTCCTCAAATTCCCTATTGTGTCCTTCGGGGGCCTGAGCATAAACGCACCTGCGCTATGCTAGGAGTGTAGAATTTAAAAAACGTCCATTTTTGCGATTAAAAGAAAAAATAAATCAAAGAACCTCTATTCCTTAGTTTTCGGCTAAAGATTAGAATTTCCTGTGCTTGGAGAAGCAGTCCCTGCAGTAAACAGGCCTGCCCTCAGTCGGCTTAAAGGGAACCTTGCATGGCTGCCCGCAATCGGAGCAAACCGCATCAAAAAATTCCCTGTCTCCTCTGTCTCCTCCTCTCCTTCTGTCGTCCATTTTTTCACTCTTTTTTTGTATTCTCTCCTGCGAAAGGGGCATTGCTGCCTCTCCCTCCACAGGCAAATACAATACGAACCGGGAGTATTTAAACTTATGCCCGGCTCCCATCCACTGCCAAAAATTGGAAAAAAAGAAAGGGATAGCGCATCACTGCGCTATCTCGAAAGCTACGCTGGAATATGCAGTCAGGGTAAGCTCGCCCGGCGAGAATCCCGTCCCTCCGTCATAGGATGCCTCGGCGGCGCCCATCATGTTCCTGTAAACCGGCTCAGGGTAATAATACCTGTTCATGCTGGCGGAAAGCACCTTCCCGACCTGCACGCCCAGCCCGGAGGCGATCCTTCCCGCCTTCGCCTTCGCGTCGGCCATCGCCTCGGCCGCAAGGCTGTCCTCTATCCCCTTCCTGGTTGCATCCTTTAGGGTAAAGGAGACCGAATCCACCTTGTTTGCCCCGGCCCTTACCGCGGAATCCACCAGGGTCCCCGCAGAATCGAGGTTTGTGTTCTCTACCGTGAGCATGTGGACCGTCTTGTACCCGACCACTTCCTGGACCCACTGCGCCTCCCAATCCGCACATCCCGGATTGCTCGACGGGCACACCTTCCTGTTTGTGGTAACCGGGTAAACCGAATATTGGGAAGTCTGTATGTTGTTCTCCGCAACCCCGTTTGCCATCAGGGAGGCCTTTATCGCGTTTATCTTCGCCCCGTTTTCGGACTGGGACTGGGCCGCGGTCAGCTCCTGTGTCTCGACACCCAACCCTATCCTCAGCAGGTCGGGCGAAACCTTCCTCATCGCCATCCCGTCTGCATAGAGGACGTCCTTTTCAGGGGTGGTTACAATGTCCCCGACCGAAACCTGCATCTGCTTCGGATTCACCATGGAGAATATCAGCGCCCCCACCAGGATTATCCCCAGAAAGAACAGGGTGAGCTTGAATCCCTCGTCACCAAGAATCTTGCATTCCTCCTTTGTCATTTCCACCACTGGTTAATGCTCAAAAAACAGGTATATAAAAGGATAGGCAATGGAACGGCTTTTCCCCAACCATCCTAGCCAGGTTCGACGAAAATGCGGTAGGCCTGCCTGTCATACTTCAACATGGCATAATCTTTCAGGTCGTATTTCTCGCTTGAGGCTATGCTGTTGGAGAGGTCATATATCCTGAATACGGTCCCGTCCGAGGCCGTTGCGCGAATGCACGTGGCCCCTCCCTGTTCCCTATAATCCTCGCAGGATACAATGCCGGCCGCAAACCTCACCATGTCCAGCTGCCTGTCCACCGATTCAGCCTCCCTGAGGAATTTTCTCAGCCCTTCCAGCTGGAATGCCTTTTGATTAACGTGGGATGGGAGTGCGCTCTCTTCCGGCCCCATCCTTATTTTCCTTGTTTCCTTGCTGCGGGGCGGAGGGGGCGGCTGCACCAATTTGTCGTATCTTTTGGTGGACATGCTTATTTTGTTGTAGAAAAGTGTTTTTAAAAGGCGTGTAAAACCTCTCTTGCTCAAAAGTAAGGGAGATAAGCCCTATTGGCTTATCTCGAAGGTTACGTAGATGTTGCTGGTCAGGGTAAGGTCCTGCGGGAATATCTCCGTGGCGACCGGGTCCGCACGCGCGGAAACCGTTGCCTCGGCCATCGCGTAATCCTTCGCCCCATATCCGTAATACGGGCCCGGGTAATAGTAATTGGTCTGTATGTCCACTATCCTCCCCAGGCTTGCGCCAAGCCCGCTTGCAATGCCAGCCGCCTTGCCCCTCGCGGACTGGGCGGCCGTGGCCGCAAGCTCGTTCTCGTGCCTTATCCTGGTCTCGTCCTTCAGCGAGAAATACTGGTAATCGAAGCGGGCGCTCGCGTTCGCGGCAGAAACCGCGTCTATTATCGCCCCCCCGCCGTTTATCCTTCCGGTCTTCACCATCAGGGAATGAGTCGTCCTGTAACCTATCACCTCAGGCTCGCACCTTCTGTATGGCGGAGCAATGTAATAGGGATCAGCATATGCGACCCCGGAATCCGCATAAGCCATCTCTTCCCCGGCATATCCCCCTTCCGCGGCCATCGGGCAGACATCGCCCCTGCACGGATACGGGGGGTAATAGCAGGAATCGTTGTAAACCGGATACGTGTTGTAGTATGAAGTGGCGATTTCGCTCTCCTGCACGCCCGCGGCAAGCAGCGCGCCCTTCAATTTTGCGGTCATGCGGGCATTTTCGGCATCCGCCTCCGACGCGGTCTTTTTTTCGGTTTCCACCGCAATCCCCATTATGAGCAAATCCGGGGCGACCTGCCTTGTCGCCTCACCGCTCACCGATATTTTCGGCATGTCCGTCGCGTTCCCGGTCCCGTTCATCGGAAGCTGCTGCCCCATCCCCGCCGCCATGTATGTGGCTCCCGCCACCAGCACCACTATCGCGAATACCGAGAGGAGCACCGTCCCCCTGTCAAGCACATATTGTTCCGCCATCCAAATCACCTGCAAGCATATTTCCCGCAATATATAAGCCACGCATGGTTTTGTGCGGTTTTTCCCCAATCAACCCGTGAACGCCCTTATCCTCCTTGCGAGATCCTCAGCCCTTTCCCCATAAAGCTGGTACCCTATCCATTTCCCGTCCTCGAAATGGTAGAGGTCGTTGTCCGCGATTATGAATACTATCTCCCCGGGCCTCTTTCCGCATTCCCTTTCCCCATCCCGGCACAGGTAGTAATCCGCCCCTATCCTCCCCTTGTATTCCCCGGTCTGCGGCTCAAACGTCTCCGCGCCGCCAAGGGCAGGGATTTCGCCCGCCTTCCCAACCTTGCCCCCCACCGCGACTATGCAATGGCCCTGGAACTGCGAATTCACAAAACCGGTGACAAAACAAACCACATATGGGTTTAGCCCGCGCAGGTTCCCAATCCCCTTTTCCTCCCCGGGCATATACCAGATGGTCCTTCCCTCCTCGTAAATGATATATCTCCCGCTTCCCTCCTCCCAAGCCTCGAGCCCAACATCCCTTCCCTCTGCCTTGAACCTGTTCAGCAATGCCTTGAGGAGAAGCGAATAGTCCT
>JAKQHW010000069.1 GCA_029557835.1 Microcaldota archaeon
TGTGCTCTTCCGATCTTCTTCTTCCCCGCCTTCTCCTGCGCTGGCCAGGGAGGCGCTTGTGATGGCGCTGGAGAAGGCGGGGAAGAAGAGGGGGGCGCTGGAGAACGTGTTCAAGAATGCGGCCGGGTTCAGGATAAACGAATTGGGGGCGGAACAGTTCAGGATTTATGCGGACGAGATACTGGATGCAGTGGCGCAGTATGCAAAAGGTTCGGCACTCAGGAACGATGCCGAGATGAGGGAGGTGCTCTCAAGGATAAGGCACGGCGGGGATGTGAGGCTGAGGTTTGTGCGCAGGGAAACCGGCGACATCTCGCTGGGGGACAAGTGCGGGGACTGTACGGCAAAGGGCAGCGTCAATTTCGAAAAGTCCATCAGCTGGCTGGCAAACCCCGCATACCAGATACTCAAGATTTACAGCCATGGGAAATTCATCGGAAGAATGAACCTCGCGCTTGCGGCAGTTAACGGAAAGCCGGCCATCATAGTGGATGCGACCGAGTTCACCCCGCATGCGGAACACGAGGGTGACCTGAAAAAGGATGCGGTGGACGCCTTCAGGGAAGCTGTGGATTTCGTGAGGGGAATCGCGAAAAAAGAAGGTATGGGGCTCTATGCGCTCAGGGCTTCCAACTGCGAGCATGTGGAGGAGCTTTACCTGGAGGATTTCGGAAAGGCGAAACACCATGAGCTTCTAGAAAAACACCACGTGCAGATGATTTTTCCTATTAAAGAGGTAAAGGGCATCCTGGAAAAGGTGGGGTATTCCGGGGGAGTAACCCTCTTTTACCAAACCATGTCGTATTCCACCGAAAGGAAGGGCATTTACCGGAATCCGCTGGAAAGGGCGAGGAACGCAAGGCTGGAGCGGGAGGTGCTGAACCCGGCGCAGATTGCGGATGGCGGGATTGCGGCCGCCATGAGGGAAAGGGATTTTGCGGCTGCATCGAGGCTTATCCTTGCAAATCCGGGTTATGCGGAGAAAGTGAGGGAGATATTCGGGATTTCCCAGGAATACGGGATAAGCCCCAGGCTGCTCGAAGGGAGGATGGGGGAGATATACCCTGAGAGCGGGCTTTTGGCAGGCACAAAATCGGTGGGATTCGTTTGCGACGGCCTCATCGTGATTGAAACCTAGCCCGGGCGCAAAATTATATATCTAACATTCCTATTTGTGCGCATGTACGAAGTGAGGCTCATCACCCCGGAGGAGAAGGAGAGGGAGGTCGCAAAGATATACTCAAGGCCCCTTTTTGAGAAGAAGGCGGACATATACGGGAGCTGCATAAAGCTGTTCACGGACAACGAGGAGTTCTACAGGATGTGGGGCGAGAACTTCCGCCCGATGATGGAGAGCATAAGGCCGCACGGCAGGGTGATTGCGGTCGGGGGGAAGGAACTGGAGGTGCTCTATGAGTGGAGCTCCAAGACCGTAATCATAAAGGGGTGCGACTATTACGGGTGGGTGAAAAGCATCGCGCTTGGGCTGGTCGCGGAGTTCCTTGAGGACTTCTCCTCCGAGCACAGGAGGTTTTCGGTGCACGGGAGCTATGTTGACTTCGGGGGCAGGGGGATAGGGATGATAGGGCCCTCGGGAAGCGGGAAGACGACGCTCACGTACGGGCTGCTGCTGGACAAGGGGGCGTCCTTCCTCACGGACGACTGGTTCTTCGTGAAGATAGGCGGGAATGTGAGCGTGTATTCCGCGGAGAAGAATTCCTACATAAGGGGGAACCTGGAAAGCGACTGGAGGGAATACAAGGAGGCGTTCACAAAGGTGCCGGTGAAGTGCGACAACAAGGGCAGGTCGATAGTGGACGTGAAGATGCTTTTGGGGGAGGGGAAGCTGAAATCCTCCTCGGTGATGCGCGCGGCGGTCATACTCACGAGGGAGCCGGGAAAGCCGCCCTTCAGGGAATTGAAAGCCGCGGAGGCGCTGGGATTCATGCAGAAGAACGATTTCTGCAACCCGCACCAGCTGGTGAGGGACAGGGCGAAAAGGGAGGCGAGGGTCGGGTTCTTCAGGCAGCTTTTCTCCAGGATGCCGGTCTACGTGCTCAATACCATAGAAACGCCGAAGGAATCCCTCAAAAGGCTGGAAGGGATAAAGGAAGGCCTGTGAGCCGGGGATGCGCGCATGGGGCTTGAGACAGACCTGCTGATAACGGCCGTCATGATATTGTTTTCCGCGTTCTTCTCTTCTGCGGAAATAGCCCTGATAAGCCTCAGCAAGGCGAGGGTGAACGCGATTTATGACATGGAGAAAAGCCGCGCGGCGGAGAAGCTCAGGTTCCTGAAGGAGCACCAGGATTCCACCATAATAGCGATACTCATCGGGAACAACCTCGTGAACGTGGGCGCGTCCGCATTCGCGACTTCCATAGCGCTGGGGCTTTTCGGGGACGCGGGGATTGCGGTCGCGACCGGAGCGATGACCTTCATGCTGTTAACGTTCGGGGAGATAACCCCGAAGGTGATGGCGGTCTCCAACGCGGACAGGTTCGGCCTGTTCGCGGCAATCCCCCTCTATTACATAAGGAAGATATTGTACCCGTTCGTGTGGGTGTTCAAGCAGATGAGCCTCTTTGTGCGCTCAAGGTTCGCGATGGCGCCGAAATACCCGAAGATTACGGAGGAGGAGCTGGTGTCACTTGTTCACCTGGGCGTGAAGGAGGGCGAGGTCACGGACGTCGAAAGGGAGTTTGCGGTGAACCTGTTCAAATTCGGGGACAAGAGGGCTAAGGACGTGATGGTGCCCAGGCACAAGATTTTTGCGGTCCCGGAGACCTCAACGATAAAGGAGCTCATAGACGGGATGCAGGAGGATGGAAAGACGCACACCAGGATACCGGTTTACAGCGGCGACATCGACAACATAACCGGCAAGGTGTACATAAAGGACCTGCTGGACTACGTGATGAGGGGGGATTCCGGAAGGCAGATAAGGAAGGTGAAGCGGGCGGTTAAGTTCGTTGGGGAGAACAAGCGGATTGACGAGCTTTTCCGCGAGCTGCAGGAGAAAAGGCAGCACATCGCGATCGTGCGGAACGAGGCCGGCAAGACCATGGGCGTGGTCACCACCGAGGACATAATAGAGGAGGTGGTGGGCGAGATGTACGATGAGCTGGAAACCCCGCCCGCCCCGAAATAGATATAAATGGTTGCGTGCTATTCTGAACAATAAGGTGTATTTGATGACAGAGAGAAGGCCTTTTGACGTTTTGAACGCGGCTTTGAACAACACCGTTGTGATTGGGCTAAAGGGCGGAATCGCCTTCAGGGGGACCATGGCCGCATACGACGTGCACATGAACATAGTGCTCGAGAAGGCGGAAATGCTCGTGAACGACGAGGTCAAGAAGGGAATGGGGACCATCCTCCTCAGGGGGGACAGCGTAATATACATTTCTCCTTCTTGAATGAATGGTTATGGCCGCCCTCTGCGTGAAGTGGAGGGGGGTCAGAATGACGTCTAAAAATGGGGGGGACGCTTCCCCCGCGTTTTTGACAGGGCTTGTAGCTCAGCAGCAGAGCGCTCGCTTGGCATGCGAGAGGCCGGGGGTGCGATTCCCCCCAAGTCCAAATGGCAATCAAGATCACCGATGAGAACAAGAAGCTGATTATCCAGGGCATCGTTGTCCTGATATGCCTGGGTTTCATGCTCGAGTCCTTCGCATTTGGGAACAGGGGAGGCGGGCAGCAGGGCCCGGTGCAGGATTCGGGGCAGTATTCCGGGGTTGCGGAGCTCAACATGACCGTGGCGGATTACAGGCCATATCTTTATGTGGACGGGACGCTCAACGCGAGCGCGAGGGCCATGGTGGCGGGGACTGAGGGCGTTGACGAGATAATAGAGGACGGGGACAGGACGGTCATCTCGATATCCGGGGGCAGGATGGCGCATGACATTTATGCAAAGCTCAGGAGGCAGGGGATAAACACTTATACGCTCTCCACCATCTCGACCCCCTCCTACGTGGAGATCACGCTCCTCAACGGGAGCACGCGCGGGGTGGGCGGCACAAGGTTCGACTACATGATGGAGCCGGTCGCCGCCATAGGCGGAAAAGTGCGGATGAGGATGGTCGTGCAGGCGGCAGGGGACAGGGTTGCGGGGATAGGGAACATCGTCCCGATAATGGAGCCGGTTGAGCTGGGCTTCAACGCAACAATCCTGGAAAGCTCGGGGAGGATGTTCAGGTACACCATCCCCTGGGGGGAGAGGGCGCTGGACATTGCGAACCTCACTTCCAGATTCGGGGAGGGGAATGTGGAATACTCCAGGAAAGATTACGTGTTCCTCCAGGAGGCGCTAACGCCCCAGGAGATGATCGCGAAAAAATACGATTATGTGGAGACCATAAGCGAAATGTCGATAATGGTGAAGCCGGAGTTCGTGGACAGGGAAAGGGTGGGGCTGGACTTCGGGGATGCGGTTTTCCCGGATTCCACGCTCACGATAAGGGCGGAAGAGGACCCGGGCCTCGGCTTCGGGCATGTTGAGAAGAGCTCGTACGTGGTTGCAGTCCCGGAAAGGGCGGGCGGATACTACTTGTTTGTGGATAGGTATGAGATTGAGCACAGCGCGGGGGAAGAAGGGGAAATTCCGGTGCTTATGAACGCGAGCGCACTGGGCGGATGCGTAATGGAGATAAGGGGGATGGCCGTTTCCGGTTAGGCCGGGGAGGAAGGCATCCTCACCCCGACTATCCTCGAGATTCCGTCCACCCTGGAAACGCCAAGAATCGCCTCGGCCATCCCCATTATGGTGTCGTCGTGGGTGACCACTATGAACTGGGACTGTGAGGATATGCTGCGCAGCAGCCTTGCGAGCTGCTGGGAATTCGCCTTGTCAAGGGACTGGTCCACCTCATCGAGTATGTAGAAGGGCGAGGGCTTGAAGAACTGGAGCGCGAATATGAACATCAGCGCGAGGAGCGTCTTCTCCCCCCCTGAAAAGGCGTCCAGCGAGCTCTCGCGGTTGTTCCGCTTGACCCGTATGTAGAGGCCGCTGCTGAAAAGCTCGGCCTGGTTGTCCAGGTGGAGGTACCCCTCCCCGAGGTTTATGTGGCTGAACATCTGCTTGAAATTTGCGTTCACCGCATTGAAGGCCTCGAAGAACGCCGCCTTCTTCCGGTCCTCTATGGAATTGACCATGTCTATTATCGCGTTGCGCTCCACGCGCAGCTTCTCTATCTTCTCCTTCATCTCGGAAATCTCCTGGGATTTCCTTTCATACTGCTCCGGGGCGGCCAGGTTCACGTCGCCCAGCTCCCCCATCTGCTGCTCGAGGCTGCGCATGCTCTCCACCAGCTTGTCCCTGTCCCCCTCCCCGAGGGGCTGAATCCCGGGATAGGACTCCAGCTCGGAACTGAGGTCGGAGATGCGGGTGTTGAGGGAGGCAAGGTCAACATCCAGCTGGTAGCGCTGCTTCTCCAGCTTGGCGGCTTCGGCCGTGGCGGCGCCCTTCCTTTTTCCCATTTCCTGGAGCTTCTCCTCGAACTCCCTGGAACGGGCGAGGAGGCCCTCCAGCGCCTTGTTCGATTCGCCTATCCTCTTTTCTATAGATGAGATGGAATCCCTGAGCTCGGATGCGCGCTTCGAATGGCCATCCAGCTTTTTCTGCAGGCCGGAAATGGAGGACCGGAGGGATTTCAGGCGCCCCTCCTTTTCCCGTATGCTTTTTTCGCGCATCTCGGCCTCCCTCAGCATCGCGTCCAGCTCCGCCTTCCTGGTGGAGAGGGCGCGGGTGAGCTCCTGCTGCTCGCGCTCAACGCTCTTGAGCCCCTCGAAACTCTTCTTTTCCGCCTCCGCGAGCTCCGCGGACTTTTCTGATGTCTTCGCCTCAAGAGATTTCGCCCTGGAGCCGTACGCGGACACTTTCTCCCGGGCCTTTTCCGCGGACCTGATGAGCGAATCTATCTCTGCGCGGGCGTCGTCGGCTATCTTGCGCCTCTTCTTCGCCTCGGCCTCGGCCTTGAGCGCGCTCTCGGCCTCTATCTCGCATTTCCTTATCTCCACGTCCAGCTCTGACTTCTCCTTGCGGACGGATGCGAGCTCCTCCCGGATGTTGCGGAGGTCGGCGAGAACTGCGTTCTTCCTTTCCCTCAACGCCTCGGCCTCCTGCTCCGCCTTGGAAAGCTGGGCGGAGACGGCGATCCCGCCCTTCGTCTTGCCTCCGGTTATTATGCCGGAGCGCTCGAAAAGCTCGCCCTCCAGTGTGACCATCCTGGCGTTCCCTATCCCCATCTTTTTGGCCTCGGATGAATTGGATACCAGGATGGTGGAGCCGAAAAGGAACTCGACGGCCTTCCGGTGCTCGGGCTTGAAGCGGAGGAAATCCATGAGCAGGCCCATCCCGCCTTTTGCGGAGGAGGGCTCGGGGGAGCGCACCTCCTTGAGGGGTATGAACGTGGCCCTGCCCATCCCGGAGGCCTTGAGCCTCTTTATGCATTCCACGGCTACGGAGGAGTCGTCCACGACCATGTAAAGGAGCCTCTGCCCGGCGGAGGCGTCAACCGCCTCTGCGAACTTTGGGTCGAACTCTATTAGCTCCGCGACCGTGCCGTGCATCCCGGGGACCTTGCCCCGGAGGTCCGCAAGGAAGCGCAGGGCGGGGTTCATTGCGACGGGGGAAGACTGCACGCGGAGCACCGCCAGCTTCTCGCGCACATCCAGGAGGAGGCGGTCTATCTCCGCGCTCTCCTCGTTGAGGTCCCTTTCCTTCTGGAAGAGGCGGTCCACCATCTGCACCGCCTCCGCGCGCCTGGACTTGAGGGCGGAAAGCGCCTTTTCGTTGGATTCGGATTCGGGCGCACCCTCCATGTAAGCGTCTGCAATCCGCTTCTTCTCCGCTGAAAGCGCCTCGAGCCGGGAAATCTCGCCCTCCAGCTGTATCTTCTCCTCGCGGAGGAGCGCGGCCTCCTTCTCAAGGGAAGAAAGCTGGGCGCGCAGGGAGGAGACCGCCGGGTCCTCGGAATAGCTTATCTTCTTTTTTTCAAGCGCCTCGACCTCGGCACGGAGGGGGACGGAGCGGGATTTTATGCCCCCTATCTCATTTTTCTCGGATTCAATCTCCCCGGAAACCGATGAGGACTCGGCTTCCAGCCTGGAGAGGTTTTCGTTTCCGTCCGAAAGCGCCTGGGTGTGCGAGCCCAGCTCCGCCCTGGCGTCCTCCATTTCCCTGAAAAGCTCCTCGCGCTTCCTCTTTTTCCCTATCTCGTCCAGCACGCTTGCGCGGCCCTTCTCCAAGGAAGCAAGCTCGGCATCTATTGATTCCATCTCCGCCTTCAGCTCATCCCCTTTCCGGTCCATCCCGGAGAGCTTCTCGTTTATGCGCTCGACCTTTTTCCGGTGGGAATCCAGGTCCTGGGATATTATCGTGAACTTGACCTGCTTCAGCATGTCGCGGGAGGAGGTGTATGCGAGCGCGCGGTTCCTTTCCCTCTCAAGGTCGCGGAGGAACGCCTCCCTCTCCCCCAGGACGAGGTTCGCCTCCCGCATCCTGCCGTCCACAACATCCAGCTCGCCCATCGCCTCCTTCTTCTTCTCCTCGAACTCGGAGATGCCGGCGACGCCGTCTATTATCGCCCTCCTTTCCTTTCCGCCCATGTCTATGACGCGCTGGACCTGCCCCTGCGCGATTATGTTGCGGCCGGTGCCGTCCACGGAAAACCTCTTGAGGAACTCGAGCACGGCGTTCCGGGTAACGCGCTTCCCGTCCAGGCGGTACATCACCTTGCCGTCCGCGCGTATGGCCCGCCTCACCTCGTGCTTCTTTCCGGAGTTGTTGAGGATGAGCAGCACGTCCGCGAACTTGGAGTCCTGGCATATCAGCTCCTTGACCTTTTTTGCGCGGAGGGACTTGAGGGACTGCTCCCCCAACACGAAGCGTATCGCGTCAAGGACGTTGCTCTTGCCGCTTCCGTTCGGGCCCGCGAGGCAGTTGAAGCCCGGCACCAGCTGTAGGTCGGCCTTCTTGAAGGACTTGAAGCCACGCATCCTTATTTCCGAAATCGTGAACATGCCGCCTGCCTCTCGTGAAGTTGAGCGAAAAAGCTTCGAAAAAACAATTTAAAAACCCGCACCTAAAGTTCCTCGGGGAAGAGGGCGTAGCCCGCCAGTTTGTACAGCAGCTTGGCGGCTATCAGGTCGCTCGCGGGGTTGTCCGCAATGGGGGCAAGCTCCACCACATCGAAGCCGGCTATCTCCTTCTCCTTCCCCACCGCCCTGCAGATGTCAAGCACATCGTGCCAGAGGAGGCCGCCGGGCTGGGGCGTGCCCACCGCCGGGACAAGGGAGGAGTCGAAGCCGTCCATGTCCACGGTTATGTAGACGCGCTCCCCAAGGATGTCAAGTATCTCAGAAATGTCGTAATCCCTTTCCAGGAAAAGGGTGTCCTTTTTTCCTATGGAGTCCAGGTATTCGAAGCATTCGCGGGTGGCGCTCCTCACCCCGACCTGCGCGACGGAGTCCGCGATCTCCCTCATCCGCCTCGCTGCGCAGGCGTGGGAATACCTGGAGCCCTCGAACTCGTCCCTCAGGTCAGAATGGGCGTCTATCTGGAGGACGGAGATGCCCTCGCCCTCGAACGCCTGGACCGCACCCACGGAGACGGAGTGCTCGCCCCCTATCACCACCGGGATTTTCCCGTCCGTGCGGACTTTTGAGACGGCATTGCGGACCATCCCGACCACATTTTCCGGCCTCTCCCCGTCCGCCATTTTGAGCGGATCCATCACGTGGAAGCCCTCCTCCACCACTTCCCGCTCCAGCTCGATGTCGTAATCCTCCACCTCGTAGGAGGCGCGCAGGAGCGCGGCCGGGCCGTTTTTCGTGCCCTTCCTGAAGCAGACCGTCCCCTCGTATGGGACGGGGATTATGCAGACCTTCGCATCCCCGTAGGCATCGTTCCTTTCCATGAATTTAGGTTCCATGCGAATCACACAATTTTTTAACTCTAGTCCACAAGATTGTGGATGCATGTTTAAAAAATTAGGCGCAACGGCGCGGCTGGTCAGGATTGAGCACGCCCTCATGCTCATGGTTGGCGTTTTCATAGGGCAGGCGGTCGCGGCAGGGGGCATGCCCCCTCTCGGGCTTGTGTTCCTGCTCGCGCTCCTTGTGCCGGCGCTCAGCGAGATGGGCTCGTTCGCGCTCAACGATTATACGGATGTGGATGCGGACAGGGCGAACGGAAGGGCGGACAGGCCGCTGGTCGGCGGGGAGCTGGGGATGGGGTTCGCGCTCTGGCTTTCGGTTTTCTGCCTGCTTGCGTCAGTTTTGGTTGCGGCGGCGATAAACGCGGATGCGCTCATCATCGCGCTTGTTTTCAACGGACTGGCGGTGGCGTACAACCTGTGGCTCAAGGGCGTGCCTGCGCTCGGGAACATGTACATCGCCGCGACGATGGCGATTCCGTTCATATTCGGGCCGGTGGCGCTCGGGCTGCCGCTCACCCCCACCATCTGGCTGATCGCATCCCTCGGCTTCGTTTCCGGGCTGGGCAGGGAGATAGTGAAGAGCACGGAGGATATGGAGGGGGATAGGGCGGCAGGGAGGGGGAAAACGCTCCCCGTGGTCGTCGGGAGGGACAATGCGCTCGCGATTGCGGCGGCGCTCTTCATCGCATTCATGCCGCTTGCGGCGCTTGTGTTTGTGGAGGGGCTGAGGCTCTCCGCCCTCTCAGGGGTTTTCTTCGCGGCGGCCGAGCTGGGCATACTCTGGGTTGCGGTTTATGCCGTATTCTCAAAAGAGAAGGGCGCGCTGGAAAACGTGAGGAAAAGGTCCCTGCTTTTCCTGGGGCTTGGATTGGCGTCCCTTCTCCTTGCGGCGTTTGGGTACTGAGGCGGGAAAATGGAAAAGGCGGATGAGGAGAGGATTGCGGCCGGGTTGTGCTATTTCCCTTTTTTATTCGTGAACATCATAGCAATTGTGTTTGTGCTGCTTGTTAAGAAGGAGTGGGAGTATGCAAGGTTCCATGCGCTGCAGGCGCTCGCCCTTTACGCGGTTGTTTTTTTCGTGGGCTCCGCGCTCTTCCTTCTCCTTTTTTTCCCCATGTTTGTGGCGATGGAGATGGTCGGGCAGAAGGGAATCCCGGGCGATTTTGAGAAGGGCGCTTTCGGTGCGGCATTCCCCCCCTCCGTTTTCGGGATGCTGGTTGCGCTGGGTTTCCTCGCGCTGTGCGTGATGGTGGGAACGGGAAATGATGTGAGGGTTCCCATGATAAGCGGGTTCGTGGACGGGCTAACCAGAAAAATCTAGAAGACGAACTGCATCCTGTCCCTATTGAGCGGGTCCTGGGCAAAGCCGAGTCTGGAATAGTATTCCCTGTGTTCCTTTACGTCGGGCACAAGGGTTATCACCCTGACGCCCCTCCCCTCCGCGATTTTCCGGAGCTGGGACATTATTACCCTCATGAAACCAAGGCCCTTCCATTCGGGCTGGGGAGGGAGGTGCACCGGTATCAGGTCCGGGACCGAGCCCGGGTAGACGTTCTGCACGTCCTCTATGTGGAGCCTGCCCGGCTCGACACGAACCCTTGCAAGGACCACGTAAGGCTCTGAAGCATTTTCAGTGAGCTGGATGAGCTGGAGGGTGAATCTTCCGTCCCGCTCTGGGCTTGCGTGGGCGAAGAATGCCTTTTCCCCGTTTGAATAAACGGGGCGGCCGCGGAATTTCTCCTCAAGCGGCGCGAGCGGGGCATTCCTGCGCCGGGGGGCACGGGGACGCCTGGCGTTTGCTAGAGGCGCATCCGTGCGGAGTTCCCTCATCCGGTTTTCCATAATAAATTATGGGTAGGAAGGATTTATAAATATGCTCACATTTATAAACACTACTCAACACAATAATACCATGGCAGGCAGCCAAAAAACCACCTTGCGCATTGTTCCGGCTCCTCCGGCTATCGGAAAGAAGGGGGAAAAATGCGGCCCGGGGATGCGGGAGACGATATTCGCAATGCTGCAGAGGCAGGAATTCGGGCCCATAAAAAGCATGGGGCAGGCGGCGCTGGACGAGCTGGCAGGCATAATCTCCGACCCGGAGGAATGCGCGCATTACAGGCAGGCGGCCATATCCGCAATCAGGGAAATGGTGGCGGAAAACGAATCGCTGGACGCGAGGAAGGCGCTCAAGGCGCTCAGGGAGGCTGCGAGGCACGAGGGCAGGTATAAGGAGATTTGGCTGTCGGCGGCGCTGGCATTCAGGGAAATAAGCGGCATGTATCCCAGCCAATGCAATACCTACCACTATAAAGAAGACAGGGATTAGGCGCTGTTTTTAGGATTATTTCTCCGGAGGCTTGGGCGCGGGCTGCGCCGGGCCCTGTTCCGCCGGCTTCTGCTCCGGAGGCTTCTCTGGGGGGCGGGATTGCTGCGGAGGCCGGTTCTGCCTGTTGAAATCCCTCCTCGGCGCCTGCTGGCCGTAGGGCCTGAAGTCCCGTTTTTGTTCCCTGGCGACCTCTTCCGCGTTTATCATGATCAGTATGTCCGCGGAATTGCGCAGGGCGACCGAGAAGCCGGGCTCTATGCCCACTATGAGCGTTTTCTTGCCCCTCTCCTTCGCCTTGTTGAGGGCCGGGATGAAATCCGTGTCCCGCGTCATGAGCGCTATTATGTCTATCTCCGGGTTGACTATCTGCTCCGTCGCCTCCACCGCCATGGTTACGTCCACGTCGCCGGTGGTTATCTTCGGCTCGAACGCCTGGTTGACCATCGCCTCTATCAATTTGTCCGAGGCGAACTGGTCTAGGTAGATGCGGGCTATGCGTATGTTCCCGTGCTTGGAGACCAGCTTCTTTATCTCGCGCAAATCTATGTTGAGCTGCTTGCGGATTATGTTCGGCCCATCTACGAAAAGGGCTATCTGCGGCTGTTTTTTCCCAAGAATTCCGTCAAAAATTCCCATGCTGGACACCCTGAAAAAGGATATTGGATGGAATTACAGCCCAAAGTTAAAAAAGGTTGCTGAATTGCGGGCGGTCGCCTCCGCCGCCTCCTCGAACGGTATGTTCTTCACCTCCGAGATGTATGCGACCGCGTCCCGCACCGCGGATATGCCCCCCTTTATGTAGGGGGCGTCCGTCTCGGAAAGGAGCCTGCCGAGGGGGGCCGCCTCTATCGTCTTGCGCCGGTCCTTGGAATGGAGCGGGGTTATGGATATGTATCCGCCCATCCCCACCGCCCGGAGGGCGGTTTCCGCGTCCCCGGAGAAAAAGTGCATCATGAACGGCTTTTTCCACCCGAACCCCTCCAGCCCGTCCAGGGTTTCCTTTTCCGCCTTGCGCGTGTGGAGGACCACCGGCAGATCCATGTCCTCGGCGAGGGAAAGCATGCGGGGGAAGAGCTCCCTCTCGTCCTGGAGGTGCTTTTCGGTCTTCGGCCAGTGGAAGTCCAGCCCGACCTCCCCGATTGCGTTGGGGGATTGGGAACGGATGAACCTTTCCCATTCCGGGAGGCCCCCGAGCCCCTCGAAAATCGCGGTCTGCGGGGCTATGCCGAGGGAAAACGGGATTTTGAGGGCCTTCGCTATCTCCGCGTTCTTCACGTTGGATTTGTGGGAGTAGCCGGCGGTGACCGGGATGATGCCGGAGGGGAGGGACCCCAGCTCGGATTTCTTGAACGAATCCAGGTGGCAGTGGGAGTCCACAATCACGTGCGCCATAAAGGAGTATTAAAAACCTAACGTTATAAATTTAGCGAATAGAACGCATTCAGGTGTAATCATGAGTGAGAAGGTATTCGCTTCGGGGAAGGACCTGCACGAGGGCAAGTACGTGCTGATAGACGACATACCCTGCAGGATTGCGAGCATAGACAAGTCCAAGACCGGCAAGCACGGCTCCGCAAAGCTCAGGATTGTGGCGATAGGGATATTCGACGGGCAGAAGAAGAACCTGCTGACCAGCGCGGACGCGGACGTGGAGGTGCCGATCATCATAAGGAAGAACGCGCAGGTCATGTCAGTCTCGGGCAGCACCGCGCAGGTGATGGACCAGAGCAATTACGAGGTGTTCGAGATGCAGATACCCCCCGAGCTGGAGGGGCAGGTCCAGGCCGGGCAGGAGGTCGAGCTCATGGAGGCAATGGGAAGGCGAGTGATGGTGAGGATAAGGTGAAACGATGAAGGCAAGCGTTGCAAAGAAACGGGAGAACGCCCTGCTTGGCAGGACGGAATACGAGATTGCGGTTGAGTTCGACGGGAAGACCCCGTCCAGGATGGAGATAAGGGACGGGATAATCCAGAGCCTGGGCTGCAACCCGGACACGACCATCCTCAAAAGGACGGAATCCTCCTTCGGGGCGAGGAAAATCGTTGCGAGGGTGAATGTTTACAAGAAGAAGGAGGACATGGAGAGGATAGAGCCGGACTATTCGCTCATAAGGAACAAATTCAGGGAGCCGAAGGGCAAGGAGAAGAAGGCCGCAGCTCCAAAGAAGGAGGGTTGAAATGGCTGACGCAAAGAAAAAGGAGCGGAAGGCGAAGCCCTACAAGGCGGGGAAGCACTGCCCGAAATGCGGCCCCGGGGTCAGGCTTGGCGCGCACAAGGACAGGATGTCCTGCGGCAAATGCGGCTATTACGAGAAGAAGTAGTGCGCCCATGAAAAAGCCATTCCTTGGCATCTTTTCCGCATTCTTCATTTTTTTCGCAATCACGCTCATTCCCGCAGAGTTCTTTTTCCCGGCGACCGCGGTTTTTGTTGCGGCGGCGGGAATTGCCATTTTTGCGAGATACGGGAACAGGGATGCATTGCTGTTCCTGGTTGCGTGCGTCGCGTGCCTGCTTTTGTTCCGGCTCCCCCACTCGAACACACTCTTCCTGCAGATGGCGATGGGCACCGGGGCGCTCCACCTCATCTGGGGCAGGAAGGGGGAATGGTGGAATTCCAAGGAAAAGGTTTGGGTGAGGGTTGGGAAGGGCATTGTGCTTTTCGTGGCGATGGCGGCGGCGGGGATTGGGATGAACCTCGCGCTGAACCTCCTCGGGCTCAATGACGGGGCGAACGCGATGGGGGTGGTGGACGCGCTCCCCATCTATCTGCTTGTGCTGAGCTTCACCCTCGTCCCGATGACCGAGGAGCTGTTCTTCAGGGCGCTGCTGGTCCCGAGGATAGGGGTACTTGCCTCGGCAGTTGTTTTCGGGCTCACCCACACCGCGTACGGGTCGGTGGCGGAGATTTTGGGCGCGACGCTGCTGGGGCTGCTGCTCGCATGGTATTTCGCCAGGGCCAGGGACCTGCTCCCGTGCATAATCGCGCATGCGATATTCAACCTGCTGTCCGTGGCCGCGATAAAGGTGCTCATGGGGGCGGGAGCATGATTCTCGGGATTGAGAGCACGGCGCACACCCTGGGGATGGGGATAGTGCATAAAGGGAAGGTGCTTTCGAACATCGGCGACACATACAAGCCGGTGAGGGAGGGCATTGTCCCAAGGAAGGCGGCCGACCACCATGCGGAGAGGTTCGCCGGATTGCTGGAGGAGAACCTGCGGAAGGCGGGCGTGGGGATGGAGGGGATTGATGCGATTGCCTACTCGGAAGGGCCCGGGCTCGGCGCATGCCTGAAGGTGGGGCTCGTCGGGGCGAAATACCTCGCGCTCAGGCATGGGAAGGGGATGGTGGGCGTGAACCATCCATTCGCGCACATAAAGATTGCCGAGGGGATTGCCGGGATAAGGAAGCCGTTGATATTGTATGTTAGCGGGGGGAACACCCAATTGCTCATCGAGAGGGGGAAGGGGAAATTCCATGTGCTGGGGGAGACGCTGGACATGGGGGCCGGGAACCTTTTCGACGCGTTCGGAAGGGGGATAGGGATGGAATACGCCCACGGCTCCGGGCTTGCGAAGCTGGCGGAAGGGGGGAGATATGTGCCCCTCCCGTATGTGGTGAAGGGGATGAACCTGAGCTTCTCGGGATTGCTCACGCAGGCGCTGAAGGAGGCGAAGGTTAGCGGAGAAAGGGATGTCGCGCATTCCCTTTTCGAGACCTCCTTTGCGATGCTTTGCGAGGCCTGCGAGAGGGCGCTTTTCCTCACAAGGAGGAAGGGGCTCGTCGTCTGCGGGGGGGTTGCGCAGAACAGGCGGCTGCAGGGGATGCTGGGGAAGATGTGCGCGGAGGACGGGGTGGAGTTCGGGGTTGCGCCCGACGAGTTCAACCGGGACAACGGCGCGATGATAGCGTATGCCGGGGAGCTGATAATGGATGGGGCGCTCAGGGAGCCGGAAAAGTGCACGGTAGACCAGGACTACAGGGTGGACCGGCTGAGGCGCCACCACTACTAATTTTTTGGTAATTAGTTTTTAAATTGGCTCAGTGGAAATAATGGCATGAGGACTTACAAGCTCATAGCCTGCGCTTTCCTTGCGGCGCTTGCGTTCATACTGCAGGTGTCCAACGAGGTTTTGGGGATTCCGACCGGGTTCGGGATGACGATAGACCTTGCCGCCGTCCCCATAATGGTTGCGCTTTTCGTGTTCGGGGCTGAATACTCCTTCCTCACCCTCATGGTGCTGGGGGCGATAATACTCATATCCTCGCCGACCGGGGTTGTGGGCTCCGTTATGAAGGTGGGGGCCACCCTCCCGATGATAATCGTGCCGTATTATGTCGCGAGATCGAAAACCGCCGCCCAGCATGCTTATGTGCTGGCCGGTGCCGTGCTGGGGACGCTCGCCCTGTTCTACCTGACCACTGAGATCTATTCGTCCCTGAAAGGGGGCGCGCTCGAATATTTTGTGGGGCTGGTCCCGATAGGTGTCCTTGTAGGGCTCGCGTACGCTGCGGGCAGGGGCAAGGAGAGGCCGGACCTCTCGGATGCCAGGGTTGCCGCGTTCGCCCTATTGCTCGCCATAATCGCGAGGGGCGCGATAGCCACTGTGGCCAACCTTTACTTCGCCGGGCCGGTGTTCTTCCACATAAGCGCTGACGCGTTCATCGGGCTGCTCAATTCCCTGGAGCTCCCGCTGCTCGGGGGCGGGATGGGCTGGTTCGTGATTTTCTTCTGGAACGCGGTGCTGGGGATAATCGAGTTTGCGGTCGCGTGGATGCTCGCGTACCGCTTCGGGCTTGCGAAAAGGTATGGTGAGGGATGATGCTGAGGGTGGACGGGCTTTCCGTAAGCGTCAAGGGAAGGAAGATACTGGACGGCGTAACGTTCAGGATGGGGAAGGGCGAGGCCCTGGGTGTCGTGGGGACGATGGGCTCAGGGAAGACCTCGCTCATCTATTCCATAAAGGGGATAATACCTTCCCTGAAGCCCGGGAAGGTGGGCGGGGAGATAAGGTTCATGGGGGGGCCAAGGGCGCCGATGGACAGGAGGATAGGGGTTGTTTTCCAGAACCCGAACGACCAGGTGTTCTGCAGCAGCGTGCTGGAGGAGGCCAGCTTCGGGCTTAAGAACATGGGGCTGCGGGGCGATGCGCTGGACGGGAGGGCGCGCATGGCGCTGAAAAGGGTCGGGCTGGAGAAAAGGGCGAACGACGACCCGTTCGAGCTCTCCCAGGGGCAGAGGCAGAAGCTTGCGATCGCTTCCGTGCTGGCGATGGGGCCGGACCTCATATTGCTTGACGAGCCGACCTCCAGCCTTGACCACAGGGCGGGGCTGGAGATATATGACATACTCAGGGGGCTATCCCTGGAGGGGAAGTCCCTGATGGTGGTGGAGCACAATACGGATTACCTGGCGAGGCTCGGGAGCAAATACCTGGTCCTAAACGATGGGAGGCAAATCGCGTACGGGGGGAGCGAGGTCTTCAAAAACAGGGAGGTTTCGGAATGCGGGGTGAGGGTTCCATGCGTCCGGTGACCAAATTCATAATTGCGCTTTTGGCCGTGGTATCTGCTGCCCTGCTCCCGCTCGAATATTCCCCGGCGATGCTCGCCGTCCTGATAGGGGCCGCGGCGCTGAACAGGGTGCCGCTCGTGGAGTTCGCCCTGGCCTGCGCGGGGCTCATCATCTTCATATCCCTGTTCAACATCGCCGCGTTCGGGGGGTGGGAAAGGGCGGGGCTCAACGCGGCGAGGGCGGCCTCGATGATGATGCCATTTTACCTGTTCTCCAAGACCACCTCGCCGCAGGAGATGATGGAGGGGATGCGGGAGGCCGGGGTGCCGCATGATTTTTCCTTTGTGTTCTCCACCGCGCTCCCGTTCTCCAAATCCGTGCGGAGGAAGGCGGAGGCGGTCAGGATTGCGCAGAAGAGCAGGGGCGGGGGGAGCATATGGGCGTTCACCGTGCCGGTCTTCAGCTCGGTTTTTGAGAGGGCCCGCGGGCTGGCCGTTTCAATAGAGAGCAGGGGCGGGCTTGGGAAGGATTAGAGCTTTGCGGCCTTGCTGGCCTTCTCGGCAATCATGGCAGTTTTCCCCGCGGCTGAGCCCATCTTCTCCATCGCGAAAAGGTCGGAGAGGAGCGGGATTTGAGCAAAAACGCCCTCCAGCCTGATGAAGGAGAATGCGCGGAAGAACATCCCCCAGGGGAGAAGCACGAGTATCTTCAATGCGTTTTTCTTTAGGAAAGCGACCTTGTCCGAGGCGTTGAGGAAGGAGATGTAGAGGTCCAGCAGGAGCACGATTGTGCAGAAAAGCATGAGATACTCCATCTGCTCCATGGAGAGGTACTGGATTGCGATGTCGAGGAAGAAAAGCTCTGCGAACACGAGCGCCACAAGCCCGAGCAGCGAGAGGAAAACCAGCGCCCTCCAGGGGCGGGTTTTTTGAAAGTCCATGTCAAAATATGGGTTAAATCCATATTTAAGGTTTTCCTTCCTAAGAAGATGGGGGATTCCTTGCAGCAAAGGAAACTGGCGGTTTACATAGCATTGCTTGTCGCGGCAGCCGTGCTGATAGCCATAACCACAACCTTTTATGAGACCAGGGTGCTCTCGGAAAGCGCAAGGTCTTATGTGCTGGAGGACCTGAGGGCAAAAAACCCCAATGCCGACATACTGGACATAATATCCTGGGAAACGAAGGTTAATGGGGGCGGAGGCGAGTATTACCAGATAAAGGCGAGCGCCACCGAGGGGATGTCCACCCCCTGCCCCAGGAGGGCCCATTACGAATATTTCTACCCGGAGCAGAATTTCATCCCGAAGCCGCCGGAGCACGTGGTCGTGGGGTGCAGGGTGTGCGAGGGGCCGGGATGCGTGATTGCTTTCCAGGAGGAGGCGGTGATAGCATCCCACACAAATACGGGCTCTTCCGCGATAAAGGCCTACATCGAACAGTACCCGGATGCAAGGCCAGGGGTGAAGAGGGAGGACGGGGGCTGGAGCGTCTCCTGGAGGAGCCCGTCCGCGCCCTACGGGTATGAGGTGCAGATAGAGAACGACGGGGACATAAGGAGGATAAGCAGGGCCTAGTTCTCTCTTGAGTAATAATCCGAAGATTCCCTCTGTTCGCGGTCAAGGGCGCTCCCGGGCTTGTTTATCCTCGGGCGCCTGGAATCCTTGTCCCTCCTCATCGTTATGCCCGCCATCTGGAGGAATTTGTTCATCCCGTCAATCTTGTCCATGGGGGGTGAGGCGGAGCCCCTGATGGAGCTTTCGCCCTCGAACACTATGAGCCTGCTGGAAATCGAATCCATGAAGGATACGTCGTGGTCCACTACGAACGCGCTCTTCTCGCTGTCGCTTACCACCGAGCGCAGAAGGTCGGAAAAGCGGAGCCTCTGCTCCACATCCATGAAAGCGGTCGGCTCGTCGAAAAGCAATATGTCGGCCTGCTGGGAGAGCGCATATGATATGGAGGCGCGCTGGAGCTCGCCCCCGCTGAGGGAATCCAGCTGCTTGTCCATGAGCCGGTGCAGGCCCATTTCCCGGATGCATTTTTCCGATATGAAGGTGTCTATGGATTTGGAGGAGAACAGCTCATCCACCGTGGTGCCTGGCTGGGGCTCGATGTACTGGGGCTTGTATGCTATCCGCATCTTCGGGAGGGGCGCCCCTCCTTCGGGGGCTTCGGCCCCCGCGAGCATCTTTATGAAGGTGGTCTTCCCGACCGCGTTCCTTCCCACTATCCCGACTATCTCGCCTTCGCGTATGTCGCCGGGCCCGCAGGAAAGCGAGAAATCGCCGAGCCTCTTCTCCATCGCGGGGTATTGCACCTTCGGCCTGCCCTTCCTCTCCCTCCCGCTGAAGCCGGATAGCCGTATCTCGCGCTCGCGGAACTTGATGTTCTCCTCCTTCAGGTAGCCCGCGAGGTACTCGTTTATCCCGTTGCGGACCGGCTTTATGCCTGAGCAGGTCCCGTATGCGTTCTCCTCCCCGTAGAAAACAACGACATAATCGCTCATGTAATCAAGAATGGCGAGGTCGTGCTCGACCACGGCCAGGCGCCGCCCCTGCCCGAAATCCTGGAGGATTAGCGCGGCCTTGAGCCGCTCCTCTATGTCCAGGAAATTGCTGGGCTCGTCTATGTAATAGATGTCCGCCTTCCGCATGAGGGCTGCTGCGATTGCCGCCTTCTGGAGCTCGCCCCCGCTGAGCTGGGAAACCTTCCGTTTGAGGATGGGGGCGAGGCCGAAGCGCTCCACCATCTCATCCTTCGCGTTGCGCTCGTCCATCGCGGAGAGGAACTCGCCCACCGTCCCCTTCGCGAACTCCCTTATCTGCTCCACCTTCTGGACCTTCACGCTCACCTTCTGCTTCTCGCTTGTGGATTCGAAATACCTCCTCTGGGATATGCCCAGGCGGGAAAGGGTTTCCTCCCTGGAATGCTCGCGGAACTCCCCGAAATTGGGGGAAAGCCTGTGGGAGAGGATTCCGAGCGCGGTCGTTTTCCCTATCCCGTTCTTCCCGACTATGCCGCACACCCCTTCCGCGGGGAGGGGGATATTGTAGAGCCGGAACTGGTTTGTGCCGTACTGGAAGAGGGGGCTGCCCTCCTCGGTGGCGATGTTTATGATTGTGATGCAGTTCATCGGGCATTTCTTGACGCAGAGGCCGCACCCTATGCAGAGCGGCTCGGCAATCACGGGAAAGCCCGTGGATTCCTCTACCACGATGCATTCCTCACCCATTCGGTTCGGGGGGCAGACCTTTATGCACTGGTAAGGGCACTTCTCCTTTATGCACAATTCTCTATCGAGAATGGCTACACGTATGGGCATTTTCCATCAGCATTAGGATTGTTGGGATAACGAATATAAAAGCATTAGTAGAATAGGTTTGGGGGGAGGGTGCCTTTCTGCACTTTTCCCGCTTTGACGGCAAACGCACAGGTGGGACACATGGAAGGAAACGAAAGGCCTGAGAACACAATATACGTTGGGAAGAAGGGGGTGATGAGCTACGTGCTCGCGGTCGTGACGCAGTTCAACAACGGGGCGCAGACCGTGGTCGTGAAGGCGAGGGGCAAGCTCATATCCCGCGCGGTGGACGTTGCGGAGATAGTGAGGAACAGGTTCGTCCCCGAGGCGAAAATCGGGAACATAGACATAAAGACCGAGGAGCTCACATCGGAGGACGGGACCAAGAACAAGGTTTCCGCGATGGAGATAACGCTCTCGAAATAGGCTTTTTCATTTTTCATATTTGAATCCGGGGTGGGCTGCATGTTCAGGACTCATTACATACGGGATGCGAAGGCAAGCGTTGGGAAGGAGGTCCAGGTCGCGGGCTGGGTCCACGAGATAAGGGACCTTGGGAAGCTCATTTTCGTGCAGCTCAGGGACCGTACTGGCATAGTGCAGGTCACGGCAAAGAAAGGGGCGGCGCCGGATTCGGTGATGGAGGCCCTGAAAAGGAACAAGGAGGATGTGGTGAGCGTAACCGGCACAGTGAAGGAGAACAAGATTGCGCCGGACGGCGTTGAGATAAGCCCTTCCGCCGCGGAGGTCCTCTCCGTGGTCGAGAAGAAGCTGCCCGTGGACCCGACCGGGATGGTCCCGAGCGAGCTGGATGTGAGGCTGAACTACCGCTACCTGGATTTGAGGAAGAGGGACGTCACCTCGGTTTTCAACATCAAGTCCGCGATTGCCGGGGCGTTCAGGGCTAAGTGCAGGGAGCTTGGTTTTCTGGAAATACACCCGACTTCCATAGTCGCTGCGGCCACCGAGGGGGGGACGGAAGTGTTCGCGGTGGAATATTTCGAGCAGAAGGTGTTCCTTGCGCAGTCTCCCCAGTTGTACAAGCAGAT
>JAKQHW010000061.1 GCA_029557835.1 Microcaldota archaeon
TGGACAGGTTCAACGTCGCATTGGTTGCATTCAGCGAAATATTGGAGAAGGAGGGGCATGAAATCCATTATTTCTCGGACCTTTCCAGGATTTCGGATGACGTGGAGCACTTCGCGGCATCCGAGAAGCCGGACATAATATTTTTCGGCTGCTCCCACTCGAGCAGCTTCGGCCTGCTGGAGAGCATTTCCGAGAAGGTGAAAGCCGTTTCCCCGGGCACCCTCACAGTGGCAGGGGGCCAATACGTCGCGGGTGCGCAAACCTGCCCTCCCTGCGTGGACATCCTCGCAAAGGGCGAGGGCTTCATCCCCTTCTATTTCATCCTCAACGAGGAGCCGGGAAACCTTATGGGCAGCAGGAGGATAATCACAAGGGCGGACGCCCCGCGCCCCGTGGTTTCGGAATTCCATTCGAAATACGAGGCCTTCCCCTACCTGAACCTAGACCACCTGGACTTCATGCACATGCCTGCAGGAAGGGTCTATTTCCAGATGGGGTGCCTTCCTAAGGGCGGACGGTATTCCGCCTGCAAGTTCTGCGGAAGCATAAACGTCAAGATGCACCGCGTTGCCCGGAATTTCGAAAAGGTACTCCAAACAATCTCCGAGCTGGTCTCCAGGTTCAACACGCAGCATATCTTCCTTGGGGAGGAGGATCTGCTCTGCAACAGGGAGGCGGCGGAAGCCGTGGTATCCGCGCTGGAGAGATGGAGAAAGGAAAACCCTGGAGTCAACCTCACATTCTCGGCCCAGGCGCGGGTTGAGAAGGTATGCTGGAATCCAGACCTTGTGGAAAGGTTCGCCATTGTGGGCATGAAGGAGATGCAGCTTGGGATAGAGTCCTGCTCCCAGGGAATAGTGGATGCTTTCGGAGGGAAGCACCTGACGAAGCTGATAGAGACTGCGCTCCGCATACTCCGCTGTGCCCGGATGCAGCCCCTGGGCCACATCCTCATCGGCTTGCCTGGCGAGACGGTCGAATCGATAGGCCTCATGAAGGAAAAGGTTTCCGATTGGATGGGGCGGGGCCTCCTCTCATTCCCTGAGATGCGCTACCCGATATTCTACAAGGGAACGGAATTCGGAAACCATCCGGAGAAATACGGGATAAGGATTCTTGAGAAGGATCCCAAATTGCTTGTCGGGGAAAGGGGCGCCCCAACCTTTGAGTACGACCGCCTTTCAAGGCAGGAGATGGCCGCAAAGATGAAAGAATTCTTTGCAGAAGTCAATAGAAGGTTTAGGCAGAGGATTGAGGCAAACCCCGGATGGAGGGCCGGCGCAAAAAGAACGACACCGTTCTGATTGCTCAGACCAGCTCTTCCGGCTTAAAGGTCCGTTCGCAATAGCCGCACCTGTACTTCTGCCCCTCCAGCCGGAACCTCCCCCTCGCCTTCTCCTGTGTGCTTATGCAGTTGGGGTTAGGGCACCTCCCAATCCCGTGCAGGGATTCAGGAAGCTCCGCCTGCTTCTTCTCCACGACCTTCCCGTCCTTGACCAGGTTCACGGAGGCACGGGGGGAAACGAGCGCAATCGCATCCGTCTTCTCTTTCGAGATGAGGACGCCCTCCACCTTCAGGATGTCCTTCTTCCCCATCTTGCCCGAGTGCACGTTCATGACCAGCGCAACCCTGTTCCCGGATTTTTCGTCTATGCCCAGGATATCCAGGACCTTCTTCCCCATCCCGGCCTTTATGTGGTCCACAACCGTTCCGTGCTCAATAATATCCACCTTCAGCATCCATATCACCCTCAAGCGCCCTCCATCAGCATTTTGATGCATGCCATCCTGACAGGTATGCCGTTCCTCGCCTGCTCGAAATATTTCGCCTGCGGCATGGAATCCACCTCCGCAGGAATCTCGTCTATTTTCGGAAGGGGATGCATTATTACCAAATCCTTCTTCCCCTTCCTGATATACTCAGGCACTATTGTGAACTCCTTCTTCACCTTCGCCGCCTCGTACTTGTCCGCAAACCTCTCCTCCTGCACCCTGCACACATACAGCACATCCGCATCCGAGAGGTCAATGGAGTCCCTGCCCTCCACCTTCATGTTGAACTTCTTCTCCGCCTCCAGGAGCATGTGCTCCTCCAGCTCCAGCCCCTTCGGAGCGACCATGGTTATTTTCGCACCGAACATCCCCAATCCGTATATGAGGGAGTGCATCGTGCGCGCGTGCTTCAAATCCCCGACCAGATGCACGTTCAGGCCGGCGATCCTCCCTTTCAGTTTACGTATTGTATATAGGTCAAGCAGCGTCTGCGTGGGATGCTGGTTGGCCCCGTCCCCCCCGTTCAGCACGGGCGCGTCCGCAACCTCGGCCGCCATCCGTGCCGCACCTTCAGCCGGGTGCCTCATCGCAATAATGTCGCAATACCCGTCCACCGTCTTTATCGTGTCGGTAAAGGATTCCCCCTTCTTCAAAGAGCTCCTGTCCGCAAGGAAGTCCACCACCTGCAATCCCAATCTCTCCGCGGCAGACTGGAATGACAATTTGGTCCTGGTGGAAGGCTCGAAGAAGAGGGTCGCCATTATCCCGCCGACCTTCTCCACCTTCTTCGCAGCAAGCTGGCGGTCCATCTCCTCGGCAAGCCCAAAAATCTTCTCCACCGTTTCCTTGTCCAGGTCTCTAAATGAGATTAGGTCCATTGCAAAACCCCCTTACAATTAGGTAAGTATAGTGAACGCACAAATATAAAAAGATGCGGTGCGGGGCTCAGCGCTTCGCTATTTTATCCCTCTTGCGCAAATCGTCGAGGAATCTTTCCGCCTCCCATCTTAGCCACTTGTCTCCCTCATTTTTGGCCATTTCAGCCACAGCTCTTTGGATGTTTTCATCTGCAAAGCCGCTGATCTGCATGAGAGAATAGAGGGCATTCCTCCTCACCCACTCATCCGGGTCGGAAAGCATCTGCTCCAGTCTTTCTGCGACCTGCTTTTCGTGGCCGCGCCATTTCCACAGGCACCATGCCGCATCGCACCTCACCCCCGCGTCCGAATCAGAAGTGGCGCCGTAAACGAGCGGCATCGCCTTCTGGCCGACCTCATTCGCGCCCATCACCGCGGCGCGCCTTATCCTGGCATCCTTGCTGCGCAGCGCCTCACCCAGTGCGGGAAGGGCGGCGGCCCCTGCTTCTTCCAGTTGCGGGAGTGCCTTTGTCCTCTTCTCCCCAAGTTCATAGTCAAAGGACATCCTTATCATGTCCCACACAAATTGCCTTGCAACCCTGGGCTTAGCAAGAAGCTGCTCTTCCTTGCTCATCAGTGGCATGAGAACCCTTCCAAAATCGCAGTTCAAGAGCCTGAAGCCGCTCCTGCGCATCTCACGTTCGTTCCATACCAGGCGCTCAAGCTCCTTTTTTGCAAGCTCCGGGATCTGCACAGCCTGCTTGATGCCGTATTTATCCTTCGGCGCGTAGCCCATCCTCTCAAGAACAGCCACAAGCCCCATCAGAACATTCCCCTCACTTCGGAGTAGAATCTCTCCTGCCTTTCCAGCCAGGCGGAGTCAAACCCATCCGCGCTCCTGCTAAGCCTCGTCTGCGCAAAAAGCTCCAGCGTCGCTATGCGCCTGTTCCTCTCCGTGAGCGAAATTACCGTGGCACGCGGCACAATCGTCATGGCGACCCCATGCGTGTCCTCGCTCAGCATCCAGTTGATTCCGAACCCCTGCCCGGTCCTATCCAGAAGGAGCCTCCTCGCAGTTTCCGCCCTCGCATCCTTCCTTCCGCCGCACGCAAGTTCGGGGTTCGCCCTTATCCTTGCGAATGCTTTCTCCAGGCCCGCGAACAATTCCTTCACCTCCCCGAGCGAGCGCGCAAGCGCCCGGAAGCCTTCAAACAAGAGCAGGGCCCCTCCAACCTTCCTGTCCAGCCAGAATGAAGATGGGGCCTCCTTCTCCATATAAGCATCTATTATGGCGTTGCTGAGCGGGTCCCTGAAAAAAACATTCCCGCTGTAAATTCGCGCAGGCTCGCCAAGCGGCACAGGATAGGCGTGCGCATGGAAATGGTCCAGCGTCTGCGCAGCAACAACCCCCTGGTTCGCGGCGATTATGATGCCCAGGCCGGTCCGCTCCCTCGCGCCGACCACGAGCCTCTCCGCGCCTTCCACGAACTGCGTGAATTCGGTTTCATCAAATTCCAGCAACCCTTTCCTATGAGTCTGCGGCAGTATCATCACATGCTCCGGATAATACGGATAAAATACGCGGAGCACATGTATCCCGTTCTTGGAAACAAGCGGCTCCTCCCGCAACGGGCAGAACCTGCATTCCCCGTCCTTCAGATGCCCGGAAGCCTGCCCGGAGCTTTTCTCGGCCCAGCGTGGGCCGATTATCCTCCTAATCATGCATATCTACCTTCAGATAAGCGTTACTGCCTTCCCCTGGAACTCAGAAGACAACCCTGGGTCCACCTTGCCCACTATCATCGAGGCCCACTCGTACCTTTCACGGGCCGCGGCCCTGTCCCCCGCCTTAAGATAGCAATCCCCCGCCTTTCCGCTCAGCTCCGCGGCCCTCTTTTTGTCCGCAAGGATTATGTCGGACGCCTTATGGTACATCCCAGCCGCGCCCGCATAATCGAGTGCCCTCTCCAGCGCCTTCCCCGAGCCCTCAAAAAGCCCGCACGCCTGTTCCTTGTCCCCAGCGGCCGCCCTCTTCTCCGCCCCTTCCGCAAGCTCCTGCGCCTGCGAGATGTCCCTTGAGATATATTCCAGCCTCCTTGAGGCGAATTCCTTCAAATCCTCCCCCCGCGCAGAAATACCTTTCAATATCCCGGCAACCCTAACCACATAATCCTCCGGAACATCCTGGAATATCGCCTGCTTAAGCACAGTATGTTTCTGGGAAACATCCAGGGGAAGCGCCTGCAGCAATTCCACAAACCTCTCGCCCAACCCGGTCTTCGCGCAAAGCTCCGCCTTCGCCCAGGCGGCGTCCGCGAGCTGTTTCTTCGCGTCCTTCAATCCGTCTTCCTTCGGCTCCTCCCTCATCTTCACCCTCGAGGCCCATATTGATGCGGAAAGCAGCACAACTGGGACAAGGCCCACCGCGGCAATCCCTGCGATCGGGTTCAGGAAGAAGCAAAGCCCGGCGATTGCCGTTGCCGGCAAGATCATCATCGGGTCCGCAAATTTATCCACCTTGCCCGCAATCCTGATTTTTTTGCTCCTCTCCGGGTTTGTGCGGGACAAACCCTCCATCTTTTCCCGAAGCGCCTTCTCGTCCACGAGCGCCTTCGCGATGGTGGATCCGTCCACCTGCGAGAGCCCGGCCGCGAGCTCCATCCCGCGGTTCCCCGGCCTTGCGCCCATCAGCGCCTGCGTCATGACCGTCTTGCTGGATATGTGGCGCCTCGGCTCCTGCCGCCCGTCCCCCCCTCTAAAGTGAGAATATCTGCCGGACATGGATTAAAATGTGTTAAAAAGGGATTAAAAAGGACTACTTTTTCTTCACGGTCTTCTTCTTTGCGCTTATCTCCTTCCCTTCCGCAAAAATTGAGAACTCCACCTCGACCTCCGTGCCGTTCTCCCCTATGATTATCTTCTGCGCCACCTGCACGTTCTCCGGGGCAGGCAATTTATCCGCCTTGGCCCAGTCGCAGACCTGGAGCCACAGGCCTTTGTAGGTCGCATGCACCGAATCCGAAGCGAACGCCTCGGCGAAATTTTCGGCCATGACCCTCCATTTCTCTTCCATCGCGTTCCATTCATAGCGCACATTTATAATGCTAATTTGCTTCCGAACCGCGGAGGGGAGCGCCCCATTCGTTCTCCGCCCCATATATCGGGGCGTCGACCGAACTCCCCGGTTTGAGGGTCCGATTTTCGCAACTGCGAAAATGGACACATTTTTCCCGCGGGAAAAATATTGTCCTCCTGACCCTCCCCCATCATCTGGCGAGAGGCGCGACATTTAAAATCCTAATCTGCCAAACGGCAAATATGTTCGTTGTGGTGGAGGGGATAGACGGCGCCGGGAAGGACACCCAGATAGACCTGTTGAGGAAGGAGACGCAATTCTCATATTTCAAGCACCCGACAAAGACCTTTCCGACGATGAGGGATTATCTCGACGGGAAGCTGCACCTCGAGCCCAAGGCCCTTTTCCTCCTCTTCCTGTCCGACATCGCAAACGAGCAGGAAAAGATTGCGAACACCAGGCAGCTCACGGTAGTGGACCGCTACGTCTTCTCCACAATAGCATACGAGATAGAGGGAATCTCCTATTACGAGGCCAAAAGCATAGTGGAGAGCGTCGGCTACCACCCCCCGGACAGGGTGGTCCTTTTCGACATATCCGCGGAGGAGGCCTCCGGGAGGAAGAAATCCCAGAAGAAGCCGGACAGGTACGAGGGCAACCCCGGATACCTGGAAAGGGTGCGCGAGCGCTTCCTCCAGCTGGCCGAGGACAAGTTCCTCACCCCCGACTGGCACATAATAGACGCGTCAAGGGGAATAGACGAGGTCCAAAAGGATTTCCTGAAGGCGCTCAAACCCCGATAAACCTGTCCCCGCCCGCGTGGTA
>JAKQHW010000022.1 GCA_029557835.1 Microcaldota archaeon
ATGGGTCGGGGTTCCCCACCGCGACCGCGCTTGTGGGGGCGGTTTTTGCGTACATGGGATGGAAGGCGGGCTGGAAGGTGGAGAGGAAGGAACTTTTTCCGTATGGGGCGGCGGTTTTGCTGGGCGTGGCGATTGCCATGCTCTACTGGCTGGAGCCCATTTTTGTGTACCATGGGTCAACGTTGCTGAAGAGCGAGATATGGAGCTTTCCTTATGACTTGCACGATGTGGGGCAGGGGATCGGGCTGGCGGTGGAATTGCTCTCGTCCATGTTCTTCAATTTCTCCGGGATAAATGCGGGGCTGAGGAGCCTGCTGGTTCTGGGGGGGGGCGTACCTGGCCTGGAAAGGGAGGGTATGGGAGGATTATGGGGCATTGGCCGTGGTGGTGGCGGTTGTGATGGCGGTTACATTCTCATTCCTCATCACTGCGCCGCTCCTGGACATACAGTTCATGCCGGATTATGTGGCCTCCATATTCGGGAGGACGGTTGTGGTTTTGGTTGGGGGCTTTGCGGCGAAGGAGCTCTTGGGCAGGTGGGGGTGGGCGCTGTATGTGGTTGCGGCGCTGCTGCTATTCTCGGGCTATTCCGCATACGAAGGGATGAAGGCTGGGGCGTATTACGAAAGCGCGGTGGAGGGGCTTCCTCCGGAAATGGAGGAAATATATGCAGGGGTAAAGGCGAATACCGGGGTGCATGAGAAGATATTGAGCGCGAATGAGGTGGGCTTTGCGCTGAATGCGATGACCGGGAGGGAACTGCTGGTCTCCAGGAGGGCGCAGAACGACCCGTTCGTGGATTTTGACAGGCAGCAGCTGGCCGCGGCGGTGATACTTTACGGGAACAGCCTGGAAGAGAAGAGGCGGCGGGTGGGGGAGTACGAGGTGGATTACATTTATGCGGATTACAATTGGGTTGGGACCGAGTTCTACTTTGATGGGGAGGGGAGGATGACTGGGTGGTTCGACCCGCTGCTGGTGTTTGATACCCCTGGGAACCGGGCCTACCTGGATGCGAACGGGGTGGGGTATATCCCGATGGTCACATGGGTGGACCCCGCGGTGAAGGGGCCGAAGGTGAGGGCGTATCCGGTGCTCATAGTCGGGCCGGAGAATTATGAGATGGAGGGGAAGGGGCCGTGGAAGGGGGATTTGGACCCGTATCTGGAAGAGGTGTACTCGTATAGGGTTGGGGCGGAGAAGATTGCATCCCTTTACAGGATAAATTTTGGGGCGGGTTAGGGATAAAAAGTGTTTCTGGGAATATGGGGTGGGGAGCATTGATGAATTATCTTGTGACTGGCGGATTGGGCTTCATTGGGTCCAATATAGCAAAGAAATTGCTGGCGGATGGGAACAAGGTCTGGATAATTGATAATTTGCATACAGGGTCTTATGAAAATAAGGCAGAGGGGGCCACGGTCTTTGAAGGGGTGAGCGGGAAGGTCTCGGAACTGGAATTGCCGAAGATGGATGCGGTCTTCCATGATGGGATATATTCCTCATCCCCCATGTATAAGGAAGACCCTTCGCTGGTTGCGAAATCAATGGATGATTTCCTAAAAATATTGGATTTCTGCAGGAAGAACGATTGCCCCCTGGTGTTTGCTTCAACTTCATCCGCGTATAATGGGGTGAGGCCGCCCCAGAAAGAGGATGCGGAGATAAGGCCATTGGATTTGTATTCGGAAACGAGATTGTATATGGAGAGGGTTTCGGAACTGTATGCGAAAATGCATGGGATGAGGATTGCGGGGATGAGGTATTTCAGCGTTTATGGGCCGGGGGAAAAAGCGAAAAAGAAATATGCGAACCTGGTCTCGCAGTTCCTGTGGGCGATGCGAAGGGACGAAGCGCCGGTCATTTATGGGGATGGGGGCCAGACAAGGGACCTCACTTATGTGGAGGATGTGGTGGGGGCAAATTTGCTGGCCGCGGAGAGGGTGAGGGGATTTGAGGCGCTGAACGTGGGGACCGGGAAGTATTATACGATGAACCAGCTGGTCGGGATGCTGAACAAGGCGCTGGGGAAGGGCATAAGGCCGAAGTATGTGGAGAACCCCATAAAGAATTATGTGGAATATACGCAGGCGGACACCTCCAAAGCTAAGGAAAAAATAGGGTTTGAGGCGAAGGTTTCGCTGGAAGAGGGGATTGGGCGGCTGGTGAAGCTTTATTCTTAGCTGACCCGGGATTGCCGGGGTATGGAAAGGTTTAATTGGGCTTTTGCCGTTAAGGTTTCCATGGAGAAGGCAATCGTGGGGAAAATAGTCAGGATACTGAAAAGGCACGGGATAACGCGTGCCGCGGTCTTCGGGAGCTTTGCGAGGGGGGAAGGGAAAAAAGGGAGCGACATAGACCTGGTTATAGAGCCGCCGGACAAGTTCACCCTGTTCGATGCTGTGAGGATGAAGGGGGAACTGGAGGGCTCCCTGGAGAAGGAAGTGGATATAATTACGTTTGATTCCATAAGCCCGCACCTGAAGGCGTACATAACCCGCGACATGAAAGTGATAATTTGAAAAGCGCAAAGCCTTTCCTTGAGCATATTCTCGCCTCGATAGGGATTATCGGGGATTACCTTGAGGGGAAGTCCTTTGATGATTTCGCGGAGGATGTGGGAACGCAGGATGCGGTCATGCGCCGGATGGAGATAATAGGGGAGGCGGCGAAGAATGTGCCTCCGGAGTTCAGGAAGAGGAATCCGGGGATTCCGTGGGTGGAGATGGCTGGGATGAGGGACATGCTCATCCACCAGTATTTCGGGGTTAGCCTCAGGGTTGTGTGGGACACTGCGAAGGAGAGCCTTCCTCCGCTCCGTGAGAAAGTTGAGCGGCTGCTTAAGGACTGGAAGGAGTAGGCGCGGGCTTATCGTTAATAATATTTGTTCTGCAATTCTAGCGCATGCTCACGAAAGACTCATTGCGCGCGCAGTTTGCGAAGGACTGGGAGAAGCACTATAAGACGAAGGCGCTGGAGGAGCACGGGTTCTCCAGGGGGAAGTGCTCCAGATGCGGGAGAGCGTTCTGGAGCGTGGGGGGTAGGGAGCTTTGCGGGGATGCGGCCTGCACCGGGTATACGTTCATCGGGAAGCCGCCGAGCAGGAGGAAGCTCTCTTATGTGGAGACGTGGAAGGAAATAGAGAAGTATTTTGTGAAAAACGGGCATGGGAGCATAAAATCATATCCATCCGTGGCGAGGTGGAGGGACGACTTGTACTTTACCATTGCCTCCATTAACGGGTTCCAGCCGTATGTGGTGAACGGGACGCTGGAGGCGCAGCATAATCCGCTAATCATTCCGCAGGTGTGCATAAGGTTTTCGGACATTGCGAACGTGGGGGTGACGGGGAGGCACTACTCGAACTTCGTGATGGTGGGACAGCATGCCTTCAATACTAAGAAGACTGGGCTGTTCTATTGGAAGGATGAGGCGCTGAGGCACGATATTGCATATTTGAAGGCGTTGGGGATACCGGAGAAGGAGCTGGTGTTCCAGGAGGATGTGTGGATGGGCGGGGGGAACTACGGCCCGTGCATAGAGTATTTTGCAGGGGGGCTGGAGCTGGGGAACTGCGTGTTCATGCAATACGAGGTGATGCCGGGCGGGGGGAGCCGGGAATTGGGCACCAGGACTATTGATATGGGGGCGGGGCTGTCGCGGCTCTGCTGGATCACCCATGGGACCCCGGATTCCTATTCGGTGGTTTTTGGGAAGATGGTGCCGAAATACAGGAAGAAATACGGGATAACGGTTGATGACAAGCTCTATCTGGAATTCGCCAAGCGGGTGGGCGGGCTGGATGTGGAGGAGGCCAGGGACCCGGAGGCGGAAGTGAGGAGGATAGAGGAGGAGATCGGGCATCCGGGATTTGAGGGGACATTGGCGCCCCTGCAGGGGCTTTATGCTTCGCTGGACCATTTGCTTACGCTTCTGTTTACTGTGAAGGACGGGATGCTTCCCTCTAACGCGGGAGGGGGGTATAACCTGAGGATGGTGCTGAGGAGGTCCTTCGGGATTGCGGAGGAGTTCGGCTGGGATGTGGATTATGCGGAGATATTGGAGGGCCATGCGAAGGAGCTGAAAGGGATTTTCCCGGAGCTGGAGGAAGGGGTGGAGAGCACGGTGGATGTGATTAAGGAGGAGAGCAGGAAGTATATTGCGACAAAGCAGGGGGCGAAGGGGAAGGTCGTGAACATGCTCGGAAAGGGCGTGGGCGAGAGGGAATTGGTCATGCTCTATGAAAGCCATGGGATTCCCCCGGAGATGGTCGCTGAGATTGCGAGGGGGGAGGGCACGGAAGTGAAGGTGCCCATGAACTTCTACGAGAAGGTGAGGGGCAAAAAGGAAGGGGAGGAAACCGAGGGGGGGAAAAAGGAGTTTGATGTGGAAGGGGTCCAGAAAACAGAGGAGATGTGGTATTCGAAAAAGGGGGAGTTCGGGGCGAAAGTGGTGAAAGTGATCGGGAAATATGTTGTGCTGGACAAGACCGCCTTCTATCCGGAGGGAGGGGGGCAGGCAGGGGATACGGGGGAGCTGTTTGTGGCTGGGCAGGGGGACGGGAGCAGGGTGCTGAATACTGTTAAGCAGGCGGGGGTTGCGCTCCATCTGGTTGAGGATGCGGCCAAATTCAGGGAGGGTGCTGTTGTGGAAGGGAAGGTAAATCTGGAAAGGAGGAAGAGGGTTGCGAAGCACCATACCGCGGCGCACCTGCTGAATGCGGCGTGCAGGGAGGTGCTGGGGAAGCACATCTGGCAGGGAGGGAGCGGGAAAAAGGAGGATGAGGCGCACCTGGATGTGACGCATTACAAGAGGATTACGGACGAGGAACTGAACGGGATAGAGAAGAAGGCGAATGAGTATATCATGAGGGACTTGAAGATAGAGGTGGAGGTGCTGCCCAGGAACGTTGCGGAGCAGAAATATGGATTTTCACTGTACCAGGGCGGGGCGGTTCCTGGGAAAGAGCTGAGGATAGTGAAGATAGGGGAGGGGGAGGCGGTCGTGGATGCGGAGGCGTGCGGAGGGGCGCACCAGATGAATTCCACCACCGGGGAGTTCGGATATTTCAAGATTGTGAAGAGGGAGAGCGTCCAGGACGGGGTGGAGAGGATTTACTACAAGGTGGGCGAGGCGGCGGTGGAATACGTGCAGGAAAGGGAGGCGCTGCTGAGGAGGGCATCCGGGGTGATCAGCGTTTCGGAGCACCAGCTGCCGCAGGCGGTGGAGAGGTTCTTCGAGGAGTGGAAGGCGCAGAGGAAGGAATTGGAGAGGCTTAAGGAAGGGGTCGTGGAGGCGAAGGCGAAGGAGATTGTGCGGAAGGGCGGGCTTGTGGAGGAGAGGCTGGACCTGGATGCGAAGGCGCTCGCGAGGATAGGGGCGCTGGTCTCGGAAAGCGAAAAGGCGATGGCGATACTCACGAATGGGGAAGGGAATTTCGTTTGTGCGGCAGGGAAGGGGGCTGAGAGGGACGCGCTCCAGCTGTTCGAGGGATTGAAGAAGAGGGGCGCGAGGGGAGGGGGGAACGGAAGGCTTGTTTCGGGAAAAATCATCTGAGCATGGACTTAATTTTGCCTACGAATTTCCTTGCATTTTCTAACGCCCTTTCTGCTTCTTCCCGGGTCACCACATCCATGTGCTCGTAAAGAACCTTGTGCCGCTTCATGCGCATGCGGTCGAATATGGAGGCGAGCGAATAGCTCTCCAGCGGGATTTCCGAGGCAACGAATTTCACTACGGAGATATGCCCTTGGTTCCCTTTTGGGCGGAAGCCGCGGAAGAACATGAGGCCCCTCCCCGCCTGCAGCATAGCATTGTACGAGATTGCGTAGACCCAGTCGAAATTGCCTGAAGAGAGGGAATCTGCGGCTGCCTTGAGGTCCCTTTCCGCGAGGGATGCCATATTCCTTGCGGCGCTACTGCTTTTTTCCACCCTCTCTATTAGATTTTCCCGCAACAGTTCTTCGGAACCCACCCTCATCCCCCCAAAGCCATATGATAGGGTTGCGGGAAATCTCGGTTAATAAGCTATGCCTGGCTTTCTTCCGGTGGAGGAATTCGGGCTCGCTCCAGAGGATGTAGTTTATTTCCCTGCCGAGTTCCCTCTGGGTTTTTGCTATTGCCGGGATGAGTTCGTCCTCATCGAGTTTCCCCACAATAAAAAGGTCTATGTCGCTGCCCTCCCGCTGGGCCCCTTTTGCAAAACTTCCGAAAATGAAGGCGTATTTAGGGTTGAATTTGCGCAAGGTTTCCGAGAGGCAGTTCCCTGCAAGCTCGGTTTTGAAGAACATGTTCCTTATGTCTGGATAGATGGGGGAGCCCCTGTCGAGGGACCAGATGGAGAGGTTCCCTTTGCGGGCCTCGGAGGCAAGACCGAGTTCCCTCAGGTTCTCAAGCTCCTTTTTCACATAAATCGGGGTGATGCCGGCGCGGCGGGCGATTTCACGAAGGTGTAGCTCTTCGGAAATGAGGAGGCTCCCCAGTATGCGGACGACTGTTTTGGACTTGAACAGCTTTTCGAGCATGTATATTTTAGGTATACAAATGTATTTTAATAGTTTACACCTGCTCACGGAAAAACAGGGAGCTTCTCCGGATGCTCTAGGAAATCGAATTTTTCCGGCATGGAATGGAACATCTCCAGGAGGTCGCCGAGGATCAGGCCGTAGCGCTTGTTTATCTGCCTGGGCGCGAGCCTCTCCTGCTTTTTGATTATGTAGTAGGCGTTCTGCTTGTAGCCGAATTTCGTGCAGAAGAAGGCGCCTCCGTGGTTGGCAAGGAATTCGTCGTAGCTGGAATCGAAGTTTGCGACGACGTTGGCGAGGACGAGGGGGGAGTTGCCGGTGTTGTAGGTCACGTGGCCGTAGCCAGGGGGGACGATGAAGGAGTCCCTCTCGTTCGCCTCGATGAAGATGCAGTCGACCGTCTCGTCCTTGCGCCTCCTCTGCAGGACGAAGGAGGCCTTGCCCCTCAAAACCTGGTACACTTCCGGAAACTGGACACCGGAAACCGGGGAGGGGGGGTGGTAGTGGCCAAGCGTCTTGGAATACTCGTCCCCGTAAAAGCGGGATTCGATGAGGGTTATGTCGTAGCGGAGGTTCTCGTGCTGGTGGATGCCGCGGAACATGTAATAGGCGGTGGAATCCGGGCCCATGAGGTGGGGCTCCATAAGGACCTCCTTCAGTTCGGAGGATTTGCGCACGGTGAAGGGCCATTCCTCCCCGTCCTTGAGGATGGAGCGGCCGAGAAGCTCGAGTTTGAAGGGGCGCTCGTAGAGAATCACTGCGATCACTTCTTGTGCCTGCTGAAGGTGGAGCGGCGCGGGGTGCCGGATTTCACCTTCTCGGTTTTGAGCTTGGAGAGGAGGGCGCGCAGGAATGAGATGAATTCGTGCCTCTCTATGTCGTGCCGCATAAGCTCCTCCTCCATGGAATCCATAAGGGAGGAGAGGGAGCGGTGGAGGTCGGCTGTGCGGGAATCGATTCCAGGGTGCTCCATGTGCTCTATGAGGGACTGCTTTATCACGCGGAGGCGCGCCTCGAGGTTCTTCGCATCGTCGTCCTCCCTCTCCAGCCGTATCTGGAGGGTGCGGGCCATGGCCGCTATCTCCGGCCAGGACTTCTCCTGCATCTCCTTCTCCATTGTTTCCGTATTCGGAAGCATCGGACTAATAAATAAGACAAAACTAATAAAGGTTGGGGAAGAAAAAGGCTCATGCGGAAAGCCGTTTTGGCGTTCCTGCTGGTCGCGCTGGCACATGCCGAGTTCAGGCTGGTTGCCATGGACGTGCTGCTGGATGTCGACGAGCAGGGGAACGCGCTGGTCACCGAGAAGCTGCATTACATCATAACCACGCAGTACCATATAGCGCTGTACGAGTCCAGCCTTGCGAAGACCGACCTCGCATCCTGGGGCACGGTCGTTGGCTCCGATGAAGTCAGGTACCACCTGGACAGCAGGGTTGTGAGCATAGGCAACGTGGTTGTGAGGCCGTCCCCGACATCGAGGTGCAACCCGATTGCTGACCTGTGCCACGGGGAGCTCACCATCACGTATGGAGCGGGGCCGTCAAAAGGGAGGGGCGGGGAGCCGATAGCCGGGACCGGGGTTTTCACGGTGGAGGAGTACAAGCCGAGGACGATAAGGTATACGCTGAACAAGGGCGCGCTCCAGTTCCAGACGAGCGAGCTGGGGGACGTGATACTGGGCGAGAACGAAAGGCTGTCCTTCATGCTGCCGAGGGGGGCGAAGGTGACGTATGTGAACCCGCTGCCTGGAGGCACGGAACAGGCGGGGGACGGGAGGCAGCAGCTCAGCTGGAGCAATTACGTGCTGGCTCACTTCTCCATGGTTTTCGAGAAGGAGGAGGGGCTGGACCAGGAAGTGATAGGGTTCTTCATGGGGGCGAGGGGGAGGCTTTACTCCTTCATTAGCGGGCCGGAGGGCGCTCCGGCGGTCGCGCTGATTGTGATAATAACGGGTTCCTATCTCTATTTGCAGAGGAAGCAGAAAAAGGCGCAGGTGTGAAAATGATACTTCACAGGCAGGAAAAGGCTTTGCTAAGGAGGATTATGGAAAAAGGAGAAGGGAGGCTGGAGGATATAGCGGAAGGGCAGGGCGAGGCTGACGCGTTCAGGAGGGCAGCGCTCTGGCTAAAGGAGAAGGGGCTGGTGGAGGTAGGGGAGAGCGCGGAGAAGGAATATGTGAGGAATGCGGAGTGCGAGAGGTTCATAAAAGAGGGGTTCCCGGAGGAGAGGGTGCTTGCCAGGGACGGGGAGCAGGTGGGCAGCCTGGGCGAGGAGGAGAGAAGGATAGGGATAATGTGGGCGAAGAGGAACGGGTGGATAGCGGTAGAGGACGGGAAGGTGAAGGTAATCCGGAGGCCGGGGGAATATGCGCTGAGGAAGGCGGCGGAAGGCCCCGGGAAGGCGAAGGGGGAGGAGATTGAGGCGCTTTTGAAAAGGGGCCTTGTGAGCGAGGTTGGGAAGAAGGGGATGGAGATAAGGCTGACTGAAAAGGGGAGAGGGGAGGCGAAAGAGATAGGCGAAACTGGGGAGGAGATAGGGGAGCTGACGCACGAAATCATGGTTAGCGGGAGGTGGAAGGGCGCGCAGTTCAGCCCTTATGCGGTGGCGCCTGCTGCGGACGAGCCGGTGGGCAAGGCGCATCCGCTGACGAGGATGGTGGAGAGGATAAGTGAGATATTCGTGGAGATGGGATTTGAAGAGATGGAGGGGCCGATGCTTGAGAGCGCGTTCTGGAACTTCGACGCCCTTTTCCAGCCGCAGGACCACCCGGCGAGGGACCTTGCGGACACGTTCTATATGGAGGGGGAATCCGAGATTCCCGGGGGTGCCCTGCTGAAGGCGGTGAAGGAGGGCCACGAGAAGGGGTGGAAGTGCAAATGGAGCGAAAAGGAGGCGCGGAAGAGGGTGATGAGGACGCACACCACCGCGGTGAGCGCGAGGTACCTCGCGAAGCTTGACGAGGAGATAAGGAAAAACGGCGGGAAGGGGAGGAAATACTTCTGCGTGGGGAGGGTGTTCAGGAACGAGGCGACTGATTTCAAGCACCTTGCCGAGTTCCACCAGGTGGAGGGGATAGTGGCGTGGGAGGGGGCCAATTTCACGCACCTCCTGGGGCTGCTGAAAGAGTTCTACAGGAGGCTGGGCTTCGAGAAGGTGAGGTTCAGGCCCAGCTATTTCCCGTATACCGAGCCGAGCCTGGAGATAGAGGTGTTCTTCAGGAGGAAGGGGGAGCGGGAGGGCGAATGGATGGAGCTGGGGGGGGCTGGCATATTCAGGCCGGAGATGACGAAGCCCCTGTGCAGCGTCTACCCTGTGCTTGCGTGGGGATTGAGCCTGGAGAGGCCTATGATGCTGATGGAGGGGCTGGAGGACATAAGGGCGTTTTACAGGAATGATCTGGAATGGCTGAGGGGGAGCAGGATTGGGAAGGAATAAAAATGGGCGGGGGAAGGGAGTAGCGGGGAAATCTGGATGGCAAACAGCAAGCTCATCGCGTTAGGGGTCGTGGCGCTTTTCCTTGTCGCAGTGGTCGTGCTGAGCGTGGTTGGCCCGAAAGAGGATTCGGGGCTGCCGGACGGATATGTGCAGCCTGTGAAGGGGGGAAGGGCCGGCGCAGAGGCGTATTACATTTTTGACGCGAACGGGAGCGGGAGGGCGGAGCTGGTCTCGCTGAAGGAAAAGCCGAAGTCCCTGGTGCTCGTGCTGAGCGAGAGCGGGATAGACGAGGAGACCACGAACAGGTTTGACGAGTTTGTGGGAAGGCTGAGGGCGCTGGAAGGTTACGGGGTGGACGTGCAGGTGATAACCCCTGCGGAGATAAGGACGGCGAGGGATGCTGTCATAGTGATTGCGAACGGCGCGATGCCGAGGTACGTGCTGGATGATTTTGAGACACTGGGCGCGAGGGGGAACAGGATTGTGTATATAGGGAAGACCGACTTCGTGCTGAACAGGGGGGAGCTGAGGAGGGACTACTGGCTTGTGCAGCTCGGGGATTCGGCCGGGAAGCCATACGTGAAGGAGATGATGCTTGGGGATTTCCTGGACACGGGGGGGGCGGTCGAGGAGCTGAACAGGGAGATATTGAGGAACGGATGGGCGGAGAGGGGAAGCTCGGAGTTCAGGTTCAGCGGATATGGGGGGAGGAAGACCCTGTTTGCGCCTGCGGGGGCGGGCGAATATTACCGTTTCATATACGAGGCGGGGGCTGAGAAGGGGATGGTGGATTCGGGGGCGTTGCCTTCGGAGAGGGTGGAGGTGAGGGCTACGCCCGGCATCTATCCGTGGGAGAAGGCGGAGCTGTACTTTACAATGAACCAGAGCACCGGGAGGGTGATGTACACCCTGGAAAAGGGGGGGAGGCAGATCGCCTCGGAAGAGCTGGGGTTCGTGGGCGCGGAGAAGGCGTTTTTCTACACTTTTGAATTTGAGGAGCCAGGGGATTACATATTCTGGGTGCATGACAGCTCCGGGGTCCTTGGTTCGGCGCACATGCATGTGAGGGAGATAGATGTGCAGGTGGTTGAGCTGAAGGACGTGAGGATGTCCTTCAACATAACCGTTGACGGGGTGCCGGTGAAGAGCGGGAAGGCGAAGGTCTCGCTGGACGGGGAGGAGGAGAGGGAGTACTCCATAAACGACGGGCAGATGTCTGTCCCGGTGAGGCTGAAGGCGGGCACCAACAACATCAGGGTTAGGTACCTCGAATACGTGGCTACGATAAGGTATGAGCAGACCCAGGAGAGCATGTTTGACGTTTATGCGAAATGGCTGCTGCCCGGGCTGGTGGTAATCGCGATCGTGTATGTGGTGGCAAGCTCCAGGAGAAGGCCCACGTACCGGCTGAAGGTGGAGAGGATGGGGAAGAAGCAGGCGGTGAGGCTTGCGGTGAAGCCGGAGCAGATAACCGAGGCGATAACGGACGTGCAGAAGAGCTGCGGGTGGAAGGGGGTCCCGGTCTCCCTCAAGGAGCTCATGCAGAGCTTCAAGAAGAACATAACCGACGGTATGGACATGTACGACGGGGATGTGGAGGGGCTCATGAAGAAGATGGAGGAGAGGGGCGTGGTGCAGAGGTACGGGGACTACTACCAGCTGCACGGATGGGGGGACCCGAAGAAGAACGTGATAAGGAGGAAGATAAGGGACGCGCTCGTGCTTGCGGGCGAGAAGTTCAAGGACGCGTGGGGAGGGTTCGAGCTGGACAGGATGGTGGTCTCCACCGAATACTTCAACACGCAGAAGAAGCTCATCCTGGTGTTCGAGAACGAGGAGGAGAGGCAGCATTTCCTGGAATCCATGGAGCCGTTCTCCAGGGCGGAGATAGAGCTGAAGATGGAGAACGGGAAGGTAATAGTGACCACCGTGTACGGGCTTTCCGAGTTCATCTGAGCTGGGATGGCCCTTAAAGATATCTTTAAATAGGAAACCGGATAATATATTCCCCCTAGAGGTCCAGCTTATTAGGAGTTGCAAAAGAATAAGCATTAAGGTGAAAGGATGGTTAGGGCTTATGACGCGGAGCCGAACAGGCTCATAAAGGAGGTAGCCGGAAGGCTCAAGGGGATGGGGATAGAGAAGCCCCAGTTCGTGGGAATCGTGAAGAGCGGGGCCCATGTGGAGAGGCCGCCGGAGGACCCGGACTTCTGGTATGTAAGGTGCGCCTCGGTGCTGAGGCAGGCCTACATAAACGAAGGCGTGGGCGTGCAGAGGCTGAGGAGGCACTACGGGGGGGCGAAGAACAGGGGCGTGCGGCCGGAGAAGCACGTGCCTGCGGGCGGCTCCACCATAAGGAAGGCTATGCAGGCGCTGGAGAAGGCAGGGCTCATGCAGAAGGCGAAGAAGGGGAGGAAGCTCACCCCGAAAGGGAGGGCTCTCCTGGACAAGTCTGCCGGCGCAAAGGGCGCATAGGTGGTGGCCGTGGGGGAAGGCGCCGGGGACAGGGAGGCGGAAATCCTCGAAGCGAAGAGGATGGAGGCCAAGCTGAAGGCGGCGCTGAGGATGTGCCTCACCCCGGAAGCGTATGAGAGGATGGCCAACGTGAGGATGGCGAACCCGGAGCTCTATGCCGCGGCCGCGAGGCAGATACTGGCGCATGCGGGCAAGGGCGGGGGGAAGCTGGGCGACGCGAAGGTGCTCGCCCTGCTGAGGGCCATGAGGGGAGGGGAAAGGGAAACGAAGATAACGTTCAAGTGAGGTGTTCATATGGGGAAGAAAAGCGAGACGAAAAAGAGAAGGCTCGGAAAGGCGTGCAGGCAGAACAGGCGCATGCCAGTGTTCGTTACGGTCAGGACGAAAAGGAAGGTCGCCTCCAACAACCGGAGAAGGGAATGGAGGACCGGGAAGCTCAGGATAAAGGAGGAATGATTCGGATGGCGGAGCTAGAGAGGATTTACACGATACCTTTGGGAAAGGCTTATGACCTGAGCAGGGTGAGGCGGGCGGGCAGCGCAGTCAAGATTGTGCGCTCCTTCCTGGCGAGGCACATGAAGGCGGAGAAGGGCGCGGTCAGGGTGAGTGCAGGCATAAACGAGCTCCTCTGGGCGAGGGGCATCCAGAAGCCGCCGAGGAAGATAAAGGTCAGGGCGGTGAAGGACGCGGGCAGGGTGCTCGCGACGCTCGTGGACGAGAAGCCTGAGGAGAAGAAGGAAGTGAAAAAGGCGGGCGGGAAGGAAGGCCCGAAGAAGGGGGAGGCGGCCGCGAAGGCCGAGGCGCCGAAGAAAGAAGGGAAGGCCGCCCCTGGAAAAGAGGAAAGGAAAGGCTGAACATGACGATAGGCAGGAGGAGGGCGAGCTACCACGGGAACCCGTTCCTGGGGATATATGCCTCGACCAACAATACGCACACGCTGTTCCCGTACGAGGCCCCGGAGAAGTTCGTGGATGCCGTGGGCAGCGCGCTAGGCACCAAGGCGGTGAGGTGCAGCATAAGCGGGAGCAACCTCAACGGGCTCTATTCCGCCATGAACTCGAGGGGGATAGTGCTGCCGGGACTGGACGGTAAGGCTGGAGAGAGGATAGGGGCGGAAACCGGTCTGGAAGTGCTGGTGAGCAGGGAGAGATGGAACGCGCACAGGAACAACATCGCGGCCAACGACAAGGGCGGGATAATAAGCGAGATGGTGGGCCAGAAGGAGAGGAAGGGGATGGAGGATTGCCTGGGGGTTGAGCTGGTGCCGATGAGGATTGCGAACTACAGCACGGTGGGCTCGCTCTGCGTGGTGAACAACAGGGGGTTCCTTGCCCACTATGCGGCAAGCGAGGACGAGATGAAGGAGCTGGAAGGGATATTCAAGGTTGGAGGCGGGAAGGGCTCCGCAAACGGCGGGACCGGGTTTGTCGCGGTCTGCATGCTTGCGAACGACAAGGGGTATGTGGTCGGGGAGAGCACGACCGCTTTCGAGATGGGGAGGGTGGAGGAGGCCCTCGGTTTCCTGGGTTGATTTCAATGGTGGCTTACGAGGATTTCGAGAAACTCGACCTGCGCGCCGCAAAGGTTGTGGCGGCGGAGAGGGTGGAGGGGTCCGAGAAGCTCCTGAGGCTGGAAGTGGAACTGGGGGATGGGAAGAGGCAGCTGGTTGCCGGGATAGGAAAGCACTACGCCCCGGAGGAGGTCGTCGGGAAGAGCATAGTGGTGCTGGCGAACCTGGAGCCGAAAATGATAAAGGGCCTGGAGTCGCAGGGGATGCTGCTCGCGGCCTGGGACGAGGGGAACGTGGTATTGGTGACGCTGGACAGGGAGATGAAGGAAGGAAGCAGGATAGGGTGAAAATGATGAAATACAGGATAAGCGGCATGATGAAGATTGGGAGGGAGAACAGGAAGTTCGAGAAGGAGGTCGAGGCTGGGACCGAGAACTTCGCGCTGCAGAAGGCGTATATGCTGCTGGGGGCTGCGAACGGGCTACCGCGGAGCAAGATAAAGGTGGAGAAGGTCGAGAAGGTGGCGTAGATGGAAAGGGAGGAGATAGTGGCGCGTGCGAGGATGGTCGGGCAGCAGAGGAACTATGTTGAGAGGGAGATCGAGCGGATGATGATGTCGATGCTCGACCTCAACAATTCCCTTACCACTATACAGAACATGCGGGATGAGACCGGGCTGGTGCCGATAGGAGGGGGGGCGTTCATAAGGGCAAAGCTGGACCCGGATAATGTGCTTGTCCCGATAGGGGCGGGGTACATCTCAGAATTCGGGGTGGGCGAGGCGAAGGAAGAGGTGGACAAAAGGGTGAAGATGACTGAGAAGGCCATACAGACGCTCCGCGCCGAGCTCAAAAAAATAGACGACGAGTTCATGAAATTGGAGCAGCTTTATGCAAGGCAGGCGCATGCTGGGCACGAGCACGGGAAGGAAGGTGGAGGGTCCTGAGTGTTTGACCTGCTCAAGAAAAGCATTTCCGGCTTCGTCGGGAAGATAACCGGGAAGAAAGGGGAGAAGGCCCCGGAGCCGCCTGAAGAGAAGGCTGATTTTGAAGTTGGGGGGATAGGAGAGGCAATTGCTGGGGAAGGGCCCCTTGTTGAAAAGGCTGGGGAGGAGGCCGAAAAGAAAGGGGTGTGTGGGAAGCCTGCGCCGAAAAAAGAGGCCGGGCCGGCAGAGGTGCGGATGGAAAGGGCCGCGCCTGGGAAGGAAGAGGAGCCTCCCGAACCTATGGCGGAAGCCGGGGTGCCGGAGAAAAAAACGGAGGCGCCTGCGCCAAAGGCTGAAACGCCGCGGGAGGAAGAGGGAAGGCGGGCGGAGCCTCTCCTGAAGGTCGGGGAAGTGGCGGAGAAGGAGGCGGGGAAGCTTGAGAAGAAGGTGAAGAAGGGGCTGCTGGGGGCGGTGAAGGAGACCATATCCGGGGCCTCTGAGATAAAGGAATCGGAGATAGGGGAGCTGCTTGAAGAGCTGGAGCTGGGGCTGCTGGAAAGCGACGTGGCGCTGGAAGTGGCGGACGAGATAAAGGCGGAGCTGAGGAAAAGGGTTGTGGGCGCGAAGGTGCAGAGGGGGAAGACCGCTGAGTTCATCAGGGGGCAGCTGAAAGAGGTAATGGTGGGGCTGGTGAAGAGCCCGAAAATATTCTCGATGGTTGAGAGGGCGAAGGGAGGCGGAAAGCCGGTGAAGGTTATGGTGCTCGGGCCAAACGGGGCCGGCAAGACCACCACGATTGCGAAAATCACGAAAATGCTGCAGGATGCGGGGCTCAGCGTGGCGATTGCGGCGGCGGACACGTTCAGGGCCGCGGCGGCGGAGCAGCTCATCCACCATGGGGAGAGGCTCGGGGTGAGGGTGATAAGCGGGGCATATGGTTCGGACCCGACCGCGCTCGCTTTCGACGCGGTGGAGTATGCGAAGGCGAACGGGATAGATGTAGTGCTCATAGACACCGCGGGAAGGCAGGATACCAACATAAACCTCATAAACCAGCTCAAGAAGATGACCAGGGTCATAGCCCCGGACATGAAGATTTATGTGGGCGAGAGCATAGCCGGGAATGCGATAGCCGAGCAGGCGACAACGTTCAACAGGGAGATTGGGCTGGACGGGGTGGTGCTGACCAAGCTGGACTGCGACGCGAAGGGGGGGACCGTGGTCTCCATAACGAAACTGACCGGGGTGCCGATAATATACGTGGGGACCGGGCAGGGGTATGAGGACATAGAGCCGTTCGATGCCGAGAAGGTAATAGGGGAGATTTTATCGTGAGGCAGGTAGTGCTGGACACCAATTTCCTGCTTCTTCCGCTTCAATTCAAGATAAACATATTCGGGCAGATAGAGGGGCTGCTGGAGATCCCCCACGGGATGGTTGTGCCGAGCGGCGTGGTGGGGGAGCTCAAGGCCATTTCGCACGGGAAGGGGAAGGATGGGGCGGCCGCGAGGTTTGCGCTCGGCCTGATAGGGAAAGGGAAGGCGAGGGTTGTGCCGAGCACCGGGAATGTCGATGACTGGATAGTGGAGTATGCCGTGAAGGAGGGCGCGATAGTTGCGACCAACGACATGCTGCTCAGGAATAGGTTAAAAAAGGGGGGAGTGAAGGTAATTGCGATGCGTTCCCGCGCGAGGCTGGCGGTGGTTTGATGGAGATTGGCCTTATCCTCATAGCGGTTTTCATTTTCCTGGCGCTAATAGTGGCGGTGCTGGCGGTTTTCCTGTTCTGGAAGAGGTTCCGCTCGCAGGTGAGGGTGGAGAAGGTCGCGGTGGAAGGAAAAAGCGTGGTGACCGTGCAGAGCTTCATACCCATAGCCAAGGCCACCGTGGAGGATGTGGTGGATGGGGAGCCGGTCGTTTTCGTCAGGGAGAATGTGAAGCCCGGCGAGAAGCTGGAGTTCACCTACCCGCTTTCAGAGAATGCGGTGAAGGTAACGGTGGAAGGGGAGGAGAATTTCACGATCGAGGAGAATTTAAGGGCCTGATTGATTCCGCAAGGCGCAATATTTCGCCTATCCCCATCTCCCTTGCGCGCTTCCTTGGCAGGCCTTCGGATTTTATCCCGGAATGGGAAAGGGCCTTGGAAGCCATCTGGTTCTTGTGCTGGAAAAGCGCGAGTATGACCTTCTCGGCCCAGGGGTCTATGGAATCCGCCTTTTTCTCAAGGAGGATTATCGCGGAATCAACTTCAGGAGGGGGGGAGAATGCGCCCTTGCCCACCTTTTTGAGCAGCCTCACATTGAAGAGGAGCTGGGAGGTGACGCTGAGGCGGCCGTATTCCGGGGAATTGGGCTTTGCGGCCATCCTTTCCGCGAACTCCAGCTGGACCATGAGGAGGGCGCGGGACGCGCGCTTTTTCGCGATTGAGAAGATTATCGGGGAGGAGATGTAATAGGGGATGTTGCCGACAATGACGTCCGCATCCTCGCCCGAATCGAGGAAATCCCCCTCGACCAGGCGGATCCTGTTTCCGAACCTTTCGCGCAGTACTCCGGCCCAGCGCGGGTCCTTCTCTATCACGGTGAGGCTCTTGGGGTTCTTTGAAAGAAGCCTCTCGGTGAGGCGGCCGTCGCCGCCGCCTATCTCAAGGGCGGATTTCCCGGAAATGCCCGCGGCTTTCGCCTCGAATTCAAGTATGTGGGGGCTGTTGAGGAAATGCTGGCCCAGCCGCTTGTTCTTGCGCATAATCAGCGGCCCTTCTTCAGCTGTTCGTGGTATTCGGGCTTTGGGGCCTCGCAGGCCTTTATCCCGGTCCCGAGCATTATCTTCACATATGCGAACCAGACTATCCAGGCGAGCATATAATGGCTGTCCGGGAGGGCCTCTGAGCGCCTTGTCTGGCCTTTGGCCTTGGATTCCCGCGCCTTCTCGAGCTTTATCCCCTGGCAGGCCGCGGCTTCCTTCTCCCCGGAATGGCAGGCGGGAGGCGGCCTTTGGATGGCGGCAGGGCGGCTTTGCAGCTCAAGCATTGGTTCCATCCTCCTTGAAGGGAAAGGGATTATTTTTGCGCCCTGCACAGTGGTCGGATTGGGGCGCAAATTCCTTGCGGCAGAAGACGCCATACTGGTTATTTCCCGGGAAGGTATAAAAATCTTGTTGTGCGCCATATGTGGCTACGGCTTTTGACGTAAAT
>JAKQHW010000045.1 GCA_029557835.1 Microcaldota archaeon
CTCGCGCAGGTTGCCGGAGCAGCCCGTTCCCTGTATTTTGTTTACTACTGCAAAATGTGCGGAGCTCCTCTCGCGAAGGCGATGGAATTAATGGAGCAGACCACTCTTTCTATCCTTGGGCAAGCCCAGAAAACAGAGATAAGGCTAAGAGAAATAAGCGAGCTGGCCATAGGCTGATTTCTTGCCAACCATCTTTTTTTAAAACACTTATATACATTAATATACACATGTCATACCTGACTCTTGTAAAGGGAGGTGCGGATGAAAAAGCGAGCGCAAGCACCGCCTTTAGCAGGCCCGCAAAAGAGGCCGGTGCGTCTTATTTTGCCCTCAGGCACCGGCGCTACGCGCCCGGCGATGTGCAAAAGGCGGTTGAAATAGAGGAAGCGAAGCGGCAGATGCTCGCGGAGTTCCGGAAGATAATAGCCACGGGAACCGGAAAGGAGCGCGCAGAGGCGATAAGCGAGATTGCGGAGCTTGCAAAGAAGGGCGACCTCAGGGCGTTCATCGAGCTTGCGGTTCGGATTTCATTTTGCATACACGCTGAAATCAGCAACGGGGAGAAGACAGCAATCCTCGAACTCATCTCAACGGTCTCCGCTGTTCCGGAAGAGCAGCTTAAAAGAAGCGGATTTGAAGACGGGGTGAGAGGCAACCTGCTCGACCTTGCAATAAGGTTCCAGGATTTCCTTTTCAGGGAGGATTTCTTCAAAAACAGCGAAACCAGGCTATTTGAATCCTCGGCCCGCCAGCTCATAAAGATAAATCCCAGGAGGGCGCTCAACATCCTCCTGAACCAGCTGAACGCGCTTAATTATGAGTGCAGGGGCCTGCTTTCATCCCAGGAGATTGCGACAAGGCTGGACGGGCCGGAGATGCGCAGGAAGGCGGAAATCCTGGATGCTTTCACCTCAATTGCGGAAGGCCTGGTGGACGTTTCCCAAAGTTTTTCCGATGCAGTAAAACGTGAGGGCGAGGCCTTCAGGACGGAAGCCGGAAAAATGGCGGAAATCGCAGAAGAGGCGAACAAAACCAACCCGATGGCGCGCATAGTCCAGCTTTCGCTCATGGCCCGGCTGGTGGGCGAGGCATGTTCCAGCCTTGGAAAATTGGACATGCTGGAGGCGCGCGAAATCCGCGACGCGCTGTCCGGCGCAAGGGCGCTTATGAAGGAATTGGGCGCCTAATTCTTCCTGTAATATGCGAACCCTGCCAGCGCAAGCGCTGCCATCAGTATGAATGCAGGCGCATTGCACGGGTCCTCTATCTCTCCACAGGCAATCGCCGCCCTCTGCGTGCACCTGTCCGCGGCATGATAGCACGTGCTCACCGAGCCCTCCCGGCAGTCATCCCTGTCGTCCCCAGAAGAATACTGTGAGACGCACGATGATAGTTCCGCTGCGCACGCGTCCACCTGCGGGCACTGCCCGGCCGCGTATTTGGTGCTCATTATGGGGTATGCCGCGCTGGTGCAGGCGATGCCCGACTGCTTGTACCCGCCGGAGCAGCTTTGGTCGACCTTTCCGTTCGAGTCGAAGGTGCAGGAGGCGCAGGTTTTCCGGTACGCATCCGCGGCGCAGCTTGCCGCAAACGCGGCCCCGGCCAAAAGCCCAAACAGCATCAGAACAAATATTTTTTTCATGTGCATATGATATGCGAGAAGAATAAAAAGCCTGCCTAGCCGGCCTCTTCCCTGTACATGTCCCTTATCTCCTTGACGGTCGTCACATCGTAAGGCCCCTTGTCGTCGCGCACGCGCACTAGCCTGGGGAACCGAAGTGCAAATCCCTTCCCTTCCTCTTCCCCACAGGTATGGACCGGGGATTTGGTTATGTTGTCATAAGCGATTTCCACCACGGTTTTCGGCTTCACCCAGAAATCCGGCTCCATCCTGTAATCAAGGTCCGCGGGCGCATTCTTTGCCCTCATCTTTCCGAGCTCCTCAGCGAACTTCCCCATCTCCTCCTCAGTGAATCCGCTCCCCACCTTCGCAATCGTCTCGAACCTCTCCTTTTTCTCATTGTAGACCGCGACCAGCAACCCCCCGAACCCGAATTCCGCCCTCGCCCCCTTCCCCCTATAATATCCTACTATAAGCGCATCCACGGTGTCCACGGACTTCCCGTAGGATTTCTTCAGCTTTATCCAGGCGAATTTCCTCTTCCCGGCCGTATAAGGCGCATCCAGGTCCTTCGCAATGATGCCCTCCAGCCGCATCTCAAGCGCCTTGTCGAACAGTTTCTGCAATTCCGCAGCAGAATCCACAACCTTCATTTCTCCCAGTTTCAGATTCCCCCTGGGAAAAATCCTTTCCAGTTCCTTCCTCCTTTCCAGGTATGTTCTCCCGGTCCAGTCCTTCCCGCCAAGATAATGCAAATCGAACACGTATACGTGCAGGGGATATTTCCCGCTCGCCTCCTCCACCCCGTATTTCCTCCTCCTGTGCATCGTCTCCTGGAAGGAATAGAACCTCCCCTCCTTCTCGTTGAACGCAAGCGCCTCCCCCTCAAAGATGATTTCATCCGCCTTGAGCTTCTCCACTTCCCCCACAACGTCCGGGAAGGAAGGCGTGATCCTCTCAAGCCTCCGCGAGAAAATCTCCACCCGGCCGCCCTTCTTGTGCACCATCATCCTGAAGCCGTCGTATTTCTGCTCCACGCCGCACCTCCCCAGCTTCTTCACAACCTCCTCCGGGCTCGCCAGCCTCTCCGCGAGCGCGGGCATTATCGGCTTGAAGACCTCTATCCTGAACTCCCTCATCCTGTGCGGGTGTTCCTTGAACCTGCGCGCTACGAACCCTATATCCGAGCAAAGGTTGTACGCATGGTCCAAATCCTCGCGCAGGCTTTTGTCCCCCTTCTCGGAGAAGCTCAGCGCGTCCAGGATTGTAGGCCCGCCCACCCCTAGCCGCAGCTGGCCAAGGACAAATCTCGTGATATATTTCGCCTCAAGCGGCTTGGCGCTGTGGTAGAGCTCCACCAGCCTTTTGATTTTCTCGTCCTGGCTCCCGTGCCCGGACGCCTTCGCAATCCTCATCAGCGCGGAATACACGTATGCGATGGTAAGCTGCTCGGAATGGAGGGACTGCTGCCTCTTGCCGGAGAGCAGCTTCTCGGCCACCAGCCCCAGGTCCCCGAGCGAGGCGAACTCCTTATCCACCTCCTTACGGGAATAGCCGCTCCCGTCCGCAATCGCCTGCAGGACGAACTTCTCGCCCATCCCCATGTCCACGCCCATATAGGGGGGGAGCAGCTCGCCTTCCACAATGTATGCAATCCTTTCCGCCTCCTCCGGGGAGGCCTCCCTGAACAATTCGCCGAGCAGCCCGGTCATCTCCAGCCGCCCGCTTTTGGATTCCACCTTCTCGAAAACTTTCGCAAGCTTGTGGAAGAGCATGCGTATGGTTAGTTGGATAGGTTAATTAGATTTTGTATGTAACCATGGTTACATCCATCACGCATGTTTCAGATATTCCGCCTGCATGAGCAGCGCGTCATATTCGAGCCGCGGACTTTCGCAAACAACCCTCCCCGAATACCCGTTCTCCGCAAGCACCTTCATCAATGGCTTATACGGCGGAACATTCGCGGAAATGGGAAGATGGTTCCTCTCCCCCCTTTCCGTATACTCTATCGAGGAAAAATGCGAATGGAAATCCTTCCCATAGCCCGGTATCCTTTTTTCTACGGCGGCAAACAACTTCCGGTACTCCCCTTCGGTTTTGCAGGGGAAGTCCCCCCGCGCAAGCAAATGCGAAAAGTCCAGCACCGGCCACACGAACTCCAGTTCCTCATGCAATCTTACCACTTCCTCCAGCCCCCCGAACGCGCTTTTCTTCCCGACCGTCTCCGCCCCAAGCGCGCATTTTACCTTTGCCGCATCCATCTTCTCATTTATCACAAGCAAAACCTTCTTCGCCGCCTGGAACGCCTCCTCCTTTCCCAGTTTCTGGTAATGCCCCGGGTGGAAAACCGTAATCGTCCCCCCGCACAGCCCGGTAATGCGTGCGGATGAAAAAATATGCCGTATTGTAGATGCAACCTTCGCTTTCTCCTGCGTGCAGCAATTCACATAATACGGGGCATGGGACGAAACCAGCACGTCATTCTTCGCCGCGCTGGCTGCAATCTCCCGCGCCTTAACCTCGCCCATCTTCACGCCGCGCACAAACTCAATCTCAAAAGCGCCCAAGCCCAATTTCCGCGAGCACTCCACCGCCTCCAGGTTCCCCCCTTTGCACTGTATCGGAATCCCCGCGCTGGCAAACCTGACAAGCTGCTTCATGAAAAGATGGTTGGATGCCAACCCTAATAGCCCTTGCGCTCAGTAGGGGCTCCACTCGTCTTCCTTTTTCTTCTTCCTGCCCTCAGCAGGGGCGCCGCCCTCCCCTTCTATCACATAATCAGCATTTGCCTCCCGCCTTGCGGGTTTTTGCAGGTCATCCGGGAGCCTTTCCACTTCCGGCCGCCTACTTTCCCCCCGCCTCCCCTCCTTCTGTTCGAACTCAACCGTTTCAGGCAGGCGCCCGGCATTGGGCCGTGCCCCTTCGGATGGCAATTCTACCGGAAGCCGCTCAACAGGCGGCCTTGCACCAGTCCTCTCCTCCCGCCTGCCCCCGAATTCTATGTCTGCAGGAAGCCTTTCAGCAGAAGGCCGTTCCGAGACCTGGCTCCCCGAACGGACCGAAGCGTCGTAATCAGGTATCCTTACCGGTACCATCCCGAGAATTTCGCTGCCAGACCTTTTCTGCGCAATTGGCATACAATCCCCGTGCGATAACCCTCCGCATCCCCCAATTAAATCCTTTCGCATTCCCCTATTCAGTTCCCTGTTCGGGCCCGGAGGGATTTGAACCCTCGACCTACAGCTTTCCTCCGAAAAGGATTCTCTGTCCGGTAGAAGGCTGCCGCGCTATCCAGGCTGCGCTACGGGCCCTTTCCATAATTAAAGGATTCATTCCGCTTAAAAACCATGGCTCCGCCCCCAATCAGCAATATAAACCCTTTGCAAGATATTTCCCAACGCTGATTTGTGCCCTTCGGGCAAAAGGAGATGGTTTGATGGTTTCGGTTCCGGAAATTGTGGGCCTCATAGAGGGCGTGGCCGGGGACACGACTGTCCCCAAGAACATAAGGCGCGCGCTTGACGAGGCGAAGGGGAGGCTCACCTCCCAGGACGAGCTCACGGTGAGGGTGAGCGCGGCAATCTACTCGATAGAGTCCGTTAGCGAGGATGTGAACATGCCGCCACATGCGCGCATGCAGATATGGAACATCCTCAGCGCCCTTGAATCCATCAAAAAGTGAAGAGATGAAGGGCCTCGCGGAGAAGGGCGTCAGGATTTCTCTGGAGGCGGAAAAAATCGCGGAATCCGCCTCCATCCCAGCCGAGGAGCTGCTCTCCCTCGGCAAAACATTCATAACCGAAGACGACATCCTCATCCTCATACGGAAGAAAGCCGACCTCAGGGAAGCCCCCCTGGCCGAAGCCCCGCCCGCCCAGTTCATCCCCCCATCCGATTTCCGCCCATCCGCCAGGGAGTTCGGGCCCTCCCTCCGCTTCCACGAAAAGCTGGATGTTACCGGAAAATCCCGCGGAAGCGGGAAGGTCGAGGACTTCGTCGCCTATTTCCGCGACAGGTTCGAGCGCATCTCCCGCCTCCTATCCGCCTATGCCTCCAAATACCCCGAGGCCTCCCTTGATGACATGAAGCGGGCCGAGGGCCAGAAAGTCAGGTCCATAGTCATGATAACCGACATCCGCCAGACCAAGAACAACAACATCCTTATGGACGTGGAGGACCTGAAGGGCAAGTTCAAGATACTCTTCACCCGGCGTGAGGAAGAAGCGTTCTCCCGCGCGAGGATGCTCACCCGCGACGACATAATCGCGGTATACGGGAAGGCAACCAACGCCTTCATAATCGTTGAGGATTTCGAGCTCCCGGACCTCCCGGTCTCCAGGGACAGGAAGCTTTGCGAAAAGGACCTTGCGATCGCATATCTCTCGGACATCCATTTCGGAAGCAACAAGTTCGTCAAGCCCTATTTGGACGGGTTCGTGGACTGGCTGCACGGCAACCGCGGCAACCCCGAGCTCGCCGGCAAGGTGAAATACATCTCCATAGCCGGCGACCTGGTGGACGGGATAGGGATCTACCCCAACCAGGAGAGGGAGCTCACGGAGAAGGACATCTACAGGCAATACGCCCTTTTCGACGATTTCATAAATTCCCTGCCAGATTATATTGAAATAATCGTTGGGCCTGGGAACCACGACGCGGTGAGGCGAGGCGAGCCGATGCCCGCGATTCCCAAAGACATGATAAAAAGCGACGTCCACCTCATAGGCAGCCCCGCCTTCGCCACGATAGAATGCTCGGACCACCTCATATACCACGGCACCTCCACCGACTCGATGGTAGCCTCCATGCCGAAGCTCTCCTACGACAAGCCGGAGCAGGTGATGGTGGAATGCCTGAAGCGCAGGCACCTTTCCACAATATTCGGCGGGAACGCAATCGTCCCGGAGCGCATGGATTACATGCTGATAGAGAAGGAGCCGGATGTCCTCCATTTCGGCCATGTGCACAAGAACGGCTACACCAAATACCGCGGAACGCTCGTGATAAACTCCGGCACCTTCCAGAGCACGACCGACTTCCAGCTCAAGCAGGGGCACATCCCAACCCCGGGCAGGGTCCCGGTTCTGGAGCTGATGAGCGACACCCTGCGCACCCTGGATTTCTCGAGGTAGGATATGGATTACTTTGAATCGCTAAAGAGGGAACTGGACCGCACCTACGCGGTCGCCTCAGAGGCAAGGAGGAAGGGCTTCGACCCATCGCAGGAGGTGGAGATACTTGTTGCCAAGGACGTCGCCGCCCGCGTGGAGGGGCTTGTCGGCCCCCCCGGCATAGCAGAGGTGATACGGAGAATGGAATCCGAGGGGCAGTCCCGCACCGCAATCGCATTTGCGCTCGCGGCAAGCATCTCTGCAGGCGAGTTTTCCAGGGGCACCCCCCAGCAGCTCATGGAGCAGGCGGTGAGGACCGCGGTGGGCCTCCTGACCGAAGGCGTCCTGGTGGCCCCGACCGAGGGCATAACCCATCTTGACATAAACCAGAACCCGGACGGGACCGATTACGTCTCCCTCCATTTCGCCGGCCCCATCCGCTCCGCAGGCGGGACCGTGGCAGCCCTCAGCGTGGTTTTTGCGGACATAGCCCGCAGGAAATGCGGAGTAGGAAACTACCGCCCGACTGAGACCGAGGTCGCGAGGTATGTCGAGGAGGTCAACGTTTACGAGAACAGGTGCAACCACCTCCAGTACAAGCCCCCGGACGAGCACGTCGCCCACATAGTGCGCAACTGCCCTGTTTGCATAGACGGGGACCCCACCGAGGACGTCGAGGTCTCTGTCCACCGCGACCTCCAGCGCGTGAAGAGCAACCGCGTCCGCGGGGGCATCCCTCTCGTCATATGCGAGGGCATCGCCCAGAAGGCGCCCAAGGTGCTCAAGCAGGCCACTAAATACGGGCTTGACTGGGAATGGCTCCAGGATGTGATAAAGGTCAAGAAGAAGGAGGACAAGGTGGAGGTCAAGCCGGACTTCACCTACCTGGAAGGGTTGGTGGCCGGGCGCCCGGTCTTCAGCTACCCCATGGCCAAAGGGGGCTTCCGCCTCCGCTACGGGAGGAGCCGCACGAACGGCATAATGGCCCGCAACATCCACCCGGCCGCCATGGTGCTCCTGGACTCCTTCCCCGCAAACGGCACCCACATGAAGGTGGAGCGCCCGGGCAAGGGCTGCATCGTCACGGTCTGCGACTCGATAGAGCCCCCCGTCGCCCGCCTGAAGGGCGGCACCGTGGTAAAGGTGAGGAGCGCGGAGGAGGCGGAATCCATTCGCCCCAATGTGGAGAAAATCCTCTTCCTGGGGGACATGCTGGTGACCTTCGGGGACTTCCTCAAGACCAACCATCCGCTCATGCCCTCCGGGTATTGCAGGGAATGGTGGGAAGCCGAGCTTGAGGCCGCCGACCTCGACATCCCAAAATTCGCAGGCCCGCACGAAGCGTTCGATTTCGCCCGCAGGACCGGGACCCCACTCCACCCGGATTACACCTACCCATGGCACGATCTTTCCCACGAGGAATTGTCTTCGCTTGCCCACTACCTTTCCAGGGGAAACCCGCGATGGGAGGGCAATCACCTTCGTGAACTAATCCTTCCGCTCGAGAAGGAGAAATACATACTGGAGAGCCTCTATGCCGAGCACAGGGTTGACGGCCAGTCCGTCCTCATCAACGGCGAAGACGCGTTCTCCCTCCTCTCCTCCCTGGGCCTTGTGGTGGGGCAGAAGCTCGACCTTTCATCCTTCTCCGCAGACCCCCGGGCCAGCGTGATGGAGAACATCTGCCGCCTTTCCGGCATAACGATCCGCAGGAAATGCCCCACATATGTGGGCGCGAGGATGGGCCGCCCCGAGAAGGCAAAGGAGAGGATAATGCCCGGAAGCCCGAACATACTCTTCCCCACCGGCTCCCCGAAGAACCGCAGCCTTGTGAAGATATACAAATCCCTGAAGGGGAGGGAGAAGGAGAGGGGGATAAACGTCGAAATCGCCCGCTTCCGCTGCCCGGAATGCGGCAAGCCCACCTTCTCCACCCGCTGCCACCACTGCGGCTCGGCCGCTTTCCCGGAGAGAGTATGCCCCAAATGCGGAGCCGCCACAAAGGAGAAGGAGCACTGCGGCGTCCCCTCCCAACAATACGACTACCGCCCGCTCGAGCTCATCTCCATAATGGAGAAGGCGCGCGCAAACCTCGGCTTCATGCCCCCGGACCTGAAGGGGGTGAAGGGGCTCTTCAGCGACTCCCGCATCCCGGAGCGCATAGAGAAGGGCTTCTACCGCGCAAAGCACTCCGTCTTCGTCTACAAGGACGGCACCTGCCGCTTCGACGCCACGGACGTCCCGCTCACCCATTTCCGCATCTCTGAGATAAACCAGACGGTCGAGGGGATAAAATCCCTCGGCTACGCACATGACCACGAGGGCAGGCCCATAACCTCACCGGACCAGGTCGTCGCGCTCATGCCCCAGGACATCCTCGTCTCCCGCCACGGCCTGGAATACCTGGCCAACGTCGCGCATTTCATAGACGACGTGCTCATAAACCTATACGGCCTGCCTCCGTTCTACAAATTGAAGGGGCCCAGAGACCTGGTGGGCCACATGCTCGCAGGCCTCTCCCCCCACACCTCGGCCTGCGTTCTCGCCCGCCTAATCGGCTATACGGATGCGAACGTGGGGTTCGCCCACCCATATTTCCACACCGCAAAACGCCGCAACGCGGATGGGGATGAGGATGCGGTCATGCTCCTTCTGGACGCCCTCCTCAACTTCTCCTGGTCCTACCTTTCTACGAAGAGGGGAGGGACCATGGACGCCCCCCTCCTCCTCACCCCGATGATAAATCCCCTCGAGGTGGACGACGAGGTGCACGGGATGGAGGTGGTCTCAAAATACCCGTTGGAGTTCTACGGGGCGTGCGAGAGGCTTTCCTTCCCCGGGGACGTGAAAATCCCCACTGTCAAAAACCTGCTCGGAAGGCCCGAGCAGTACGGGAGCCTCAATTTCATGTTCGACACCTCCTCCCTCAACATCGGCCCCATGGTCACCAATTATGTTAAGCTGGACTCAATCCCGGAGAAGATAGAGGCGGAGTTCCGCCTCCACTCCCTCATCCGCGCGGTGGATTCCAAGGACGCCGCCGAGCGCCTCATCCTATCCCATTTCATCCCGGACATCTACGGCAACCTCCGCTCCTTCTCAAGGCAGAGCTTCCGCTGCGTGGACTGCAACGAGATATACCGCCGCCCCCCGCTAATCGGCAAATGCTCCAGGTGCGGCGGCAAGATAATCCTCACCATAAACAAGGGCGGGATAGAGAAATACCTCAAGGTCTCGATGAGGATGATAGACGAATACGCCCTCCCGGCCTACCTGAAGCAGCGCCTCGAGCTCGTGGAGAAGGAAATCGCAAGCGTGTTCCAGGACGAGAAGGTGGAGCAGAAGGGCCTTTCGGAATTCATGTGAGCTTCGGCCTGCCTTAGGCTCATCCCGGGAAAACCATAAAAGAAGGGAAAAGAAAAAAGGAAGAAACGCCAGGATTACCTGGCGTATTTCTCCGCGAAGTCGCCGATGACCGGCAGCTTGTACCTCTCGCCGTTCCACGCCTTCCACATCATGAACAGCATGACCAGGATGGGCAGGAACAGAAACGGAAGCACACAGATGCCGCCGAATCCAGTCACCATCGTGAGGACCATCATCACCACCCACATTATGATGGTGTAGACCATCACAACCGCGGTTAGGAGCAGGTCCTGGTACGCGTGGAAAGCCACAAACTTATCATTCTTCTTGTCCGTGAACAGCACGAACAGCGGAACCCAGAAGCTTATCAGGTAGCAGAGCATGCCGAACAGGTTCGAGTCGCTGCTGCCCGCGCTCTGCACCGGCTCCGCGGGTGCCGGCTTTTTCTCCATTTTCTTCTCTTCAGGCATTGAAAAATCACCAATATGGATTAAAAGGGAGAACATTATAAAGCTTTCAGGAGGAGCCCGACAGGTGCAATTAATGTTAATATTCAACACGCCCACAAGGAAAAAAGAGGATTTCCGGTTTCCCGAGGGCTCCCGCCTCAACATCTATGTCTGCGGCCTCACGCCCTACGACCACGCGCATGTCGGCCACGCCCGCACCTACGTGGCCTTCGACACGATAAAGCGCCACCTGGTCCGGAAGGGCGCCGATGTCTTCCACATCCAGAACATAACCGACGTGGAGGACAAGGTATTCAACCGCAGCAGGGAGACCGGAATCCCCCCGGTGGAGCTTGCGGAACGCTTCCAGGGGGAGGCGCTCGGGCTTTTCGACTCCCTCAACATCCTCCGCGCAAACGTCTACCCAAAGGTGAGCGAACACGTCCCCGAAATAATCTCAATGATACGGGCGATAATGCAGAACGGCCTCGCCTACGAGACCGAAACCGGCGTCTACTTCTCCGTCCGGAAGTTTCGCGCCTACGGAAAGCTCTCCGGCCAGAAGATGGACGAGATAAAGCGCGGCGCCAGGATAGAGCCGGACGAGACCAAGGAGGACCCCGCGGACTTCGCCCTCTGGAAGAAGGGCGGCGACGTCCTCACGTTTGATTCCCCCTGGGGCGTGGGGAGGCCCGGCTGGCACATAGAATGCTCTGCCATGGCGGACAAATACACTGGCGGCAAGCCGCTCGACATCCACGGGGGCGCCCGCGACCTAATCTTTCCGCACCACGAAAACGAAATCGCCCAGGCCGAGGGCGCGACCGGCCACCCCTTCACCCGCTTCTGGATGCACACCGGCTTCCTCACCGTGGACGGGGAAAAGATGAGCAAATCCCTTGGGAATTTCATAACCCTCAAGGACCTCCTCTCCCGCCATTCCCCCAATTCCGTGCGCCTCTTCTTCCTGCGCAGCCATTACCGCAGCCCGGTGGATTACAGCGAGGAGTCCATACGCTCTGCCGAGGAGTCCGTGAAGCGCATTTTCAATCTCCAGAAAAGGCTGGATGAGGCGCTAGCCTCCGAATCCCCGGCCACCCCGGATGCCGCTTTCCGCGCCTCCTCCAAATCCGAAATATCCTCCTTCCATTCCTGCATGGACGACGATTTCGACACCCCCGGCGCGATTTCCCACCTGTTTAACCTGATTTCCCTCACATTCACCCATTTGGAAAAGGAAAAATTGGACACCGAGCAGCTCGCCGAGGTGCGCGGGCAGCTGGAGCACATGCTTTGGGTCCTGGGGTTGGAAAAGGAGGAGTTTGAGATGCCGGAAATGACGGAAAAATTAGTGTCCCTGCTAATCGATTTGAGGGAGAAGGCCCGCAAGGAGAAGAATTACGGGATGTCTGATGAAATCCGCAGGCGCCTTGGCGAATTGGGCGTGGTTTTGGAAGACAGCGACAAGGGCGTGAAGTGGCGGCTTGAGAAAAAATAGAAAAGGAGAGCGGGCCTGAGGGGATTTGAACCCCCGACACCCGGATTAAGAGTCCGGCGCTCTGACCAAGCTGAGCTACAGGCCCAAGACAACCGCAGGGGAACCAAGGTTCCCCCTCAGTTTTCCTTGATTCCTGATCCCCCTCCTTAAATTTTAAGGTATCAGAAAGCAGAATATAAAAGCACCAGAACACTTTTTATTCATTATCTCTTGCTCAGGGGCAGCCACCTGCGGCCTTTTCTCTTTTTCGCAGGCTTTGAAACCACGAGGTATTCCTCCATCTCCCTCCTGCGCTTCCCCTTCCTCTTTTTCCTGCCCAACAGCTCCATTTGCCCGTTCCGCTTCTTTCCGTGCTCCCGCGCCTTCTCCTTCTTTTCTCCGGCAATCGCCGCCTTTCTCTCCGCCCCTTTCCTTTTTGCCACAACAATCTCCGAAGAAAGCGGAGCCACCTTCCCGAACTTCACCATCCTGGCAGGCACCTTGGGCCCAACCCCCGCCCCCATCTCCTTTCCCTTGCCCTCCCCAACAGCCTCAGCCCGGCCATTCCTTCTTTTCGCCCTGGCAATCCCTGAAGAGGCTGGAACCTCCTTCCTGGGCATTGGCGTCTTCCAATCCAGCTTCACATCAGGCTTCCTGCCCGCCCTCGGCTTCTTCGCCCTTTCCACATAGAACTCTTCCTTGGAATGGATGCGCCCAACCATCCGCTTTTTGCTTTCCACCACGGGCAGTTCCCGCACTTTTTCCGCTCTCCTGCCCATTTCCGGCCCGGCATCCAAACCAGCATGCATCCCCCTTGGCGCAAACATGGGCTTCATCTGCCCCCAGCTGTCAATCCTCCAAAATGAAATGTTCCCCTCCTTCCTGCGCGTTTTCCCCCCATCCCTTTCCCTATGCTCCTCTTCGGGCTTCCGAGCCACTTTCCCCGGAGAGGCATCTTTCTGGGAATCCAACCTCTTCCCCGCGGCCTCCCTTTCCACAGGCAAATCCTGGATGGAAGCGCTTTTCGGCAGCTTTTCCCGCCCTTTCCCAGAAACAAAACCGCTTTCACCCAAAACCAATTCCTCTTTGGGCAAAACCGGCTGCACAGGTGCCTCCGCCCCGGCCCCAACCCCAGGCAAAACAATCTCCTGCCCACGCATAAATCCATCCAAATCCCGGGAAAATCCACCGGGCAGGGACGGCGCCTTAGCTTCCACCACAATCCCATGCCTTATCGTCGCATGCTTCCCAACCAGCGCCATCTCCATCATGTATGGGGCCGCATCCGTTGCCCTGGCACCAATCCCATCATAATATCTTATTGTCTCAATCGCCCCTTTGCAATCCTGCTCCGGGGGCTTCAAAAGCACCATTTCCCTCAATCTATTTGATGCAAAATCCTGCGCAAGGGCCGCGCCCGGCATAACCCCGTTGCCGCCCGGAAGGGCCGCCGGTTCAAGCCCTCTTGGATTTATGGATATAAGGGGCTGGTATACAATCTCCGCCCCCATCTCAACCGGCTTCAGGACCGCCCCTCCGTTGTGAATGAACCCAGTAGACGGATCCAGGGAAGGCCATTCCATCACCCTTATCCCCTTCGTGTTCGCCACGCGGTTCCCAAGCCCGCAGGTCGGCGCCTCCTCCTTCAGCTCAAGCCTCATTCCCCTTCTGAGCACAGTGTTGTTCGCATTCAGCCCGCAGAACCCCCCGTCCACCTCAATGAGCGGCAGCTTCCCGTCCACGTAGAACTGGAAATCCCTGACCACCCTGCCCCCCCCGAGCATCATTGGCCCCAGTCCGTCCCCGAACTCCTTATGGAATGTTTCCGGGCAAATTATCCCGTTCTGTTTCGATATGCTCACAATCCTCTGGTGGGCGGTCTCCCCGTCCCTTGCACACCCCCAGAGCCGTACCTTCGCCCCGTTCTCCAGGGTGAGCGGAATGCTTTCGTAATAGTGCCCCTTCAGCCTTCTCCAAGCCCTTTCCGCAACCCCCGGCTTCCTTCTCTCGGGCTGCCTCCCCTGAAAATCAGCCTTGAGCACCCTAGCTAAACCCCTGTCCATTAACCCGCACCAATTTGCGTTCCATATTCTTTCCAAAAACCTTTTTATTGGGATGCCTGCCAATCAAACCAATGGGTTTTCTACTGAGGGACAAGCCGGCGAAGGTATTCCTCCTCCTCAAGTCCAGGCCCGCCTATCTCTCCGAAATCGCAAAGGAGACCGGCACGACCTATGTATACATAACCAACCTCACATCCATGCTTCAGCAGAAAGGGTTTCTGTCCATCCAGGCCGCGGGCAAGAAAAAGACGGTGTCCCTCACGGACAAGGGGAAGGGGATAGCCAATGCAGTGGAAGAGCTCAGGAGGAAGCTGGAATGATCCAGGTGTTCCCTGGCAGGGGCTCCGTGCACCGTCCTCTCGCCACCGGCTACCTTATCGATGGGAAAATAGCGATAGACGCCCCCGAGGGGGTTGAATACCCCTCCCCCTGGGCGATTTTCCTCACCCATGAGCACTGCGACCACATATGCGGAATGGCCAGCCACGCCTGCCCGGCCTACGCAAGCAGGGCCGCCTCCGAACAAATCGAGCTGGGCAACACATTCTGCGACTACCTCAACATGAAGGCGCCGCCCCCCCGGAAAATCATTGCGGTCTCTGACGGCCAGGAGCTCAGATTCGGCGGCTTCACCCTTCGCACCATCCTCACCCCGGGCCATTCCCCGGGCTCCATGTGCATATACCTGAAGGAACTCCAGTACCTATTCTCCGGGGACACGGTTTTCCCCGGCCTGGACCTGCCCAACCTCTCCCTCCCCAGAAGCAACCCCTCCCAGCTCATGGATTCATATGAAAAGCTGTCGAAGCTTGAGATAGAGAAATTCTTCCCCGGGCACGGGGAGCCGTTCTCCGGCCCCGGCTATATGGAAAAACTAAAGGAAGAGCTCAGCGCCCTGCTGCAACAGACCTGAGCGCCACCTTCTTCTTCATCTGGGACAATACCTTCCGGTAATCCAGGTAATGGGAGAACGCGTTTATCTCCACAGTATAGCTCCCTTCCCTTGTCCGTTCATTCGCATATATCGGTATCGAGAACTTTGCGGTCGCCCCGGGCATAACCTCCCCTAGCCTTTTCTCCACATAGTTCTGGTTGCATGCGATGTCGAAACCTATGTTCGATTTCGCCGGCAGCCCCAGGTCCACGGAAACAAGCTGTTTCTGTGAGGTTATGTTCGTCACCCCGACCTCCAGGAAAATCTTGCTGTTCCTCCCGGCCCTAAGCCTGAGCGAATCGAATTTAGCCGCAATCGAGAACGGCTTTGCAACAGGCTTGGTTGCTGCTGGCGCGGCACAGGCCCCAGGCGCATTTGCCGGGCCTTCCTTTGGCTTCCCCAGGAAGAAATCCATTATTCCCATATGAACACCTGGATAGGTTTGTTGCTTAATAATTTTAAATGCAACCAGTTTTTCAAAAAAAGGGGCTGCGCCGGGCAGCCCGCAGCGAACCTCACTCTTCCTCCTCGTCCTCCCCAAATTCCTCGTCGTCGTCAAAGTCCTCGTCTTCCCAATCTTCCTCCTCATCGAAGAACATCTTGCTCACCTGCCCCTATGGAAGCATGGAAACAAATAAAAACAGATTGGGTGCAATTATTAACAGTTATAATCGGTTGATTAATATGAATGTTAAAAACGGGCGCCCAGCCGCACCCATCCCCGTTTGCGCTGAAAAAAGGGTCTCCGGGCTCCCCCCGGCCCCAGGCCAGTTCGGCAACCGCATAATCGAAGGCAGGACCTATTTCCAGGCAATCACCGATGTCACCCGCCGCCTGC
>JAKQHW010000019.1 GCA_029557835.1 Microcaldota archaeon
GGCCAGCATGGCGCCTACACCTTCACCAACACCGCGTTCCTCCTGATAAACGTGAAAGAGAGGGGGTACGGCCCACTCCCTGACGGAAGCCACGTATTCAACTTCACCATAGGCGGCTTCCGCCCCACATACACGCTCAACAAGGTTTCCCCGACCCCCTTCTTCATGCAGCCCCAGATCCTCGGGGCGGTTTTCCTCGCGCTCCTCATACTCGCAGTAGGGGTTTTCTTCAAGGCGGGCGAGGCGCCCATATTCCGGCTTGACATACCGGACTTCCCGCCGCAGAGCACCGAGAAGGTGTCCCTCAGCAGGGAAACGGTCCTCGGCCTCCTCGGCAAGGTAAACCAGAAGTACAAGTGGAAGAACACCCCGCTGAAGCTCGCAGAGATAAAGGGCGCGTTCAAGGAGATAGTCCACCAGGGCAGGCCCCTCTTCATAAGCGACTACAACCTGGAGTACCTCCTCGACCAGCTGGTGGGCCAGGGCCTGCTCAGGAAGGAGGCCGGCTACTATTCAAACGCCGCATGGGAGGCGGAATCCGGCTTCAGCGCCAAGAGCCTCTCCATGTTCCGCAGCCTGCGCGACATATGCGTCAACGAGGCGATCCCGTTCACCCCCCTCGGCTCTTCCGATGAATACGATTCCAGGGTTACCATACTCGGGCAGGACATGTTCGCCCATTTCTACAGCGGGCCGCAGGTGCTCGGGAAGGTGTTCGGCGCCCTCCACAACGGGCTCAACATAATCTTGGCAGAAGATGAAGGCGAGGTGGAGGAGCTCAACGAATTCCTCTCCTCCGGCCTCGATGCGGCGACCAGGCTCAAGCTTGAAATCCAGTCCGGCTCTGTGCAGGTGAAGACCATGGAGGGCCTGCGCCAGATGATAAAGGACATGAAGGTCTAGGCCTTCCTTCCCCTCGCCCCTATCCTTTCCCTGTATATCCCTTCCAGCCTGGCGACCATTTCCGATTTCCCGTACGCCTTCGCCGCCTCCCTCGCCGCCCCGCCCATCTCCCCGTGCCTCTCAATCGCGAGAAGGACCTTCTCCCTGAAGTCAACCGGCTCGCTGAACGAGTACCCCGTCTTCCCCTCAGCAATGAGCTCCTCGGCGGCAGACTTCTTGGGCACGACCGCGGGCGTCCCGGAAGCCATCGCCTCCAGCACCACCAGCCCCTGCGTGTCGAATTTCGAGGGGAACGCGAAAACGTCCGCTGCCGCATAGTAATCAGGGAGCTCTTTCTTGTCCACGAAGCCCGTGAAGGTGAAATACTCCTCCAGCCCCTTCGCCTTCACCTTCCCCTTGTAATATTCCTCAGCCGGCCCCTTGCCCACGATGAGGAACCTTGCGTTCGGCTGCTTGTTGATTATGGACTGTGCCTCGTCTATGAGCAGGTCCAGGTTCTTCTCCATGACCAGCCTGCCCGCGTGCAGTATGACCTTCTTCCTGTTCAACCCGTGCCTTTTCCTCGCCGCCTCCCCGTCCGCCTTCGCGAACGCCCTCACGTCTATCCCAGAAGGAAGCACCGTCACCCTGCCTATCCCGTGCGCCTTCAGTATGTCCGCGGTGTACCTGCTCGGCGCCAGAACCGCCTCGAACGAATTGTAGTACCACCCCAGGTATTTCCAAGCCACGTCCTCCAGGAATTTCTGCACCCCCTCGTTTTTGGTGAGGTAGTGCGTCGCCTCCGGGGCCATTGTGTGGAACGAGGCGATGGCAGGCACCTTGAGCTTCTGGGCGCACTGTATCGCGGCCAGCCCTGTGGTGGCTATGCCGTGCGAATGTATTATGTCCGGCTTTATCTCCTTCGCCAGCTTCACCGCGGAAAGGAACGGGAACAAAGAAATCCTGTAATCAGGATAAGGCTTGAATGAAGTCGAGGTGAAGTAGTGCACCTTCCGGTCCCTGTTCTCGGCCTTGTCCTTCTTGCTCCCCGGGGTGAATATGTAGACCTCGTGCCCGAGCTTCTCCAGCTCCGCCCTGTATGCGAGGAGGCATGTGACCACCCCGTCGACATTCGGGAGGTACGTGTCTGTGAAATACGCAATCTTCATTTTCATATGCCCACTAAGGATTCCACTTTCCTCTTTATCGAAACCTCAGAGACCGGGGACGGTATCGAATCCGACACAAACACGTCCCCGAGCGCCCTCAATTTCTGCAGCGAATCCTTCAGGAAAAACCCGTGCGTGGCGGCGAACGCAATCCTCTCCGCCCCCTTCTGCCTCAGGGTCTCCGCCGCCCTTATCATCGTTGAGCCGGTTGAAATCATGTCGTCAAGGATGAGCACGTTCCTTCCCCTGACCTCGAAATCCGCCTTTATCCCCTCTATTTTCCGGTACGCCTCCGCCCCCTCCTCGTACTCCCCGCGCACCTTCTCCATGCTCTTCCCGCCGCTCCTCTCCACGAGGTAGCTGGCGCCCAGGTCCGGGCTCACCACTTCCAAATCCCCGCCCATCTTCCCCTTCGCCTTCTCGATGAGCTCCGCACCCATGGACAGGCTCGCAACCCTGAGCCCGCCGTACTCCATCTCGCCCACCTTCTTCATGAAGTGGCAGTCAAATGTGATGAGCCTGTCCGCGCCCGCCCATTTCAGCATCCCGCACACATATTCCGCGCTCTTCGCCTCCCCTTCCCTGAATGTCTTGTCCTGCCGCGAATATGGGAGGTAGGGCGCCACCAGCGCGGTCCTGAATCCCATCTCCTTGAGCGTGCGGAGCATCAGCACGGCCTGCACCAGCGACCTGTCCTGCTCAGGGTACAGGCGGTGCAGGAGGAAAACCGGCCCGTCCCCCTCCGCCTCCGCCACCCTCACGTAGTCGTCCCCGTCCGGGAACTGCTTCATCTCTATGTTCGGGGGATACAAATCCGAACAATTCGGAGAAACGAACCTCATAGGAAAACATTAGGCGGAACGTTTTTTAACCCGTCCCGCACCCTCCAGTTCCGCAATCATCTCGTCAGCCATCGGGAAATAGTTTATCTTGTGCTCCCTGTAGATGTGGAGCACCTCATAATCCCGCATCACCCCCGAAAATGCGTTCCTGAACCTTCCCATAATCCCCCTGAACTCCTCCTCGTCCCGGACCTCGGCCTCCACCTCCAAGTCCCACTCGCCCGCGGTCTCAACCAGGTAAACAATGGAGTCCTCCCTCATGCAGAAGGAGACCATCCTCTTCTCTTCCTCCTCCCCCACCCCGCCGGTGCTAACCATCGCCTTGTAGAATGTCCTCCCTATCCTTCCCAAATCGATGAATATCCTGTATGCCTGTATTATGCCCCTCCTCTCCATGCCCCTGATGCGTTCCTTCACCGCGTTGAAGCTCATCCCCACCTTCCCGGCAATCTCCTGGTTGCTCACCCTCGCATCCAGCGAAAGCTCCCTCAGTATCCTCAAATCCGCCAAATCCAGCTCCTCCGCAGGCACCTCACCCCCGTATTTCGGCGTCTTCCTCCCCTCCGCTTCCCCCAGGTAGGCCCTCCCGAAATGGTAGTTAACCATCGCCGGGCTCATGGAATAGTTCTTCACCCATTCGCCCACCTCCCCCTTCATCCCCCGCAGGAACCCGTTCACCTGTATGGGGTTCTTCGCGAGGAACACTACCTCCATGTCCCATCTTCCGCTCGCACCCACCACCCAGATGGTCTTCGGATGCGCCACAAAATAATCCACTATCACCTTCTCCTCCTTTTCCGTGGCCTTCTGCAGCCTCAAATAAACCCGATAAGTATAGAACCCAAGGCGATGGAAATCCACCACCGCCATCGAGCCCTTGATAACCCCCTCCCTGCGCAGCCGGTCCAGCCTGTATTTCGCGGTCTGGGGCGAGAGCCCCACCTTCTTCCCCAGCTCTTTAAGCCCCATTCTCGCATTGTAATCCAGCTCGTGCAGTATGCGGAAGTCCTTTTTGTCCAATTTGGGCATTTTCTTCATATTTATTTCATATCTCATTTATTTTATAAAATTATGCAATTCCTAAAAAATTCAAGCTATATTATTTTATATATAGAATTTACGCAAATAGACACATGACAACACAAAAACCAAGGGTACTGGTGCTCGCCACCCCCCAGGGAGAGGTGAAGGGCAACGCAGGGTTCTATTCAAACATACGCAGGAGGAACCCGAATCCCTCCGCGCCTATGATTACGGGCCTGCTCAAAACCTCTTTCCGCGAGGCTGGCGTAGACGCAGAAGTAACCCAGGTGGATGCGAGAAGCGACAAATTTGGCGAGGTGAAGGAACGCGTATATGCAAAATTCCGCGCCCCGTACATAGACGAAGAGCTTACGAAATATTACTATGGAATCTCTCCGGCTGCAATTGAGGGCCTGGTCCGCAACTCCGACATAATCTGCTTCACTTCCCACTTCACCGGTAGCTCCGGGGTGGTGAAGATGTTCATAAGGGAAGCGAAGCGCATGAACCCGAATGCAGAAGTGTGGATTGGCGGCAACGACGTTCCAGGCCCTAGGCAAGACTCCTACCGGGCGGCAGGCGCGGACAGGTTTTGGGTTGGCGATGTTTTCCGCTCCCTGCCCGCATACATTCATGAAAGGTGGGGAGGGACAGTGAAATCCTGCTCGCTGGACGTCGACCACAAGCGCAGGGGCACCTACATGCTTCCAATCCCGTCCTACATGGGAGACATAGTTTACCTCACAAAATTCTCGGACTGCGCCGAGGGCCCCTACCCGGGGAGGGACGAGGACTTCAGGCCAGCAGTGTATACGGAGTTCAACAAGGGCTGCTTCCACAAGTGCCCCTTCTGCACGTCCCCGATGACCAGGAGCTACTTCGCGAGCATGCCGCTGGAAGAAATCGAGAAGCACCTTGGCTACTACAAGAAGCTGGGGGTGAAGACCATCATAATGATGGACGATAACATCCTCGGCCCGATAATCTTCAGCGGCAACCGCGAGCAGGGAATGCAATATGTAATTTCCATGATGGAGCTGATAAACAGCTACGGCTTCAACGTGGAATTCGGGAACGGAATCCAGCTTGCGGTCCTCCTGAAATATTGGGACGAGATAAGCGAGCCGCTGTTCAGGAACTGCTTCAGATTCTACATGCCGGTGGAGGACCTCGCTTCAGAAACGAAAAGGCTGGCGAAGCTGCCCCGGTACGAGCAGGAGCTCGACCTATTCGGCAGGGTGGCGAAGGGGATAGGGAACCTCAAGCAGGTCACAATAGGCATAATCATCGGGAGCCCACACGATGATGAGGCAGGCCTGGAAAGGACTGTGCAGAGGATGGAGGAGATGAAGGGCGTCTTCAGGGGCAGCCATATAGAGATGGCCTTCACCCCCTATATGAACAAGCTGCTCCCCAACACCAAGAATTTCATAGACTTCTACCCGCAGCTCACGGTTTACGACATCAACATCCATCCAGAGCTGTATTTCTTCTCGCTGGTGAGCAACACCACCCAGTTCATCAGCGACCCGAGAGTTCTGTGGGAGGCATGGCTCCGTATGCTGCAGGTCAACCCCGCCGAGGGCTACCTTGAGAACTTCAGGAGGACCGGGGAGGTCAAGCTTGCGAAGGTGATATGAGATGGAAAAGAAAAAGATAGGTTTGGTCGCGCTTCCGCTGAGCAACGAGTGGAAGAACGGGGAGGACCCCGAATATATCGCATTGAGGGACGAATACCTGAGGCTCTACTGCCGCGCAAAGGCGAACACGACCTGGGCGAACCTTGACGATGCGAGCTTGGAGAACATGGAGGGGCTGGACAGGTTCAACG
>JAKQHW010000027.1 GCA_029557835.1 Microcaldota archaeon
ACCGATTTGGCGCCCTTGAGGTGGGGGAGCGCGGCGTTCAGGTTTTCCAGCGGAATGTCCACCCTCCACTCCACATACTCCACCGGAATGTCCGGCTTCTCCTTCAAAAATTCCGAATGGCCGTAATGCATTATCTTGTCAACACGGAGGGCGCGGGCCTCGTCCAGGCAAAGGTCGCAGGCTCCATAGCAGGGGGATGCGGAAAGGTATGCCTGGTGCCCCTCGCGCCGGAGCCTGTCCGCCTCCTCGAATGCCTTTTGCTTCAGCCCTTCCGGGAACTGGAGAAGTATCTTCATGAATAAAAGTTGGGGGGAATGGTTTTAATTCCCCATTCCCGGTCAAATCTGCCAGTTGCGGGAATCCTGGGCAGGCCCCTTCCCCTCGTCCTTTTTCCCTGAGGCAAGCTCGCGGAGCCTCCTGAGCATTATCTTCTGCTCCGCGGAGGCGACTATTTTCCGCGTGCGTATCACCGCATCCGGGTTCACGGACATCGAGGTGATGCCGAACTCGACCAGCTTCTCCGCAAAGTCTGGATAGACGGACGGCGCCTGCCCGCAGAGGGAGGAGGTGACCCCGTATTTGGCCGTGGTCTCCACCACCTGCTTGACGGCCTGCAGGACCGCCTCGTTCCTTTCGTCGAACGCGGAGGCCAGCGTCCCGTTGTCGCGGTCAAGCCCGAGGATGAGCTGGGTGAGGTCGTTGGAGCCGATGGAAATCCCATCGATGCCCTCCTTGCAGAAATCCTCTATGAGGAATACCGTGGACGGGACCTCGACCATTATCCAGAGGCGGAAGTCGCGGGTGCGGTAGAACCCTATGGAGCCCATTATGTCCTTTATCGCGCGTAGCTCGCCTATCCTGCGGACGAAGGGTATCATCAGCCAGACGTTGCGCATGCCGAACTCGTCGCGCACCTTCTGGAGGGCGCGGAGCTCCATCCTGAATATTTCCGGCTCCGCGATGTAGCGGGAGGCGCCCCTGTATCCCATCATCGGGTTCTCCTCGTGCGGCTCGTACTCCTCCCCGCCCTTGAGGTTCTTGTACTCGTTGGTCTTGAAGTCGGTGGCGCGGTAGACGACGGGCCGGGGGTAGAACGCGGCGGCTATCCTCCTTATTCCGTCCGCGAGCCGGTCTATGTATTCCTGCCCCCTCCCCTCCGCGAGCATCTTCTTCGGGTGCTCGCCTATGTCCGCGATTATGAATTCCGCGCGCATGAGCCCGACCCCGTCAGCTGGCAGGTACGCGTATTTTTCAGCGGCCTCCGGGTCGGCGATGTTCATGTATATCTTTGTGCCGCAGATTGGCGCGAACTCGGCAGCGGAGAGCTGGGCGACTTCGGCCGCGGAAGGCTTGCCCACCTTCGCGACCTCTACCTTCCCCTCGTAGACTATCCCGTGGGTTCCGTCCACGGTAACCTCCTGGCCGTTCTGGAGCGCCTCGGTCGCGTTCTTGGTGCCGACGATGCAGGGGATGCCGAGCTCGCGCGAGACTATCGCGGCGTGCGAAGTCATCCCTCCCGTGTTTGTGACGATTGCGGCCGCCTTCTTCATCGCAGGGACGAAATCCGGGGTGGTCATGTCGGTGACAAGTATCGCCCCCTTCTCCATGGACCCTATGTCGGAGGGGGTGGGTATCATGTTGACGTTGCCAGCGCCCACCCCTGGGGAGGCGCCGAGCCCCTTCAACAGTATTCTCCGGGTGGATTTAGATGGGGTGGGGGATTCCCCGGTGGCCGGGGGCGCCATCGCGAATTCTTCAATCCCCTCGTGGATGGGGGAGATGGAGGGAGCCTTCTTCTCCTCCCCTAATTTTCCGGTCTTTAGCGTGGTGATGGGCCGGGACTGGACTATGAATAGCTCTCCCTTTTGCACCGCCCATTCAATGTCCTGGGGGAACCGGTAGTGCTCTTCTATCTTCTTCCCGATGCGCGCAAGCTCGATTATCTGCTCGTCAGGGAGCTTCTGTTTCCCCTGCGCCTCGTCCTTTATGTCGGCATGCACGTTCTTCTCCCCGTGCTTGACCATCATCCAGGGCTGGGAGGAGATGTCCTTGCGGGTTATCTCCATGGATTTCTTGCTCACCCTGTAGGTGTCCGGGGTTATCGAGCCGGAGACGACTACCTCGCCCAGGCCGTATGCCGCCTCTATCATCACGAGGTCCGGGTCCTCCAAGACGGGGTCGACGGTGAACATCACCCCCGCCTTCTCGCTCTGGACCATCTCCTGCACAACCGCGGCGAGACCCACCTTCATGTGCTCGAATTTGTTCTGCACGCGGTAGAATATTGCGCGCGGGGTGAACAGGGATGCCCAGCAGTCCTTCACAGCCTTCACCACGCCGTCCTCGCCCTTCACGTTAAGGAAGGTGGATTGCTGGCCGGCGAAGGACGCGGTTGGGAGGTCCTCCGCTGTCGCGGAGCTTCTCACCGCCACATAAACCTCCTCGCCGCGCATGTCGCAGAGCTTGCGGTAGTTCTTGCGGACCGCCTTCTCCACTTCGGGCGGGATCTCCCCGGATATTATCATTTCCTGCAGCTCCTTCGCCGCCCTGTCCAGAGCGGGCGTGTCGTTCACGTCGAGGGGGTCCAGGATTCCGGACATCCTTTCCCGGAGGTTGTTGTAGTCGAGGTGCTTGTAGTATGCGCCGCTGGTTGTCACGAAGCCGGGCGGGATGGGGAAGCCGTGCTTGAGCATCTCGCCAAGGTTTGCGCCTTTTCCCCCCGCCTCTAAAAGGCCGTTTTTGTCCAACTGCTCGAACCAGAGAACATCTTCCATATTCCGCACCGATTGGGAATTGCAGAGCATGTTTAAAAAGCTTCATAAGGGGGAATGGGGGCTTGGGAGCCCGGCGGGAATGTGGTCATAAGGGAGGGAATAAGGGTTTATAATCTTTTATGTGGAAATAATACGCATGGGTTCTTCTGATGATGGCCCGCGCCGGGGCAGGGGTTTCTTTCCCGGGGGGCTGGATATTCCGGATGAGCAGGCTGAGGAGCTGT
>JAKQHW010000049.1 GCA_029557835.1 Microcaldota archaeon
ATCCCCAGGTATTCCACCCCGGAGCAATCCGTCCTGGGGGGCGGGTTATACGCAACCACCCTCATCCCAAGCGCCTTCGCCTTGGTTGCGACCGCGCACCCAATCCTCCCGCACCCGATTATCCCTATTGTCTTCCCCTCAATCTCATGCCCCATGAGCGCCTTTTTCTCCCATTTCCCGCTCTTCATCCCGAAATGCGCCCTCCCCAGGTTCCTGAACAGCGCAAGCACGCACGCAACCGCCAGCTCCGCGACCGCGTTGGTGGACGCGGAAGGGGTGTTCTTCACAACAATCCCCCTTCCCTTGCACGCCTCCACATCAATGTTGTCCACCCCTACCCCTGCGCGGAAAACAATTTTCAATTTCGGAGCCTTCCCAAGCAGTTCTTTTGTGACCTTGGTGGCGCTCCTCACCACCAGCGCCTCCGCATCCTTCAGCTCCGCATCCAAATCCGCTGGCTTGTACACCACTTCCCCGGCCTTCCTGATGTTCTCCACCGCCCCTGCATCCAAATCATCTGAAATGACAATCTTCATCTAAGCGACCTCCCTGATTACCCTCTCAAGCGCATCCAGCCCTATCTCCAGGTTCTTCCCGTCGAACAATCCCATGTGCGCTATCCTAAGCCCGTTGTCCTTGAAATCCCCCTTGCACCCCACAATGGAAATCCCGTATTTCTCCGCCATCCTCTTCTTCACTTCCGCAGCCTTCGGGTGCTTGAACGCGGTAAGGGAATATGACTCGAACCCTTTCTCAGGGATGAGCTCCAATCCCATCCCCTCAACCCTTCCCCTCACATATTCAGAAATAACCCTGTGCTTCTCCACCCAGGCGGAAACCCCCCCTTCCTTATCCATCTGGTCGTAGCACCTCTGCATGGCCCAGAAAACAGTGACCGCAGGGGTATTGGGAGTCTGCCCCTTCTCCTTGTAGGTTTTCCTGTGCCTTTTCAGGTTCCCATAATGGGATGGAATCCTCTCCATCCCCTCAATCCTTTCAATCGCATCCTTTCCCAGCCCAATCACCGCGGCCCCCGGAGGCGCGCCAATCGCCTTCTGGCACCCCACCGCGAAGAAATCCACGCAATATCCCTTCATGTCCATGGGGAGGGAGGGCCACGCTGAAACCGAATCCATTATGGTGAGCATACCCTTCTTTTTCGCATACTGGTAAATCTCCTTCGCGTGGTTCCTCACCCCATACCCCGTCTCATTATACACCATCCCAAAAACAGCGGCATCGCTCTCATCCACGTGCCCCTTCGCCTTCTCCAAATCCCAGCCCTTTCCCGGAGGGATTGATTTCTTCTCCACATTGGTATATACCTCCGCAGTTGTCGCAAGCAAATCCCCAAAATTCCCGTTGCTCAAAACCAGCATCTTCTCAGCGGGCTTCACGCAGTTCAGGATGCACATCTCTATCCCAAGCGTCCCTGAGCCCGTCACCACATATGCCTCCTCCGCATCCACATACTTCGCGCTCCTCGTGCACAAATCCACATACAAATCCCTGAACGCGCCGCTCCTGTGCGTTATCATCTCCTTGACCTGGGAGAGCATCACTTCCTCCGGCACATAGACCGGGCCTGGCGCCAAAAGTATCCCCATATCCACACCTTTTTCCTATATTCTAATATATCACAATGACCGGCTCAGGGTATCTCCGTACGTTCCCCGCATAAACCCTGTTCCTGAGCATCTCCTGCATCAATCTCTTCGCCTCATCCCCGTTCTCGAACAGCCAGCCCAGCCTCATGTTGAGCCGCACCACCCTGTTCGGAATAAGATGCCTTGTGGATTTCGGGGGGAAGGGAATCCCCTCCTTGGCCCTCTGCACCACCTCCTCTTTCGTGTATGCCCTCCTGTAGAGCACCCCCAGCCCGTTCTCCGCGGCCACGTCCCCAAAATCATCAGCAACATAAGTGACGTCCGGATTCCCGCTTATGCCCGCATCCCTCACAGCCTTGCCCTGCGCGTCCAGCAGCCCCTGCAATGTAGAGTAATCCCCGGGGGATATGAGATATGCCTCCTTCCCATGCCCGTTTTTCTTCCCAAGCATGAAAGCGGCCCTGGATCCCTCCACAGCCTTCTTCCCCTCCCCGAACTCAACCTTCTCCACTTCCAGCCCGGCGTCCCTGAACTGCCCGACCTCCAGCCCCTTTGATGCCGGATACCAGGTCCCCAGCTCAATCCCAGGGTCAGAATAATCCACGGGCTGGACCACCGCATGGGGGCACTCCATCTCCTTCAGCACGGTCATCCTGTGGTTTCCGTCCAGCACAACATAGCTTTTGTGGTCCATTATTATCGGGTCCACCATCTGCCCTATGTTGAACATCGCCTCCTTGAGGCGCTTCAGGTTCTTCGGGACCGTCTCCTCGTGCTGGAGAAGGCTTGTGGTGTCAACCACGTCTAGCCGCTTGATTATGTCTTCAAGCATAAAGGAACCCCGGACACCTATTCCCATCAAAATTTATAAATCCAATTCCGCCCCGCCCCCCAAGCAAGGTGCAATTAAATTCCCAATTCCTCTTTCCCCAAATAGGTAATGCCCAATTCTGTGCGCCGGACGCGCCCGCGTTCGTAAAACCCGCGATACCTTTATAAATGTTATTTTCGTGAGATGGCGCAGTAAAAAACTACATAAAGGTGAAATGACTATGAATAAAGGATTGATGATGGCCGCGTTCGCGGTGCTGCTCTTCGGAGTGGCATTCGCAGACATGGCTGGTGCAAGTGTAGATGAGGGCACCACGGGCAGATACGTTGACCCTAGGACCGCCGCCCCTGTTATCACCGAGGGTGGTAACGTTACCGACGTGAACGTGACCGCGAACGCCTCCACTGAGAAGTGGGCGGGCTTCTACGGTAACGTGACCGGTAGCCTCCTCCTGTCCAAGAACGTGGGCTCTGCCCTTTACGTTTGGTCTTGGGCTCCGACGGCTGGAGGTACGGTCTGCGTTTCCACAGCCTCTGCATACACCTGGGGAGGCCTCATTGCGGCAGTCGCTGCGAACATCGACACCGCGTGGAGCTTCACGGGCACGGATGCGGACAGCGCGGCTAGCACGCTCACAAACCCGTGCAACCTGTACATAAACCCGCAGGGTGCGGTTTCCGGCGTTGGCGCATACACTATGAACAACGCTGGCTCTGACACCTGGGAGACGTGCGCGGTTACGGATGGTGCGGGCACAGGCCAGGACAACACTGCTTTCTGCGTAAACATTACCGCAGGAACGGCTGCTCCGGGCACAGCGGCGCTCTACCAGCTCATGGCCCCAACTCCAGAGGCAGCAGGTACTGACGAGCAGTACTACTTCTACCTGGAACTGCAGTGAGCAACTCCATTTATTTTTTCTTTTTCTTTTCTTCAATTTTTCTATAGTTTTATATTCCTTTTCTCCCAAGATGATGCCATGAAAGCCAATATCCTGTTTTTTGCGCTCCTCGCGCTTGGCCTGGTTAATCCGCTTGTTGTGGTGAACTCCCAAGACCCGATGGATGTATCCTCGGCAGTGTTCTTCGCGAATGCAAGGGGGGAGGATTTATTTTTTGTGTCTCCGGGCTCAGACCCGCTGTCCACAGTCAGGCTGGTGGGGCGGCCAGGGAACATAATCCTGGTCGAATCCCCGTCCCGGCCCGTTCTGGCCGGCCTGAGGAGCGGCTTTGAGTCGAATGGAAACTCGGTCGAGACGGTCCCTTACTCCGGCATGGAACTAAATTTCGAGCTTGCCAGGCGCTCCGGCACAACCAAATTTGTACTTACCGACCCAGTATATGGGTACAACGCCGTTTCTGTGGCGGCATACGCAAGAAGCACCGGCTCGTACCTCCTTTTCGCGAACGCAAGCACGGCGAACGAAGTGGGAAATTTCCTCCGTGGCCGCAGCCCCTCCGCAGTCCTTCTATACGGGGTGATGGACGAGGAGGTGCATTCCTCACTGGCCGGATTTGGCATTAACAGTGAAAAAATAGACAACGGGGACAGGTACGAAGACAACATACAGCTGCTTGACAGATATTTTGCCATTAACCCAAATAAGAAAGATATCCTGCTCACCGACGGCTCAGCTTGGGAGGCCTCCCTGACCTCAGCGTCATTCCCGGTGTTGCTGGTTTCAGACATCATCCCGGAAAACGTCTACAACTATCTGCTGGGCGAGGTCACAGCAGACCAGATCCGGGTGGGCACGCTCATAGGCAGCGACAAGCTTGATCCCGTATACGACATGATGAAGCGGGTGAACAACAATTTCCCTGAGAAACGGTTTTCTGTGTTTGTCAAATTCGGGCAGGCGGTGTCCAGCGGAGGGGAGCCAGCCCCCCTCAGCATGTTCCCGCTCCCATACCCAGATGCAAGGGTATCGCTCGTTTCCGCAACGTACAATCCATCGCTCGGCTCATTTGAGTTAACATATTCCAATACAGGCAATGCCCAGGCATATGTCAAATCATCCGTAGTGGTCCTTCTGGATGGCCAGCCGGTTGGTGCGGTCGGTGACGACGCACCATATTTGATAAGAAGAGGGGAATCAAAAGGGATGCGCTACCCCTTCGCAAACCCCGGGGAGGGCCAGCTCGCAATCAACGACACAACCTATTACGGCATTTCCAAATTTTCATTTGATAAAGGTTTCATCAAATACATGGACGTGGGGAGGGTTTCCTTCGTGGACAACAGCCAGGTTTCAGTTTCAGAGGCCTCCTACTCCCCTCTGGAGGACAAGCTTACCCTTCGGGTGAGGAACAACGGCTCCGAGGACGCGTTCTACCGCCTCACAGTCGCGTATGTTAACGACGAGGGCCTGACAGTCTACGAGGAGGAAAGCGTCCGCGGCATAGCCGCCGGAAGGAACGACATAGTCACCCTCACCGGAGTGGTACAGCTCCCCCAGGAGAAGGCGGACTCCACGCAGATGAACGTCACAGCAGCTTACGGCGCAAGGGAGGCATTCCTGGAGAAGGAGGCAACCGCCCTGGTGAAGATCGAATCCTTCCCGTGGTGGATACTGCTGTTGCTCCTGCTGCTCCTGCTCATCGCCTACTGGTATTATAGGAAGCGCAAAGGAGAAAAGGAGGCAAAGGCGGAGAAAAAGAAATGATGGGGATATCGATATCCTTATAAACATCATTTTCTTATTCCCAGCATGACCAAGCCGCCCCTGCTGCTTCTTTCCTTATTATTAGTGGGAGCGGCTTTTGCGGGTTCTTCAATAACTGAAGGCGGAAATGTGACCGACATAAACCTCACAGGAAACGGGTCCACCAAGTATTGGGCAGGAATTGTGGGGGACATGGACATTTTCGCCCCCTCCAATCCCAACTATTTCATATCATACGAGGAGGTTGGGAATGTATCGATATATGAGAATTATCCAAACGGAACCTATTACAACATCTCGATGGTCGTAACGCGGCTTGGGGAGAAGCCGCCTGTTTCCGGGATATCCAGTCCGACGTTCGCGGACATATCCACCGGAGGGATGTTCTCCAACTTCACAGCGTTCAACGGCCTTGATTTCACCACTTTTGTGGACAGCCCGTTCTATACCTTCCTGATGTCCATGACCATGAACTGCACAGTGGGAAGCAACACCTACCTCTGCCCCTATGTGACACTGATTCCAGGGGTTAGGATGGGGCTGCTCAAATACTCCAACGGCACGCACGAGGAGCCCATCTTCATCACGGTGATAGAGAACCAGCTTGGCTACAACGGCTCCTATTTCGATTTCGAGTACATGGTCCCAAAAAATGAATCCTATTATTTCTACGTCTACCCGGAGGACTGCAACATAACCATATGGATAGACGGCGCCCAAACCACAATTTTCCCAAAGACCGGCGTCCCCTATGATGTGAGGATGCGCGTCGTCTACCCGGACGGAACCCCGGTGGACGGCGCCACCTTCCGCGCGGTTGAGGAGAACGGAAGGAGCATCCTCTCCCCCAACCTCTACCAGGGAAGGATTTTCCAGGGCTCAGGCTACATGATTGGAAACTCGGCCGGAGAGGCAATCTACGCCCTCACCCCCACAAGATACAATGTCCCTGATTCCTACGGCTACATCTCGTATGTGGAGGTCACGAGCCCGGCCTACTGCCGCACAAACTTCTCCATCGCGCAATACAACGCCCTCACCCCGACTTACAGGACCTCACTGGTGAACGCCCAATACGGAAGCCAGGTCAAGTCCTCGGTCCAGAACATGAACTCTTTGGCGAGCACCGCGAGCAAGTGGATCTACGCCAGGAAGATGAGGAACGCCTCCGTAACGGTAACAACCGCTGGCGCAGTGGGCGCGATGCCCACCCTGAAGGCTGGCGCACCCAACTACATGAACATATCGGTAACCCATCTCGGCTCTCCGGTCACCGCCAACCTCACGGTCGGGGAAAAGGACGGCCACGTGATGTTCGTCCCGGCCCAGCCGGACAAGTACATGTACAACAGCACTGGCCCCTTCCTTTCCAACGAGACGTTCATCCTCATCCCGACCAATTACAACAACGACGCGAACCTCACGATCTTTGTGGAATACGGCGGCTCGGTGGTCGCAACCCTCCACTACACGGTCGACCATGTGCTTGAGGACCCCGCGCCGTCGGAGATGGACATGGACGACTATACAAACGCTTTAATAGGTTCGGCTGTACAGAATATCAACCTCGTGCTTTCCAACGTCGGAAAGTCGATATCCACGGTGTAAGGATGAAAAAACTGCTCGCGCTCCTGGTGCTGCTTTCGCTCGGGTTTTCCCAGAGCGCGAGGATAGTGGACATAACCAACGCGACCCAGGACGTATACGCATCCGCGGCATACAAGGTCTATGTGGACACCTTCGGGGCGAACCCGGACTTCGCGATGCGCCTCTGCGGAGTGGGCCAGAAATACGTCGCCGCGGTCTATTCCGCAAATGTTAGCGGAAACATAGTGATGGCCCCGGTGAGCAAGGACCTCACCACCGGCTCCTCCAACACGCTGGTCTACACCTCCATAGGCCCGAGCGCAGGTTGCTATTTCACCCCTGTTGACAAGTTCGCCTTTTCCCAGTTCCGGGACTTCACAAGAACGCCGATAGTATTCGTATCCGCGTTCCCCGGAAGGGTGCACGCACTATACTCGGACAATCCGGACGGCTCCTCGCCGGGCCTGGTCCTCATAAACTACTCGGACGGCTACCTGAGGGGCTCCTACTCCACGTCCCTCTCCTTCAGCCAGGCGACAGGCCTGGTGACCGCAAACGTAAACTCGATAACCTTTGAAACGGAGCTTGGGAGCATCTCAAGGGCCCCCAACGACGCGGACTGGGGGCTAAACAACGCAACAGGCAGGAGCATGCTCATAGCCCTCTGCTCGGACGATTCAGGGGAACAGTGCTCGGATGCGGAAATAATCAACTCCAGCTCCCAGCTCCCCGCGCTCCTCGCATTGGGAAGCCCCACCAGCGACTCGGTGATATACCGCAGGTTCGTGGTGGTGGACGGGCTGGGCGACCCGATATGCATAGGCGCGGACCTCACCCCGGGCATCTCAGCAAACCCGTCCTCCATCTCCTACGGCCAGGGAAGCAACATCACAATCACAATCACCAACAACGGGAATGTGGGCGTGACAACGGACTTCAACGTGACGCTCAACGTCTCGGGCCCCGGTGGATACTTCACCCAAACCTCCTGGATAGTCACAGAGAACCTCAACCCGGGCCAATCAACAACAAGGAACTATTCCTTCTCCGCCACAGGCCAGTCCGGAACATACACCTTCACCACGATGGCGGACGCAACCAACATAATAGCGGAATGCAACGAGAACAACGTCGCATCCACAACGGTGACCGTGGCGCCGGCATACTACCTCCACGTCTGGATAGACGAAAATTACACCAACACCTTCCCATACTGGGGCCGCCCCTACAACATAACGCTCTTCATAAACGACTCCAACGGGAACTACGTCTCCAACGCCTGCTACATGATAACGGAATACAACGGGCTCAACCCCTTCATCCCCACGCAGGTATGGAACAACTCAGGGACCCTGAGGGGGGTAAGCAGCCTCTCCAGGGGAATCGCATACGGGAACGGGACAGGGCACGCACAGTTCACCTCAATTCCGACCTGCAACAAGCTCTACACCGACTATTCCTATTTAGGGGTGGACACATACGTGGGCGACTACCGCATAATAATCAACGCCTACACCTCGCCCACCTGCTCCGGCTCGCCGCTCACAATCGCATACAACGGGACGCTCACCCCGAACTACCAGATGCTCATAGGGAACTGGACGTGCGAGGACCCCGGATGGGTGAACGACAAGGAACTTGTGAACAAGGACACCTACGTCCTCCACATATACGACTGGCTGTATGAGGTATTCTCGATCACCAAGAAGCTGGTGGTGCCTTA
>JAKQHW010000054.1 GCA_029557835.1 Microcaldota archaeon
TCTCTCGGACATAAGGCGCCAGTTCGCCCGCTAGGACCTCACGAATATGCTTTCCTCTATTGAATAGATGTGCCTGAACGCAAGGTTGAATTTCCTGCCCAGCTGGTTCTGCAGGACAAGCTGCTCCTTCCTGGGGTCGACCCCGACCACGCGGCCGATGAAGTTCCCGTTCTCGTTTATCACTTCCCTCCCCTCAAGCTTCATGGACAGGACGCTCGCCTTCCTTATCATCCCTATGAGCGTTATGGACGCGTACCCCACAACCATCCCCACCGCTATCGAGAGGAGGAAGTCCCCGAAGCCCACGTATGGTTCGTCCAGGTTCAGCACCCACTGCGTCCCTATGCTCAATATCATCGCGCTCAGGAGCACCGCCACGGCGTAAAGCGCATACCTCGTGATTATGAATTTCCTGTTCTCCGCCATCGCGTCTATCGCCTTGCCCCCGATTATGAGCAGCAGCATCCACGGGAAAAGGAAAAGCATGGATTTGAGCACGTATGCGACGGTCTTCCCGCCGTCGAGCCCCAGCTCGAACGAATCCACATACGCCTCATGCGCCGCCCAAAAGGATATGAGCAGCAGCGCGAACGCGGATATGTACGCGAGCCAGCTGGTCTTCTCTATTGAGAACCTGAACTCCCTCCCCAGCCCGAAAAAGTGCTCCTCTATGCCGAACCCCTTCATGAGCAGGTACAGGCCCACAAGCACGCCCACGGGCTTCCATCCCAGCTCGAGGATGCTCGAAACCGAGAACAGCAGGAGCAGCACCGCCGGCACCCCGAATATTATCCTCGCATAATACGGGTCCTTGAGCTTCTCGAGCATGACAAAATAGGTCTTTTCCAGCTCCTTCGCCTGCTTCATCACCACTATCTTTGTCGAGTCTATCTTTATGCGGGAGCGGATTATGGGCATTATCTCCTCGTCCGAGGCCCCGTCCGAAACGAACACGCAGCTCTCCGCGGGTATCTCCGCGAGTATCCTGTTCAGCTGCCCGCTTATCTCCAGGTCCGCCTTGTAGCCCAGCTTCTTGTGCCCGGTGAGCGTCGCTATCTCCACGCTCTTCTTCTCCGCCTTCATCTGGTCGTATATCCTTATCGCCGAGAATATGGAGTTGGCGTCCGTGTCCTCCGGGTCGGCCAGCGCCAGCTTCGTGGCCGCTTCCAGGTTCTCCTCCCTCCCGATGAGCGGCCCGCTGACCTTCGCCTTCTCATAGAGGTCGTTGTCCCGGTCTATACACAGCACGAGTATTGGCTTTACCATCGCACAATCCTCTCCGGCATTCTTTTTAAATGTTATCAACCTAATTCCACATTCTACTGAGTGGATTGTATGGAAGGCAAAACGATTTTGCTCCCGGGCGACCATGTCGGCCCAGGGGAGGTGTACGCGGAGGGCGCGTCCACCTACACGGAAAAGGACGAGGTTTACGCTTCGACAATGGGCGTCCTGGACGAGGAGTCCCGCGGCCTGAAGACGCGCTTCAGGAAGATACAGATAGAGCGGGGCAGCATCGTGTATGGCGTCGTGCTCAGCGTGTTCGAGAACTTCGCCATCCTGGGGATACTCCCGGAGAAGAGCGAAGAGGGGAAGTTCGCGGGCATCCCGGACGGGAAGATACTCGTGAAGAACGCCTCCAAGGAATACACCCGCTCCATGCGGGACGCGGTCAAGGTGGGGGACCTCGTGCGCGCGAAGGTGATTGACGTGGACGGGGACACGGCGATGCTCACCACCTCCTATCCGGAATATGGGGTGATAAAGGCGTTCTGCGCAAGGGACAAGTCGCCCCTTGACAGGCAGGGGAAGGACCTGGTGTGCCCGCTATGCAAGGGCCGCGAAAGGCGCAAGCTCGCAAACGATTATAGGGATTTCGGAAAGATTAACCTCTGAGGTGCTTGGGTGGAACTAAAAATAATCTCATCTTCCGACAAGGAACTGGAATTCGAGATAGTCGGCGGCGAATACACTCTCGCCGAGCTTCTCACAACCCGGCTTAACGGGAAGAAGGAGGTGGAGTTCGCCTCGTACAAGGTCGCCCACCCCATAGTCTCCAACCCGCTCATATACGTGCGCGTCTCTTCCGGAAAGGCCGCCTCCGTCGTCTCCGAAACCCTTGACGAGATAAGGGAGGAGGTCGCCGATTTCAGGAAATCGCTCCCGAAGGGAAAGTGAGGCGTGCATCCGCATGGGGAGCAGGCCGCCCGGGGACGCGAAACCTTCCGAAGGGATAGCCGAGCGGCTCTCCACCGACTGGGTGGCCCAGTTCGCCCTCATCGGCATAACCCTCGCGCTTTATGTCTTCACCAAGAACCCCATATTCGGGATACTTGTCCTCCTCGAGATAATCCTCATAGTTGCGCTCGAAATCAGGCACGGGATAAGGAAGCACGGGCTCAAGCATGAGCTCAAGGACATCCTGGTTTCCCTCATCGCGATATTGGCGATATGGTTCGCGGCGATGGTGGTGATGCAGACTCCGGTCCCGCTCAACGCGGTCGTATCCTGCAGCATGCTCCCGAACATAGAGCGGGGGGACATGGTGCTCGTGCAGGGCTCCGCGCCTGCGGGTTACGAGGTGGAGATAACTCCTGAGGAGCTCGCGCAGCTAAACGGGCACCCGTCCGTGCACCTGCCAAGCGGCTCCACCATTTCCCTCAAGGGCTCGCTGTACACATACTGCGCCCAGTACCCCTCCGACCCGGTGTGCAGGGAATTCTTTTCCTCCCCATCATCCTTCTACGAGACGAGGGGCCCGTTCTCATTCCATTATGGGACGTGCATGCGTGAAAGCAGGGAGAACCGCCTGTCTTATTCCACCCCGTGCCTCACGCACATAAAGTTCCGCGGCGTGGAGTTCCGCCCCAACCTCGCGCACGACACGATAGTGTACGGCCCGGCTGAAGGGGACCTCTATTCCCTGGCGGGCGACATAATCCACCGCACCTATTTCAAAATCAGCTCCGGCGGCTCGACATATTACATGGCCAAGGGGGACAACAATCCCGTCCTCGACATACAGGAGTACAGCTATTCCAGGGAGATGGGCAACTCCCTTCCGCGCGACCTGCAGTACAAGGGGAAGGTGGTCGGGAGAATACCGGTAATCGGCTACCTCAAGCTGTTCACGGCAGGCTTCTTCTCGGAAACCGTGAACTGCGACTCCACGCTCGCACTTCCCGTCTATCCATAGTGGACATCCCTCTCCTTCCTGACCATCATAAGCCCGTTTATCGCCGAGATGTACTCCCCCTTCTCCTCCTCGCCCAGCTGGCTCTTGCGCACCTTCTCCTCCCAGCCCCTCAGCGCGAATACGAACCGTTCGTTCTTCTCCGCATACTTCGCATATGAAAGCAGGACGTCCAGCGCGTACATGGCCTCGCACTCCTCCAGCGCCTCTACCGCCGCGTTCCTTAGCATCTGCAGCCCCTGCTGTTCCCCGCTCATGTAGAATGCGAGGTGGCGCGAGATGACCTTGGCCGCGCCCGTGTCCCCTATCTGCCCCAGGAGGAACAGGAGCTCGGCCGTCCCCTCCAGCGAGCCCGAATAGTTGAACATCGCCCTATACACATTTTTCCTCACCTCGAGCGGCTCCGCCTTCTCGCCCATCATCTTCCTGAAGAATTCGAAATTCTCCACCATGCGCATGTTAGCCGCCTTCGAAAGGTGCTCGTGTATTATGAAAAGTATGAACTGCCTGACCACCTCGTCCCCCTTGGAATAGGACTCCATTATCTGCCTTTTCGCCGCCTCCACCTCTTTCCTGCCCCTGAGCACCGGATAAGAGTTCACGTGCCCGAGCGCCACCTCCGCCTCCTTCATGAGGCGCTTCCTCCTCTCAACCACCTCTTTCGGCACCTTCGCCTGCTGGGCGGCCTCCTCCAGCACAGCCCCGGCCTTCTTCGCGGCCTTCCCCGCACCCCCCTTCCTGGTCGAGCCCTTTTTCATAGGGCGCCTTTTCTCCCCTCCCCGTTAAAAAGCTTCACCCGCCCCTCCCGGCACCATTTAAAAAGCATTTCAGGCGAATACCCTTCGGTGCATTCTTGGAACCGGCATTCGTGACATCGAATAGGTGGAAGTTTTCCGAGGCGGAAAAGATTTTAAACAAATATGGTATAAATATTGTTCACGCCAATATCCCATTAGAGGAGAAAAGGGGCGAGTCGGTGGAGGAGATAGCCGAGGATTGCGCAATCCGTGCGTTCTCCCTCCTGGGAAAGCCGCTCTTCGTGGAGGACTCGGGGCTCTTTGTCCCGTCCCTCAATGGCTTTCCAGGCGCCTATTCCGCATGGGCCCTCAGTAAAATAGGCAACGAAGGCATGATGCGCCTTCTTGAGGGGAAGCCTAGGGACGCGGAATTCAGGTGCTGCGCCGCATACACGGAGGATGGAATTCACGCAAGAGCCTTCACCGGTTCGGTGAGGGGCACGATATCCGGGGAACCCCGCGGAAGCGGCGGGTTCGGTTACGACCCGATATTCGTTCCAGAGGGGGAGGAGAAGACCTTCGCCGAGAATCCCTCCCTCAAGGGGCGCCTCTCCCACCGCGCGGCGGCCTTGCAGAAGCTCGGGGAGTTCCTCTCCGGCAGACAGAGGTAAAAAATGGCAAAATTGCATTCAGGTAAAAGGGGGAAATCCGGCTCAAGGAGGCCAAAGGTGCTTTCCAAGCCGGAATGGGTGGCGTACAACGCCGAGGAGATAAAGGAGGCAGTCGCCCGGCTGGCCAAGGAGGGCGTGCCCGCCGCGAGGATAGGGCAGCAGCTCAGGGACGAATACGGGGTCCCCTCCGCAAGGCCCTACCTGGGGATGACCGTGGGGCAGTTCCTCGAGCACGAGAAGCTCTCCCCCAAGTTCCCGGACGACCTGATAAGCCTCATAAAAAGGGCGGTCGGGATGAGGGGCCACCTGCGCACGAACAAGGGCGACCTCCACAACAAGGTCAAGCTTTTGCACGTAGAATCGAAAATACACAGGCTCGCGAAGTACTACCGGGAAAAGGGAAAGCTCCCAGCGGGATGGAAATACGACCCGGAGACGGCGGCCCTGCTTGTGAAGTGACGGTGACTCAATGGCGGTAAGGAAAAAACCAACGGAAAAGCACAAGGAATGGTACAAGGTCCTCGCTCCGGAGAAATATGATTCCAAGGAGCTGGGAGAGGTGATGGCGTCAGACGGGAAGCTTCTCGTGAACCGGATAATCCCGGTAAGCCTCGGGGAGCTCACGGGCAAATTCTCCCAGAGCGCCCTATACACCACGCTAAACTTCCGCATAAAGGAGGTGAAGGGCAAGGCGGCGCACACCGAGCTGATCGGGCATATTCTCGCGCCATCCTACATGCGCACGTTCATAAGGAGGAGGCGCACCGTGCTCCACTCCGTCCTGGACGTTGCGACGAAGGACGACAAGGAGGTCAGGCTCAAGCTCATCGCGGTCACCCAGGACAAGATCAGCGAGACACAAAGGATCAACCTCCGCGCCGCGATAGAGGGCGAGGTGGCCGCGTCCACCCGTGAGTTCACCTACTACGAGCTCATGGACGAGCTTATGTACGGAAGGCTCGCGACGCGCGTCTTCAACAAGGCGAAGGAGGTCACCCCGATGGGTAGGATCGAGTTCCGCAAGAGCGAGCTCAAGGAAGTGTTCGAGTAGCCCCATGTACGCGCAGGACGTTTCCTGGGAGGAGTTCAAATCGCATACGGGTAAAACCGCGGTTCTCGTATTCGGTGCGATGGAGCCGCACGGTAAGCACCTCCCCCTCTCCGTGGATAACCTAATCCCCTGGGAGCTCGCGAAGAGGCTGGAAAAGGAACGCGAAATAATCCTGTTCCCCCAGGTAAATTTCGGCTACCTCTATTCCCTCAAAAGGTTTCCGGGCGCGGTCTCCATCTCCTTCGATACCCTCCGCCGCTATTCAAAAGACATTTTTTCCTCCCTTCTGAAGGACGGCTTCACCCGCCTTTTCGTAATCATAGGGCACGGGGGGAACACCGGCCCGGTCAAGCTTGCGCTCCGCGAATTATCTGATTCTCACGAGTTCCGCGCTTGCGTGGTTGAATGGTGGACGCTTATAGATGTGGAGGCCGGCCACGCGGACGAGGCCGAGGCGTCCCTAACGCTCGCCTCAGGGGGCTCCCTCCGCGCAAAACCCATCCCTGAGCAATGCAGGTCGTATGTCGGCGAGGTGGTCCCCACCCCGGACGACGTGTTTCCATCAGGCCATCACGGGAAGGTGGAAAACATTTCAAAGGAGCGCGGCGAAGAGCTGATGGGGCGAATAGTGAAGAAATTCGCGGAGATAATAGACGCGGATTTGATGCTCGAACGGAAATGAGGTGAAGGTCATGTTGGGCGGAATGGATCCAAAGCAGATGGCGAAGATGATGAAGCAGATGGGAATCAACACAAGGGAGATTCCCGCAGACCGCGTCATAATCGAGGGCGCGGAGGAAAAACTCATAATCGAGGAGCCCCAGATAGTGGAGATAACCGCCCAAGGGCAGTCCTCCTTCCAGATTTCCGGCAAAATAAGGAAGGAAGAGAAGATGAACGAGGCGGATATATCCCTGGTTATGGAAAAGGCCGGGGTCCCTAGGGAGAAGGCGGTGGAGGCGC
>JAKQHW010000001.1 GCA_029557835.1 Microcaldota archaeon
GAACTCCGGGTCAGAGCTAGGGACCTCCACGTTTATCTGCGTGTCCCCTATGGCCCTCACCTTCACCTCGGTTAGCCCGAACGCTGACGCTCTCTTTTTTATCGAATTCACCATCTCGTCCATCACCGTTCCCTGCGCCGGCTGCTCCAGCACCACAGGTATCCTAGTCCCCCCGCTGAAGTCTATCCCGAACCTCAGCCCGTGGATTGCGAAGTTGAACACGCTCAGCAGCACTATCGCGCTCAGGCACATGAGCTTGAGCTCCCTCCCGTGCCAGAAATGGGAGAGCGCCCCGAAGAATATGAGCGCGCACATGAGCAGCAGCCCGGAAAAGACCGGGTACGCATATATCCCCGCCGCAAAAATGAGCGCAAGCGCCGCAATAATTATTTTGGCATCCATCAGCATCAACCCGACATCCTCTCCTTGTAATAAATCATCATGACCGCGTTAAGGCACCACGTCGCGAAAATGTCGCCCACCAGCCCGGCCAGCGCGACCGCGGATATCTCATAATACGTGGACACATGCGTTATCATGGACACCACGAAAAGCACGAAGAACGCCACTATGGCGGTCATGCTCATAGTCATCCCGGTCTTCATCGCATCGAATGCGTTGTCGCGCGGGTTCCCACGCCTCTTCATCATCCTCATCGTAAGCAGGACGTCCGTGTCAAGCGAATACCCGACCAGCATCAGCAGCGCCGCGAATGACGGCAGCGTCAGCGGAATCCCGAAAAGGCTCATCGCCCCCAGCGCAATTATCAGGTCGCAGAACGCCCCGGTTATCACAGCTATGCTCGGGACGAGCGTCCTGAAGAAAAGGAAAACCATCACCACGCTCAGCGCAGCAGACATCAGCACGACCATCCCCGCCTTCTCCAGGAAATGCTCGCTCAGCGCCGGGCTTACCGTGGTCGCAGACCTGCTCGTATACTCTATGTGCCTGTCCACTATCTTCATAACCCTCTCCAACTGCAGGTCGCTCACCCTCATGTACGCCTCGTTGAACCTGTCCTGCAGCCTGTTCAGGTTGCTGTATGCTGAGGCCCCCGCGTTCAGCCCCCCGAGCGCGAACATCTCGTCAGCCATCCCGTCCAGCTTCGCCCTCTCCCCCATGTACTCTGCGGCCACGCTTTCATTCACGTTCGACTCTGCTTCCAGGAAGGCCACCTTCTCAATCTGCGCCGCGAACTCCCGCTTCAGCGCCTCGGCCCTAACCATCTGGTCGGTCTGGGACACCTCCACCTCCGCGGTCCGCCCCAGCTCCCCCTCGTACACCCTCACATCCGCGTCGAAACCGGCGGCTAAAAGCTCGCTTTCCATCAGGTCCGCATCCGGGCTGTTCAGCGCCTGCATGGTGATGAGCGTCCCTCCCCTGAAATCAACGCCAAGCTTTAGGCCGGGCAGCAGCAATACCGCCGCCACCACGAGCGCCAGCGGAAATACCAGAAGCAGCCGGTATTCGCCCTTATAGATATTAGGAATCATCCATTCTCCCCCAAAAACCTGTCTTTATTGTCCCCTAATGTTTATAAAATAAAGCAAAATGCGGCCGCCGGGATTCGAACCCGGGTCGTTGGCTTGGAAGGCCAAAATCCTACCGCTAGACTACGGCCGCTGCAAGAGGAAGGGGGAGGGCCCCCTTCTCTCTAGCGTACTCATAACCCCCCATCAATTGTGGGGTTGTGACTCGTTCCGACCCCCCAACTTCACCGAGGGACGCTCTGCACGCCCTCCTCTCTTTAGGGTAATCATACCTCCCCCCGACTTCGCTTCATCACTCTTTTGCGCGTGCTCCTTACGCGTGGGGGCCAGCATTCCTATTATGCCCACAGAAGAAAATAAAAACCCCATCCAGTTTCTTTTTTATTCCTACCCATGGAAATCCATCCCGCAGCCCGGGCGGGGCCGCAGAAGGTAATCGGATGAAGGCCAAAATCATCTACAACAAGACAAAAGACTGGGCCGCAAAGACAGCAAAGGAAGTTTCCGCATTCCTCAAAACCTCAAAAGTCCAGGAGGTGGAAAAAGGGGCGGACCTCACCATCATCATCGGGGGCGACGGCACGATCCTTTTCCACAAGAACGAGCTGGAGGGCGCAATCTTCGGGATAGGCAGCTCCCGCAGCCACATCTGCCAGTCCCGCGGCGGAGACTGGAAGCCCCTCCTGCAGTCCTTCCTCCGGAACCCGAAAGCCGAGGAGCGCATCCTCCTCTCCATATCCATAGGCGGCAAGGAAACCGGCTTCGCAATCAACGAGGCAGCGTTCCTTTCCAGGGACCACAAGATGCTCAACATTAGCATAAGCATAGGCGGGAGCTCCTGCTCCTTCCAGGGGGACGGCCTCATAGCCTCAACCCCCACCGGCTCCACCGCACACGCATATTCCGCCGGAGGCGCATCCATGGACGAATCCCTCGAGGCGTTCGAGCTGGTACCCCTGGCCCCCTACAAGCGCTCCTTCGCCCCCATGGTGGTTTCCGCCCAGCGCGAAATCCAGATAACCGCCATCGAGCCATGCCACCTGCTGATAGACGGCCAGCAGCTGGTCCAGCTCAGGGAGAGAACCCCGGTCACAATAAGAAAGCACAAAAGGAAAATCGCGTTTGCGGAGGCGGGCAGATGAACCCCGGCATACTGAAGCAGGGCTCGGCAAAGGCCCACATCAAAATCGCCGGCATCCTCCAGCTCCACACCTTCATCCTGGGCAGGGAAAAGACCGCGTTCGGGGAGATACCCGTGCTCTCCCCAGAGAGAAAAATAACGCTCCCGCTCACCGAGGCCCTCAAGGTCGCAAACGAGCTGGGCCTCCCGGTCCGCTCCTCCTCCGGGCTGGTGTTCCCCACAGGCAAATTCGCAAAGGATTTCATGACAGGTTGATTTCATGCCGGAAATGCGCATATATCCGCTAAAGGGATTCTCCGAGGAGGTGGTCTCCGTCGCCTTCGCCAAGACGAGCCGCTCCCCGGAGCCTTTCGACAAAATCGCAGCCGAGCTCAGCGAGGACTCCTCCTCAAAATTCCACGAGAAGTGGGTGGTCGGCTACGGCCATTCGAGCGTCGCGGAGCACGCGGTCGCCCACCTCGCCGCAGAGGACATCTCCCGCCTCGCAATAGAATCCATCCAGGCGAACCGCCTTGGCTCATACACCGAGAAGTCCACCCGCTACCAGAAGCTCGGCCGCGCAAACACCCACCTCCCCGGGGAAATCGCAGGCACCCGGCTCGAGCGCGCATATTCCCAGGCCCTCGACCGCCTTTTCGAGGCCTACGAGAAATCCCTTTCCGCCCTCGTGGATTTCCATTCCTCAGAATCCCGCCCCGAGCCAGGGAGGGAGAAGGCCCACGAGATGAAGATGCGCATCCTGGCGATGGACAGCGCCCGCTTCCTCCTCCCCAACGCGACGCTCGCCAACGTGGGCATGACGATGAACGCCCGCGTCCTCGAATACGCGGTGGTAAAGATGCTCTCCAGCCCCCTCTCGGAGGTCCGGGAGGCCGGAAAAAGGCTCAGGGAGGCAGGGGCCCAGGTGTTCCCCACCCTCCTCAGGAGGGCCGGGGAGAACCCATCCCTCGCTTCCTTCCAGCAGGATTCCAGGAAAAGGTTCCTCCCGCTCAAATCCCCCCCCGGAAGGAAGCACGCCACCCTCATCCGCTACGACAAGGGCGCCCTCGAGGGCGCCGCGGCCTCAATCCTCTACCGCTGGGGCACCCTTTCATACGAGGACGCGCTTTCCCACGTAAGGTCCTCCAGCCCCTCGCCCGCGATGGAGATATTCAAGTCCGTCTCCTCCCGCTTCCCCGAGGGCCTCAAGCCGGTCCGCGAGCTCGAGCACATCACCTACACCTTCGACCTCATGATGGACCAGGGCGCCTATTACGAATTCAAGCGCCACAGGATGCTCACCGTCTCAGCCCAGGAGCCCACGGTCTCCCTGGGCTACCGCGTCCCGCCGGCCATTGAGAAGTGCGGCATGAAGCAGGACTTCTCCGATGCGATGAAGGAGAGCACGGAATGCTTCTCGATGATAGAGGGATCCAACCCCTTCGCAGCCGGCTACATCGCCACTAACGCGCATTACCGCCGCGTCCTCGCGACCATGAACCTCCGCGAGCTCGCCACCTTCATAAAATTGAGGAGCGCGCCATTCGCCCATTTCACAATCCGCGAATTAGCGCTAGAGATGCTTGAGGAACTTAGGAAGGTCCACCCCGAGTTCGCGGAATTCATAAGGCCTGCCTAGCCTATCCCCACAACCCCGCGCGAATTCCAGACCCTCACTTCCCCCTCATATGCCCCGCCGCACTCCACCCCGCAGCTCTCCACAACAGAGGATGCGTTCCCCCCGTCCACCCTCACGCTTATTGTTCTCCCGGAGCACTCCAGCCACGCCTTTTCCAAAGGATAAGCCCTCGAATTCCCGTCCCCCAGGGCGCAGACCTCGTTCGCAACGCTCCCGATCCCGCCCGCAAAAATCCGCGCCTTCTCAAGCGCATGCACCTTCCCCTCCGCCCCGCTTATCGCGGAGAGCGCGGCGATTGAGACCGCCAGCATCGCAATCCCGACTGCCAGCAAAAGAAGATACTCCGCGCTAGCCTGGCCCCTCATGCTCATTGCCTGCAGCAGCCGTCCACGCACCTATACCCAACTTCGCAGTCCGCGGAGTAGGTGCAGGCCGCGCATCCTGCCACCCCGCCCGTGCGCGCCAGCACGTCCTGGGTCCTCTCCCCGACCGCCTCGCTGCTCGCCTTTGCCGCGTCCATCATGGAGACCGCCGCAATAGCGACAATCGCTATGACCACCGCAAGCAATATCAGCATCTCGGCCGAAACCTGCCCTTTCATGCATTCACCTTATGTACGTAATGTCTTTATTGCCTCCTGCGGCCTGCTTCTCTATCTCACCCTCTATCTTCTTTATCATCTTCTCCCTTTCCTTCGCCTCCTGCTCCAGCTGCTCCATGTCTATCTTGAACGAAAAGAGCTTCGCCAGCTTCTCCAGCACCGCCTTTGCGGAGGACGGGTCCACGTAGCTCCCGTGCGTCTCCCCCATCACGCACATCGCGTCAATCCCCCTTATGAGCGCAAGCGCTGGCAGCAGCCCCGCGACCCCGACTATCGAGCCCTTGGTCTCCCCGAACACGAACTCATCCTTGTGCCTTTTCATCACCTTCTCGCTGTTCGCTGCCGCAAAGACCTTCTTCTCCCCGCTCATCTTCCCGGAACTGTACCCGCCTATCGTGATTATCTCCCGCACCTTGTGCTTCTGGGCGTAATCCAGTATCTTCCCGGCCACCTCGTACTGCCCGTCCCCGGTTATCGCCTGCACGTCCCCGACCACGATTATCAGATCCCTCTTCTTCAGCCTTATCAGGTAGAATTTGTTCTTGAGCAGCCTCATCCCGCCCTTTTTCGTCATCAGCACCTGGTGCGGGAAATGCGGGGAGTATAGGTCCGCCATCTTCTTCCCGCCCAGCTTCTTGATCATGTATTTGGCGACCACCTGCCCGACCAGGCCTATCCCAGGCAGCCCGGTCACCATAACCGGGTCCTTCAGCCTGCCAACCCCGTGCTTCTCTATTATGGCCGTTTCAATCATAAAAACCCCTTCTCCGCCCTCCTGTATTTTGCATAACGGTCATTAGGATTATAAGGTGGTGGGTGGGCCGGGGCCGCCTTCTCCCCGCAATGCTCCTCCCTCACCGTATATCCGCCGCAAACGCGGCATCTCCCCATCCTTTTCATGATGGCTCAACTGAGAAAACGCAGTCCTTCCCCTTCAGCCCCTTCTCTATCGCCGCAATCCGCCTGTTCATCTCCTTTTCCCCTGCCTTCGGGTCCTCGGTCTGCAGCTTCATCATGTACCTTCCGGCACCCAGATAGTGCGCCTCGGCGCCCTCCAGCACCCTCTTCACCACCTGCACCCCGTCCGACTCGTAGCAGGCGATGCTGAACACCCTCGCTATGTCCGTGACAGGCTTCTTCACGTACTTTACTATGAGCCCCTCCAGCTCCTTCCTGAGCCCCTTGTCTATGTCCAGCCCCTCGAACGCCGCGTCCCCCTCGTCCCTCACCGCTTCCAGGAAGGGGTACAGGGCCCCGTATTCCCTCTCTATCTCCCCCCTCAGTTCCTCAAAGCCCTTCTTCGCCTTCGAGTTCTTGACCGCGACCTGGAGCAGCTTCATCGCCCTGGTCTCCTTCTTCACATTCTCCAGCTTCCTCTTCCTCTCGTCCTCGTTCACCCTTTTCAGGGAGACGTCCACCTGCCCCTTCCCGGGGTCAACCCGGTGGACCTTCACGACCAGCTTCTGCTTCTCGGAGAGGAATTCGTGTATGTTCTTTATCCATCTAGGCGCCACCTCGGAAACGTGCATGAACGCCTCTACATCCCCATATTCTGTAAGCGTGCAAAAAGCGCCATAAGGCATTATCTTCTTGACCACCGCAATGGCCAGGCTGCCCTCTCTCGGAAGTGCCATCCTATTCCTCAGTCCATCTCAGCCACGATGGTGCCGCCCACCACCACCGCCTTCCCGCCCTTCGGCTCCACGAGCGGCTTCCCGCAAACCCTGCACTTGACCCTCGTGGACGCGGTCTCAGAAGTCATCTGCTCGTTCCCGCATTCGCACTTGACCCTCATGAATTTTGCCATCCAATCATCTCTTCAGCTCGACCTTCTTCTTGGTCCTCCCCCTGAGCACCTTCTCCACGCTCTTGTTGCACACCTTGCATGTGAGCATGAGCTTCTGCCTCTTCCCCTGCTTCTTCACGGTCTTCTTGCCCTTCCTCTTCCCCCCGTGCCCCAGCAGGCTCCTCTCGTGCTTCCTAGTCCCGGCCGCAAGGCTCCTCGCCCTGCCCTTGCTCGCAATCTTCACCTTCATCACAGAATGCTTCCTGCATGAAGGGCAGTACGTCCTTATCTCTTTTGGGAATTCCATCAGATCCACCTTTCAATCCTCATCTAAGGAGCTCGGCCATCTTCTCCTTAAGAAGCCATTGCGCCTCTTCACCGGGCAGTTCAGCCTCCTCCCCGGTCTTGTACGGGCCGTAGACTTTCTCGTTCAGCCCCTTGTAGGGGCTTATATCCTTTACGAACTTAATTCTTTTAATATTATCCGTATTGCCATCGCACCTTTTCTCCCCCATGAAACCGATCATGGCGGCCTCCCTCTCCCCCACCACATCGCGCAGCCTCGCAAGAAACTCCCTCTCCTCCTGGGTGAGCCCCGGCACCTCGTCCCTGCCCCTTATCGACACCAGCACTATCTTCTCCATCCTCTTGTTTATCACCGCTTTCGCTATCCTCCTCACGTTCTCGCATTCCTTCATCACGAGCAGGTTCTGGGTCGCCCTGGCCTCGGCCTCCCTGGCCTCCAGGAAAGCCCTCAGTTCCGAATAGAAACCATCCTCAAGCTTCGCAAGCTCCGCGTTCTGCATCTCCGAGCGCTGCAGTTCCCTGAGCCTTGAATAGTTGAGCATTAGGACCCCTTCCAGTTTTGCCAGTGAAAACATAAAAAGAGATAAGTCTGCGTTGGCCCGCGATTTGGCGACAAGCCCCGGAGGGGGATTGAACCCCCGACCTCTCGCTCGGAAAAACGCGGAGGGAGCGCCCTCCCCATTTTTACCGGTCATTCTGACCCTCCCCCACTTCACTTCGCAATGCTTTGAACGCACTCCTTACGCCTTCTCGTTCCGTTACCGGAAAAGATTAAATCCTCGCATTAGAACAATCCCGCATGCAAGTAGTTATCAGGAAAGCCCGCCCAAGCGACATGAGGTTGCTTGCACCCATGTGGAGAGACCTTACCCAGTACCATACTATTCTTGCAGCAAATAACCCGGCTAGGAAAGAATTCACGGCTATGGTCAGGAATGCCGAATCACTGTGGAGGAAGTGGATTCTCAAATGGATTCGCTCGCCAGACGGGCTCGTGCTTATAGCAGAAGATGGCAACAAGCCGGTAGGCTATTCATTTAACTATGTAAAGAAGTCCAATCCGGTCTACCGGATAAACAAAATGGGTTGCATGAGTGACCTTTACGTCTCGCCAGCTTACAGGAGAAAGAATATCTCATCAAGATTCAAAAACGAAGCGTTTAGATGGTTCAGGAAGAAGGGCCTGAAGCATGTTTGCATTGGTGCCCACGGTTCCAACAAAAGGGCGCTCGGCATTTACCGCAAATGGGGGTTCTTTGATTTCTCGGTTGATTTAAGAAAGAAGATCTGACCAAGCCCCGGAGGGGGATTGAACCCCCGACCTCTCGCTTACGAGGCGAGCGCTCTACCGCTGAGCTACCGAGGCACCGAACCGCGGGGAGGAGCGCCTCCCCCCAGTTTGAGGGTCCTCCTGACCCCCACCCAACTTCACTTCGTCACTCTTTACTCGTACTCCTTACGCAATTTTTCTCCCATCATTTTATTAAAATGAATGAGGACGCCGAGGGCAGGATTTGAACCTGCAATTCCTTGCGGAGCCGGTTTTCACACGGCTCTTACCCATTTCGGCTTGAGCCAGCTTCGAGACCGGTGCACTGCCGGGTTATGCGACCTCGGCTAGAGGTTTTTATGAATGTTATACTCCACTCATTTTCTTAAATCTAATCAATTAGGATGCGGCCGCCGGGATTTGAACCCGGGTCGCTAGATTGGCAATCTAGTATCCTACCGCTAGACTACGGCCGCTGCAAGAGGAAGGGGGAGGGCCCCCTTCTCTCTAGCGTACTCATAACCCCCCATCAATTGTGGGGTTGTGACTCGTTCCGACCCCCCAGC
>JAKQHW010000017.1 GCA_029557835.1 Microcaldota archaeon
CCAGCAGGGGGTTTATACCGGGATAGTGGACGGGAAGGTGGCGATGAGGGGGGAATACATACTCCCTGGGACAATATACAAGCTTTCATCCGCGCAGATGCACGGGGAGGACTGGGGTGTCGGATTCTCGGTGAACCGGGAGGGCGCGGAGACCTTCGCCGAGGCGGTGAAGGGGAAGGCGTATTACCCGGTGTACATGTTCCTGGACAGGCCGAACGATGCCGTTTTGGTCGCGGAGTGGGACGAGCTGCGCGGTGAGCAGCCGGTGCTGGAGCGGGCAGGGGCGCTTTCTGCGATGAGGGGCGCGCTTGCGCTGGAAGGGAATGCCATAGGGCTTTTTGTTTATGAGGGTAGCCTGGACGGGCTTGTGCCTGCCACCAACCAGACAAAGGCGATAGTGTCGGAGGGGCTGGAAAGGAGGATTGGCGCGGAGCTGAGGGCCAAGGGGTTCCAGGTTAGTGTTGCGGAGGATGGTGTCGGGCCAAAGATGATATTCAGGGAGGACACGCAGGAATACATAGTGGACGAGTGGAAGGCGGTTGGGCTGCTTTCATCACCGAGCCTTTCCCCGGACATAACGACCGGGATACCTGCATATAATTTCAGGATTGGGGGGGTTTCGCCAGGAAGTGGAAGTGAGAAGGCCATTGCGGCCTATGAAAGCGCAAGGAAGATAGAGTCCATACTGAAAGGGGGGGCGCTCCCGGTGCAGATATCGATAGGGTCCAAGACCGTGATACCTGCGCCGCTGGGAGAGGAGTTCCTGAAGCTGAGCATGATAGGGCTCGGGCTGGCGCTGGTTGCGATATCGGTGCTGGTTTCATTGAGGTACAGGAAGATGAGCATACTTTTCCCGATAATAGTGATAAGCTTCTCCGAGATGATAATACTGCTCTCGATAATGGGGTCGTTCACCATAGACCTCGCGGCGATGGCGGGGATAATCGCGGCGATTGGGGTGGGTGTGGACGCGCAGATAGTGATTACGGACGAGCTGCTGAAAAAGGGCGGGACGAAGGAGGAGAAGCTGGGGAGGGCTTTCGAGATAGTCACAACCACGGTTGCCGTGGCGGTGTTCGCGATGGTGCCCCTGCTGTTCTCCGGGATGGTGGAGATCATAGGGTTTGCGATATCCACGATGCTGGGCTCGCTGCTTGGGCTGCTCATATCGAGGCCGGCGTATGCGGCGATAATCCAGGGTGTTGGTGATGAGGGGGCTGCGGGGGCGGCCTGATTGTAACCATGGTTACATCTGGTGGGTGAAATGAAGGAACTCATAATACACGTGGACCGGGTGTCTTTCGAGACTTTCCGCAAGACCAAGGTTGCGGAGGAGATAACCAAGGAGATGGAGAGGGGCGGGATGGACGACGCCCTGTGGGCCCGCATAGCGGTTGAGAAGGGCGACGAGGCGGATATTGCCGGGGTGGCCCAGCAGGCCGTGGACGACCTTGAGCAGGTCGCATCGCAGGTGAAATGCAAAAACGTGATGCTTTACCCGTACGCCCACCTCCTTTTCGGGAGCGAGCCGTCCTCGCCTTCGCATGCGATACAGCTGCTCAAGGATATGGAGGGCGCGCTCAAGGAACGGGGCTTCAACGTGCTGAGGGCGCCTTTCGGGCACTACAAGAAATTCACGGTCGCCGCGAAGGGGCACCCCCTGAGCGAGCTTTCGCGCGTGTTCTCCCCCTTTGGGAAGGCTGGGGGGAAAGGGGCCGTGGGTTTGGCTGGGGAAAGGGTTTCGGATTCGCTCAAGAAGGAGGCGGGGCTCAAGAGCAGGTTCTATGTTTTGACCCCGGAAGGGAAGCTGGTGGAGCACGGGAAGTTCAACTACAAGGGGCACGAGGGGCTACGGAAGTTCATTGAGTATGAGACGAAAAAGGTAAGGGCTTATGACAAGGAGCCTCCGCACATAAAGATAATGAAGGAGCATGAATTGGTGGATTATGAGCCGGGCACCGACCAGGGGAACTTCCGCTGGTATCCGAACGGGCGGCTGGTGAAGAAGATACTGGAGAAAAGCATCACGGACTTCTGCGTGGATTACGGGGCGATGGAGGTTGAGACGCCCATAATGTATGATTTCGAGCATCCGACTCTTAAGAAGTATCTGGACCGCTTCCCTGCAAGGCAATATGTGGTTCTTTCGGACGAGAAGAGATTGTTTTTGAGGTTCGCGGCCTGCTTCGGGCAGTTTTTGATGGCCACGGGGATGGTGATTTCGCACAGGCACCTCCCTATGAAGATGTATGAGCTTACAAAATATTCATTCAGGCGCGAGCAGGGCGGGGAGCTTGCGGGCCTGAAACGGTTGCGGGCGTTCACGATGCCGGACATGCACGCCTTCTGCAGGGACATTCCGCAGGCGCAGGAGGAATTCGAGAGGCAGCTGGGGCTGGGGATGTCCTGGCTGGGCTCTGTCGGGCTTTTTGAGGAGGCCGAGGTCGGCTTCAGGATAGAGGCGGATTTCTACGAGAAGAACAAGGGATGGTATGCGGGGATGGTGAAGAGGATTGGGAAGCCTGTCCTTGTCGAGATGTTTGACGAGAGGTATGCGTATTTCATCACCAAATTTGAGTTCAATTTCATAGACTCCATGGACAAGGCCTCTGCCCTGACCACTGTGCAGATTGATGTGGAGAACGCGGATACATACGGGATAAATTTCGTGGATGAGGATGGGGGCAAGAAGAAGCCCGTGATAACGCATGCGTCCATTTCAGGGAGCCTGGAAAGGGTTGTGTATGCGTTGCTGGAAAAGGAGGCGATGAGGATGGAACGCGGGGAGAAGGCGATGCTTCCGCTTTGGCTTTCTCCGACTCAGGTCAGGATTATCCCGATTTCCGAGAAGCATGTGGAATATGCGGGGAAACTCTTTGGTTCTTTTGAAGGGGTGCGGGCGGACATAGACGACAGGGAGGAGTCTCTTGGGAAGAAGATAAGGCAGGCGGAGAAGGACTGGGTCCCCTATGTTGCGGTGGTCGGGGACAAGGAGATTGAGACAGGCAAATTATCGGTCACTGTTCGTGAGACCGGGGAGAAGAAGGAAATGGCGGCTGGGGAATTGGCCGCGGAGATAAGGAAGATTACGGAAAACAAGCCGTTTGAGCGGCTCAGTTTGCCCAAGGAATTGTCCCTGAGGCCGATATTCCACGGCTAGAATGCTCCCGCAAACTCCTGAAGGAACTTGACCGGGTCTTTTGATTTTACGTAGGCGGAGGCGAGGAGCACGCCTTTTGCGCCCAGTTCCAGGGATTTCTTCACGTCCTCCCTTGTGGAGACTCCCGCGCCGCAGAGGACCTTTACCGCGGGATTGGAGGCATTCACCGCCTCAACCGTTGAGCTTATCACTTCGGGCTTTGCCTTGGAGACGGAGATGCCTGAGCCGATTAGCTCGGGCGGCTCCACCGCAATCCAGTCCGGGCCGAACTTTGCGAGCTCGGCGCACTCTGCGGCGTTCTCGCCGCAGACTATCGAGTCCAGGCCGTTCTGCTTGAGGATGGAAACGGTTTTTCCCACGTTTTCCGTGCCTATGCGGTGCTCGGAGTGGTTTACCAAAGAGCCCTTGGCCCCGGCGGACTTTATCCCGGAGGGAAGTATGAACCCCGTGCGTGCGCCCGGCTCAAGGGGGTCAACGTGCTGGGAGAAAACGTCCGCATACACGCAGGCGGCGCGGTAGAGGTGGGTGGGCGGCGGGCAGATGATTATGCGCACCCGCGTGTCATGGGAGACCTTGGCGGCGGCGTCCGCCAGTTCGAGGCAGCGGGAGAATGATTCTGGGTAATTCTTGAGGTTAAGGACTATCATGCTGGCACCCGGATGCAGTAATGGATGGAACCAATTAAAAAAGAGACTGCGGAGATTTATGCATGGGGCTTGTTTCGGATATAGAAAAGAGGCTGCTGGAGAAGGAAAGGCGGCTGGATTCGCTCATTGTGAAGGAAAGGGAGGCGGTGCGCCTTTGCGCAAAGGCGATAAAGGAGGTGCACCTTGGCAATTTTGAAGAGGCGGAGAAATTGCTTGCGGAGGCGGGGCGCATCCTGGAGGGGATGGGGAAGGAGGCCTCCGGGATGGAGAAGAGGATGTCACATCCGAACGCGGAATATGCGGAGGGGATGGTTTACCTTGGGATAGCGCGGGACGGGAAAATCCTTTCGCAGGAGGAGGTGGGCGTGGGGGACGAATCATATGTGGACGGGCTCCTGGACTGCATGGGCGAGCTGAAAAGGAGGATGTTCGACCATTTGAGGAAGGGCGAGAGGGGGGAGGCGGAAAGGATATTCGGGTTCATGGAGATGATATTCGCGGAAGTTGGGCCCCTGCATTTCTCAGGCGCGCTGATGCCGGAGCTGAGGAGGAAGCAGGATGTTGGCAGAGCACAATTAGAGGACGCTAGGGGGAAGTTGATAAGATAGGTGTTTTGGATGGCTGGCATGAAATGGATTGCATTTGGTTTGGTGTTTTTGCTTGCGTTCGGCTGCATAGGCGGCGAGCCGCAGGGGCAGCAGCCCCCGGCCACGCAGGAGCCGCCCCCGGTGCAGGGCGGGCACCTTGTGGTGGGCGAGGGGGAGGGGACGGTAGTCAGCCAGGGCGGAACCGGCCCAACGGTCCCGGCCACGCAATATGCGGAAACCCCGAATACGGACATGTATGTATATTTCCTGAATGTCGGCTATGGGGACAGGCAGGGGGACGCAATCCTCATAAAGAAGGGGGATGCGGACATCCTTGTGGACGCCGGCCCGGTGGAAAAGAGGCAGGATTTGGTGACGATGCTGCTGGAGAGGGGGGTGGATGATTTTGAGCTCGTGGTCTCGACGAACGACGACCCGGAGCACACCGGTGGATTTGAGTATGTCTCCGGGAGGTTCAAGTTCGGGGAGATATGGAGGCCTGAGGAGGGGAGCGCGGATTACACGGCCTATCTGGACGGGCTCGGGGCGGAAAAGGTAACAATTGTGGGTGAGGGGGACCAGAGAACCATAAACGGGATAAAAATAACAGTGCTCAACCCGATAAAGGGGAGCGGAAGGTTCTTTGACATCAACAACGACGGCGTGGTCCTGAAAGTAGAGGACAGGGGGTTCTGCGTGCTCCTGACCGGGGACATATTGGGGAGCCAGCAGGTTGTGGCGCAGAAAAGCGGGCCGTGCCAGATAGTGCAGTGGCCCAACCACGGGATGGGCGCGGGGCTCACCGAAATCAACTGGGTCATCGACCAGACCGGGCCGGAGGTTATAGTGATAAGCGGCAGTTCGAGCGACTGGACCAACTCCAGGCAGTCGCTGAAGAACGCGGCAGTGCTGGGAGGGGTGCGGAACATAACCGTGCTTGAGAACTACAAGGGGAAGGGCGTGAAAATATCCTGGGATGGGAGCGCATACAGCGCAACCGTGGAGAGATAGCCCGGGCAGCAAATCAGAACGGGGCGTCCTCGCTCTCAGCGAACGCCCTTATCTCCTCGGCCGAGAGCCGGGGGGCTTCGCTTTCCCGGGGGTTGCTTATTTTGGATATTCTCCCCAGGTGCTCGAGGGCTATGACATAGTTTATCGGGTCGGCATCATTCAGTATGCTCTTGTAGAGGGCGCCGTGGCGCTCGAGGTCCTCCATGCGGGTGAACATGCACATTGTGAAAATCTCCCTGAATGCCCCGGAGCCGGATGGGGATTTCATTGCGTTGTAGTTTTGCATTGCCCTCATGGCGGAATCCTTTATCCCGGGGTTTTCCAGAAGGAAATCCAGGCCCTCCAATATGGTTGTGAACATGTACGCGATGTCACTTGGCTTGGGGGCGGAATGCTGCTCATTTGAACTGAACTTGCTGGTTGAAAGCTTGTCCGAGACCAGCTTGTGGAGGCGGCCAAGGTCTTGCCACACCTTTCCCTCCGGGTTTGCCCTGGTCGAAAGGAGGCGGTAGAAGCTGTTGGAGTCGAGGTAGAGGGGTGGGGCTTCGGGGCCATCGCAGCACCTATGAAGGTTGTGCATGAGGACCGCAATCCTGGAGAAGGACTGCACGGTCCCCTGGTAGCGGTCCAGCTCCGTGAAAAGGGTTTCTAGCAGCTCGACCATCTCCATGTCGTGGAGCTCGCCCTTGGAGGCGGAAGCCCTCACGTTTTCCTGCATTTTTGAGAACGCGGATGAGACCCACCTCTTCGAAAGGATAAGGAAGGTCAATTCCTTTGAGACCCTGTCTGGGATTTCGGCAGTATTGACGCCTGCTGAAATGCCTATGCAGTCAATAAGGGAAAGTGTTTCCGGGCCCTGTATGTGCGAGAACACCTCCTCCGGCCGGGTATGGAGGCAGAGGCACCAGGCGACCGCGCGATAGAAGCCGTTGCGCAGCACGGTTTCGGAATTGCCCGCGGATTCCTGGGGGGGAGGGTGGGAAAGGGCAAGTTTGATAAGCATCCGGGTGAATTTTTCCTCGGTGAGGGAACCTGGGCCGGAGCAGCCGGTTTCCCCGAAAAAGCGCTTTATGTTGTCAACTGCGGTTGCTACCGCGACCGCAACGCACTCCTCCTCGCCGTATGTGGCCCTACTGCCCGAGCAGATGGATTCAAGCTTTCCCGTGGAATGGCCCCCTTCCTGGGTTGTTTTTGCGGAAAGGGTTGAGAACTGGGCATCGGCCTCCCGGAGGAATGCGCCGCATTTGAGCCTGTCCTGGCCGGAAAGGCGGCTGGACCAGGAATTCAGGGTTTCCCTTATGTCGGCCGGTTCCGGGGTCGCAGGGAGGCGGCTTTGGCGCTTTGGCCCGGAGTATAGGCCGAATTCCTCCCAGAACTCCGGTTTCGTGAAGTCCGGCTCTGGTTTGTAGCGGTGGGGCGGAATCCCTGGGAGGGTGGTCCTAGGGCCCGCGGATACGAATGGGTTAGAGGCGGCTGGGAAAAGCTGCGCGCGGGGCTTGAAAGATATGTTCGAGAAGTCCATCTTGGGGGAAGGGGGGCCGCGCAGCGTCCTGGCCAGGTCTGGTGCACGGTATTGGGTGGTGCGCATGCGGTCCCTGTCCTTGCAGCTGTCTTCTGCCATAGGGATATATGGAGGGGATATCTTTTTAAATTGCACATAAATACACAAAAATAAACAAAATATCTTTATATTCGCTTCCGGGGAATAAAGAAACAATGTTTGGGACTTCCGGGATCAGGGGAATTTACGGGAAGGACATAACTCCCGAGCTTGCGCTCCGCGTGGCCAATGCCTTTGCCGAGTCGGATGTGTGCATAGGGCGGGATACCCGGGAAAGCGGGGTTCCGCTTGCCTTCGCGTGCATGGGAGGGGTGCTGAGCGCTGGGAAGGATGGGGTCGGGCTTGGGATTGTGCCCACGCCCCTTGTTGCTTTTGGGGCGATGAAATGGGAGTGTGGGGGGATAATGGTTACTGCCTCGCACAACCCTCCGGAACATAACGGGCTGAAGCTGATAAGGAAGGGGAAGGAGATTGGGAAGGACGAGGAAAAGAGGGTTGTGGAGAGGTATAACGAAGGAATGGCGTATGGAGGGGGGCCAGGGGAGCGGCGGAACGAGGAGATTATTCCTGAATACATCGAATTCGCTAAAGGAATGGTTGATGGGAAGCTGGTTTGGAAGAGGAAGCCCAAGGTTGTTGTGGACTGCAATGGGGCTGGGAGCACGGTCACGCCTTATCTGCTCAGGGAGCTGGGGTGCAGGGTGGTTTCGCTGAATTGCGGGCTGGAGGGGTTTGCGCGCGGCTCGGAGCCGAATAGGGAGAATCTTGCCTGGCTTTCGGCTGCTGTGCGGGCATGCGGTGCGGATTTCGGGATTGGGCATGATGGGGATGCAGATAGATGCGCTATTGTGGACGAGAGGGGGGAATTGCTTAATGCAGACGTGCAGCTTGCGCTGATGATCGAGAGCGAGCTTGCGCGGAAGAAGGGGAAGGTGGTGAGCACGGTTGAAAGTTCGCTGCTTGTGAAGGAGAGCGTGGAACGGGCCGGCGGGGAGTTCGTGCTAACGCCTGTGGGTAGCACTTATGTGAGCGACGAGATGGAGCGGAAAAATGCCGTGTTTGGCGGGGAGC
>JAKQHW010000047.1 GCA_029557835.1 Microcaldota archaeon
GTTCACGGTATTATACAGCGTGCAGATGCCTGCCTTTATATCTTCGCCCGCATCTGTCGGCTGCGCAAACCCAACGCTTGAAAGGACCAATGCGAAGAACATCAATCCGCTAAACATCTTTGTCATTTCCATTTTCTGACCTCCTTGCTTGTCTATACTTCTTAGTAATGTTTTTAATCCTAGCAGGCATCCACCACGCTAACCTGCGACCCGCCGAACGCATCAAGTATCTGCGGCAAAAGGACGAATATGAGTATGCCTATCACCGCCCCTATTATCATCGCGGTCGCCCAAACGGTCGCGCGCGAGCGCGTCTCAGCCCCGAACACCTGCCCCGCGGCATAGACCACCGCCGCCATTATCACCAGCGCGAATATCACCGACGCCATTATCGCCTTCGCGGTGTCGGCAACAAGGCACACCCCTTCTTTTATGGGGTTGTCCTCCGCGAACCCGGACTGCGCAAACGCTGCTCCGAGCAGCATCATCAAAAAGGCCATCCTTTTGGCAGAAGCCAGCAATATACCACCAATATTATCTCCCCTAATATGTTTTTTAACCCCTTATGCGGCAATCCAGTCCGTGAAGGAAAAGCTCAAGGCGGCCCTCCAAATCCTTTTCGGGCTCGCAATCGCGGCGGCGGTAATCCTGCTCAACGACGACATCGCCGCATTCGGGGACTACGGCTACGCCGGCGTCTTCATCATCTCCGCCCTCTCGTCCGCAACTTTATTCATCCCGGCCCCGGGCTGGGCCGTCGTCGCGGCGATGGCCACCGTCCTAAACCCCATATATATAGGGATAATAGCCGGCATAGGCTCGGCGATAGGCGAGCTCACCGGCTACATGGTCGGGGACGGAGCATTGGACATCACGGGAAGGAAGAAATACGAAAACTACCTTTCCTTCATAAAAAAGAACGACATGTCCGCAATCCTCATCTTCTCCTTCCTCCCGAACCCCTTCTTCGACATCGCCGGAATCGCGGCAGGGGCGGCGAAGGTACCCGCCTGGAGATACCTCCTTTTCTGCGCAATCGGCAGGAGTACGAGGTATGTGCTGTTGGCGGTTCTTACTGCGCAGTTCTTCCCCTAATCCTATTTGACCAGTTTCCGCACCGCCTCGAGGAAGCCCTTGGCCATCTCTATCGCGCTGTGCGCCTCGGTTTCCTCCACCTCACGCCTCACTATGTCTTCATCCCCATACATTATCCTGTGGCGCTGCCCCCGCAGGACATCCAGTTCGGTGAGATATTTCGCTTCCAGGGCGCCCCGGTATTTCTCCTTTATGTAGGCGCAGAGGCAGTAGTGGCTCCTCTCCTTGACTCCATCCTTATATAGCAGAGCCCTCGCGGCATGGAACATTGCGGTATAAGCCGCTATGAGCGCCCAGTTGAAAACCCCATTTTCGGCGCTCACCTTCGCGTCCTCCAGGTTCTGCTCCGAGATTTTGAGGGAGGATAGCGCCTTCCCCATGTCCGCACCCGTTCCCTTCAGCATCCCGTCCGAGAAGCACCTCTCAACCTCGCTCATACCATCACCGGCCTTTCACCGTAGAGAGGGATGCAGCCCAGAACCACGTTCTCGTAGAACAGCTTGTCCTTCTCCGCCTTCCTTCTCCACTCGGCCGGAGTATAAAAATGCATGTTGAGCTCCCTGCCGCCTATTCCGGAAACCTGGTATGCGGCCGCCGTTTTTTTGCTGTCCGCTATCACGATTATATCTATATCGCTCTTCTCGTCGTCCCTGCCTTCCGCTACGCTCCCGTACAGCACTATGCTCACCACGCCCCGCACATTCTCAAGTATAACTTTAACCAGCCCGCTTTCCCTTATCTTCTCCAGCGAGAAAAGGATTTTCCACTGCCTCGCCAGCGGTTCCCCGAGGTTTGCGCTGCATTGGTGCGTCCTCCCCACCACCTCCTTGAGCACGATGCCGTTCGCGTGCATGTAGTCCAGCGAGTACTTCGCCGCGCTCGGGGCCATCCTCGCCTCCTTCGCCAGCTGCACTATGGAGAACTTCTTCAGCGGCCGCGTGAGGACGGTGCGCAGCGCCCTGAGCAGCGCATACCTGTATATCATATTCTCTATATAGAATATGAATACTTTATATAGTTTTCTTTTCCTTTGAATTTTTTTAATAGAATAAAAATTCTTTTAAAAGAATACATCCTGCTTCCGGGCGGTTTCCTCCCAGCCCAGTTCGCCCGCGTTCGGTGCATTTATGCGCATAAAGCCCCTTCCCGCACCCAAAACCTCCGTCGAAGCACAAAAACCTTTAAAAACACTTATGGCGTTAATATTTGACCTCCGTTAGGGGGAGTGCTCTTTTGAGCGCCCGCTTGCTTCGGCAATGGCGCGTTGACAAAAGCATTAGCATGCCCTCCGCCCCATATATCGGGTCGTCGGACATGGCCTTTTCCTTCTCTGAAGGAAGGGCGGACAGCCAAGGAATGGGAAGGGGGACATCATCTACTCTGGTTTCCCTCCCGTGCGGCCACGTCCATCATGAGTATGAAAGGATAGCAAGGAAGTTTGAGTTAAAGCCGGATTCGTCCGGCGGAAACTCAAAGTGTGGATATTGCTGCAATCCATGTAGTGGATGGCTTGGCTAGTGCCCGCAAAGCCCCGCGGTAAGCTGCGATAAGTCCAGGGTAGGTGCACGCAACCCGTGATCCTGGAATCGGGCCGAATACGCTTCGGGCAACTGAGGCGTATAGCAACCCCGGGAATTGAAATATCTTAGTACCGGGTGGAAGAGAAACCAATTGGGATCCGGTCAGTAAGGTGACTGAACGCCGGCCAGACCAAGCCGAATTCCTCACAGCAATGTGAGGCAGATGTGGCGGGGAGCAACCCTCCGGTGAGCAGAAGTCGGCTGGAAAGCCGCACCATAGCGGGTGACAGTCCCGTATGCGAAGCAGGGGGGAGCGATCCAGGAAGAGTACCGTCCTCCGGATTGAGGGCGGGAATATGGGGCTACCAAGCTCCAAGTCTAAACATGTGGCGCTAGACCGATAGCGAATTAGTAGCGCGAGCGAATGCTGAAAAGGACTCCGGAAGGAGAGTCAAAAGAACCTGAAACTACATGGAGACAGGCAGGCAAGGCATAAAAGGGTTCAGGTCCGCCGAAGTGAATTCCCGCAAGGGTTGGATCGAGGCGGATTAACCGGTGTCTTGTCTTTCTTCTCGAAGCAAGAGCCAGGGAGTTGAGATGTGTGGCGAAGCGAAATCTGAAGCGAAAGCGAGTGCCCGCAGGAAACCAGGGGCGACCTCGGAAACGGGGTTCAGTCACCCATCTCAGACCCGAAGTCGAGTGATCTACACCCGGGCAGGGCGAAGCCAGCTTGATCGTTGGTGGAGGCCCGCAACCAGTGGTGGTATATTCCCCTTGGGTGACCTGGGCGTAGGGGTGATAGTCCAGTCGAACTCGGCAATAGCGGGTTCCCTCCGAAATGTCTCTTAGGACAGCGTCCCTGGAGGACGATGGTGGGGTAGAGCACTGAATGGAAAGAGCGGCTCCGAAAGGAGTCACTTTCCTATCAAACTCCGAATCCACCCTCTCCATAGAAGGGGGCAGTCGGGTTTCACGGGGTAAGCCTGTGAGCCCTTACGGGAACGACCGTACGTGGGGTTAAGGGCCCTAAGTTCTAGCTAAGTGTAAATCTTAAAGGCGTCTCTATCCTTAGACAGCTGGAAGGTAGGCTTAGAAGCAGCCATCCTTCAAACAACGCGTAATAGCGGACCAGCCGAGGATGCAGATTCCGAAAATATACGGGGCTAAGCTAGATCCCGATACCCCACCCAAGCCAAAAGCTTGTGGTGTAGGGGGGCGACCGGATTGGGCAGAAGCGGGGGCGTAAGTTCCCGTGGACCGGTCTGGTATGAATATCCTGGCGCTAGTAGCAGCATATCTAGGTGAGAATCCTAGACACCTGATAGGGCACGGATTCCTCAGCCATGTTTGTCAGCTGAGGGTTAGGCGATCCTAAGTGCATAGGTAATTCCGAATGCACGAAAGGGAAGCGGGTTAATATTCCCGCCCCGCGGAAGTAGACGCGGCAACGCAAGTTTCGTTCCTGACGTCTTGGGATAGGCCGAGCAGGGGAGACCCTGCTTAACAGCCATAAATCCATGGAGTCTTATCATGAGGAGAAGTGGATTAAAGGCTGGAATGGGAGCAATCTTCGGCTAATTCCTGAGACCCATGAAAAGGGAACGGTTCCGATCTTTCGCGACCGTACCTAGAACTAATACAGGTGCCCCTAGCTGAAAAGGCTCAGGTGTGTCAGGATAACCCAGGCAAGGGAACTCGGCAAATTGGTCCCGTAACTTCGGAAGAAGGGATGCCTGCCTCTGCGAAGAGGCAGGTGGCACAGACCAGGGGAGAGCGACTGTTTACCAAAAACACAGATCGCCGCAAAGTCGAGAGGCTTAGTATGGCGGTCGACGCCTGCTCACTGCCAGTACCCGAACACCTCGTTCAAGGGGAAAAAGGGCTGGTAAAGAGCGGGGGTAACTCTGACCCTCGATCACAAGGGGGGTCGCAAAATCTGGCTATATGCTGGAAACCCAGATGGCTCATGCTACGTAGCACGTGAAAATGCATGTGCCGATGAGGGCAATCAGCAGGAAACTGCAGAGGTGATTTGATGGATGAAAAAGAGCGGCTGAGCAAGCTGCAGAAAAAAGGAAAATACCTCAATCACTATCTCCTAGGTTTCACGGATGCCGAGGGTTGCTTCAACGTCTCGTTGAAGAAGCAGGAAGGAACCCGTTTCGGGTGGGTATTGGACCCGGTTTTTCATATCACGCAGCACAAGAACGCGAAATTCGTGCTTGAGCTTGCGATGAGGCAGATAAACTGTGGCCGCATAATACCCAAACCGGGGCAGGAAGACACCCTGCAATTCATCGTGGACAACCGGAAGCAGCTCGCGGAGAAAGTGATACCTTTCTTCAGCCGGTACAACCTTCTGGTGAAGGCCCGTGATTTCGAGATCTTCAAGGAAATTGTCCTTGGGCTCGAGAGAAGGGAACATTCAACCAAAGATGGTTTCGAACGGCTGCTGAAGCTTGCGTTTTCCATGAACATGGAAGGCAAGCAGAGGAGGTACAAATTAGAGGAAGTAATGAAGGATTTGGCAGGATCCTCAGAGACTACACGCCAGACGCCGAAAGGCGATGATATAGTCCGACCCGCATAGTAATATGCGACACGGTTGCTTAAGGTAGCGTAATACCTCGCCGCTTAATTGGCGGCTTGCATGAATGGCGTAACGCCTCTCCCACTGTCCCTGCCTGGGACCTGGTGAAGTCACTGCCCGGTGAAGATGCCGGGGACTTCCAGAGGGAAACGAAGACTCCATGGAGCTTTACTATAGCCTGTTGTTGTGATATTGGTGCGGTTACCTAGCGTAAGTGGGAGCCGTCGAAGCCGCCCTCCCGGGGGCGGTCGAGGCGAAAGTGAAACACCACTTAATCGTTCTAATATTGCTTACCCGCAAGGGGACAGCATCAGGTGGATAGTTTGGCTGGGGCGGTACGCCTTCGATAGGAAAACAAAGGCGCCCAATGCTCTGCTCAGTCCGGTCAGAAATCGGATGTAGAGGGTTAAAGACAAATGCAGGGCTGACTGTATCTCTAAAAGCGTGGGATGCAGAGGCGAAAGCCGGGCTTAACGAACATTAATAACCTATTGGTGAGGTTTTAATCTGTCAGACAAGCTACCCTGGAGGTAACAGGCTCGTCGCGGGCGAGAGTACACATCGACCTCGCGGCTTGGTACATCGCTGTCGGCTTGGGACATCCTGGCTGTGTAGGAGCAGCCAAGGGTTGGGTTGTACATCCATTAAAGTCCCACATGAGCTGGGTTCAGTACGTCGCGAGACAGTACGGTAGTATCTTCTGGAAGTGTCGCTTCTTGAGAGGAAGAGTCCCTGAGTACGAGAGGAACGGGGACTCGGAGCCTCTGGTATACCAGTTGTGTCAATGCATTGCTGGGCAGCCACGCTCCACGCCGATAAGACCTGAAAGCATCTAAGGTCGAAGCGGCTCTCAAAACTAGGAAGCAAAGGCCGCCCGTAATAGACGGGTTTGATAGGGCCGTGGTGTAAGAGCTAAGCTCACGCGAGGCTTTCAGCCAGCGGCTACTAAAGGCATATTCCAATATCCCATACTTGCTATCCTTTCTCTTACTTATGTTTTGTTTCCCTCAGCGGAAGCGCTATCTATTTATACTTTGGTTTCCATTCCTTTCCCAAGGTGGACAAATGAAACAACTCTTAGTGGTATTGCTTGCAGGCATACTCCTCTTCGGCTGCACACAGCCGGGCGGAGGCGCGCAGGCTGGGACCGGCGGAACATCCGGCGGCACAGGCGCCGCGGGAGGCGCCGGGACAGGCGGCACCGGAGGCACAGCCGGAGAAACCGGAACAGCTGGAGGCGCCACTGGCGGAACCGGAGGCGGAGGCACGGGAAGCGGCTTCTCCATGGAAGCATGGAGCATGGAGGCGCTCGCATCCGCGGGCATGCCCATGAAATGCACCGTTACATGGGGCGGTGAGGCGCCAGGCACCTACGACATCTACGTCATTGGCCAGAAATCCCGCATGGAAGGGACCTACCAGGTGCAGGGCCGCAGCCAGCCGTTCGTCAGCATACTCAAGAACGAAAAGCTCTACATGCCGGCGTCCATGATGGGCGGGGCAGAAGGGATGGAGGGCTGCGACTGGGTGTCTTTCGATGCCGGCACAGAAGGGGCGTCCGAGCCGGGCCAGACCACATCCTCCTACCAGATGGTGGATTATGATGCGCCTCCGGTCAGCTATGAGTGCAACCCTGCGGTTTTCGGGGATGAGAAGTTCGCAACACCCGGCCGCGTCTGCGACTTCCAGCAGATGATGCAGGACCAGTACGGCTCATACTGCGACCAGCTCACAGGGGAGGACAGGGAGCAGTGCCTTGAGGCATTCGGCCACAGCTAATCGCTCCCTTCTTATTCTTTTTTATTCACTCTATATTCAGTGGTACTGATGGAGGAAAAGGACATAGACCGGCTCATAGACCGCACCGTGAAGGACGGAGGGGTGCTCACCATGCTCTATTTCGACCTCCACGGGAACCAGAAGGAGGCGCTGCAGAAGCTCGGGGTGGGCTTCGTGCAGAAGCTGCTCGGGGAGCCCGGTGTCAAGTATGCCCGCGGGGAGATAGACGAGCCCTCGGAGAAGGACGGGATGTTCTCCACAACCCTGGAGGCGAAGGTCCTTACGGAAGATTTCATCTCGGTTGCCCGCATCTGCGCCAACCACAGCCCGTTCTCCGTGGAAATATTGAAGCCCGAGGAGTTCCGTATGGACGTCTCCCAACTCCATGAGATACTCATGTTCATCGGCGCCACAACCCACGATTTCAAGAAATACATAATGGAGAAGGTCGCCACCGCGGAGGACCGCGAGAGCTACAAGCGCAGCCTTGAGCAGAGGATAAGGATGGGCGAAAAGCTCATGAGGAAGGGGGCGGAATGAATGAACGAAGAACTCGTCAAGACCGGGGTCCCGGGGCTGGACAAGCTCCTTGGCGGCGGGCTCAACCGCGGCTCGATAAGCGTGGTGAGCGGCCCGACCGGATGCGGGAGGAGCACCCTGGCCCTCCAGTTCCTCGTCCAGGGCGCAAAGCTCTATAACGAGCCCGGCCTGTATGTGGTCATAGAAGAGTCTAGGGACTCCACCTACCGGAACATGAACTACCGGGGATGGAACCTTGCGGAGCTGGAGGCCTCGAAGCAGCTCATCTTCCTGGACTATCCGCCCTACGAGGTCGACCAGTTCCTCAGCCAGAAATCCGCGGTCGGGGAAATAATAGACACGATGGGCATAGAGCGCCTTGTCATAGACTCGATAATGCCCCTCGCCCTCCTGTTCAAGCAGGACGATGAGCGGAAGAGGGGGTTCCTCGAGATAATACAGAACCTCCGCAAATGGAAGACCACCACCCTTATAGTGGCGGATGAGCAGCCTTCGCTACAGGGCGCGCTACCGCACAGCGAATACGGAATAGAGAAGCTTGTTGACGGGTGGATACACATGGACTATTCCTACGTGAAGGAAAAGAGGGAGCGCAGGATTGAGATAATAAAGATGAAGGGGAAGAAGCACAGGATGAACCGAGTCCCGTTTGAAATCTCGGAATCCGGTGCATCCGTAGAGGCGTGAGTTCTTGGCCGTCCGCGCCCTGCTCCGCATCCATGGCAATGTCCAGGGCGTCAATTACCGCTGGTTCGTCCAGTCCGTCGCGAAATCCCTTCATGTGGGCGGATGGGCCAGGAACCTTCCGGACGGCTCCGTCGAAATCTTGTGCGAAGCCAAAGACGGGCCCGCGTTCAGCGGATTCCTGGAGAGGATATCCCCCAGGGAAGGCCTGCGCAGGGTGGACCGAATCGATACTTTGGAATTCTCAAAAAACGCGGAGCCGGAGCATCCTTCTTTCGAAATCCTGGATTAGGTAAGCATTTTAACCCTATTCTGCGATACATGGCGCATGAGGGCGCTTCTCGTCAGTTTGCTGTTCGTTGCTTGCGTTTTTTCAGCCCAGATGCTGGACCCGCTGGTGCGCGAGGTCCATAACGGGGACATAATCCAGGTGGGCACCATGGGCCCCGGGCAGACCCTGCCCATAACCTTCCATAACGAAGTCTATTCCGGAGGAATCCACGGCATAGGGGGGAATTACGACCTTGCGGCGGTCGGGCCGGTGCCTCCCGGCTGGTCCTCCTCCAACAGCCAGCTTTACGGGAGGCCGCTCCAGGTCACGGTAACATCCAGCCCCTCCGCCAGGGAGGGCACGTACCAGGTGCCTATAATGATTTTGGATGAAGGCGACGGGGAGAAGCTCGGGAACATAACGTTTGTTGCGGAGGTGGAGATAAGCAACGACGTCATGGACATGTCCGTAGAGCCTCCGGAAAGGCGCGTCGGGCTGGGCCAGCCCGCTGTTTTCGAGGTCCTCATAAGGAACAAGGGCGCCGCAGGCGACCTCTTCATTGTGTCCGCGGAGGGAGTCCCCAAATGGTCTTTCCGGAAAACAGTCTACGTTCCCGGAGGGGGAAGCAAGAAAATCCTTTATGAGGTGGTTGGGTTTGAGGAGGAGCAGTACCATGCCACAATCCTGGTCCAGTCCGCGAACGCCCCCATCGTGCGGGAGGAGGCCAGGATCACGATAACTGCCGTCCCGGACGTCCTATCCGACTACAAGGCCACGATGAGCGGGGCGCTGCTCTTCCCGATATTCGAGCTTCCCATATATTCGTTGGCCGGCCTTCTCTCCAACTTCTGGTAGGTCGCGGATGGAAGCCGCCCTTAGCTACATAATATCCCGCATCATCGCAGGGAGGAGGGACCTCGAGAGGCTGAAATCCGAGGCTTCGCGCCTGTTCCCCTCCCCCTCATTCCCGCGCAATTCGCAAATCTTAAGGGCATTCCCCAAGGGCAAGCTCACCCCCGGAATAAAGGCCCTCCTCCAAAAGAGGCCGATGCGAACCCTTTCCGGAGTCACGCCGGTAGCAATAATGGTCCGCCCCGAAGGCTCCTGCAGATGGTCCTGCATCTACTGCCCTTTCACCGGGAAGGCGCCAAAGAGCTACACCGGGGAGGAGCCCGCCGCCCTCCGCGCGAGGCAGTCCGGCTTCGACCCTTCGGTCCAGGTCCGCACCCGCCTGCGCCATTACCTGGAGACCGGCCACCCCACAAGCAAATGCGAACTCATAGTCATGGGCGGCTCCTTCCTCCAGATGCCGAAGAGGTACAGGCGCTCATTCATAAAATCAGCTTACGACGCCTTCAATGGCTCCCCTTCCCCTTCCCTTGCTTCAGCAAAAAGCAGGAATGTGGCCGCAAGTAGCAGGGTTATCGGCCTCACAATCGAAACCAGGCCCGACCTCTGCGGGAAAGGGGAGATAGGCGAGATGCTCGGGTACGGGGCAACGCGGGTCGAACTCGGGGTCCAGCACCCTTCCGACCGCATCTATAAGAAGATAATGCGCGGGCACATGGTTTCGGATGTGGTCCGCTCAACGGCTCTTCTGAAGGACTCCGCCTTCAAGGTATGCTACCACCTGATGCCCGGCCTTCCCGGCTCGGACGAAGAGAAGGACGTCCGGATGTTCCGCAAGCTGTTCGCGGACCAGAGGTTCCAGCCGGACATGCTCAAGATATACCCCACGCTGGTGATGCCCGGCACCCCCCTTTACGGGATGTGGAAAAAAGGGGAATACGAGCCCTATTCCGCGGAGAAGGCGGCCCGGGTGGTCGCCCGGGCCTATGCGCACATACCCCCTTACGTACGCGTGATGAGGGTGCAGAGGGACATTCCCCTCCCCCAGATAGGCGCAGGGGTAAGGCACAGCAACCTGAGGGAGATGGTCGAGCGGGAGGCCGGCCCCACAAGGGAAATCCGCTCAAGGGAGATAAAAGGCGCGGCATTCCGCCCCGAGGACGCGGCCCTCAAGAGGATTGATTACAAGGCAAGCGGCGGAAGGGAGGCATTCCTCTCATACGAATGCGGGGAAAAGCTCGTGGGCTTCCTCCGGCTCCGCATCCCCGCAAGCCCGTTCCGGCGGGAAATCACGCCGCGCACCTCCCTTGTCCGCGAGCTCCATGTCTATGGCTCGGAAGCCCCGGTAGGAAAAAAGGGGAACGCACAGCACCTAAGCTTCGGCACCAGGCTTCTCAGGGAGGCGGAAAGGATTTCTTCAGAGGAATTCGATTCCAGAAAAATACTTGTCATAAGTGGCGTCGGAGCAAGAAACTATTATCTCTCTCGCGGCTATTCCCGAGACGGCCCCTATGTCTCACTGAAGCTCTAAATCCACAATCTCCTTCTCGTACCCGGCAGTCAGATCCTTCCTTACGCGCATCAGGTCCAGGTATTTGCCCTGGAGCCCCTCAAACTCCTTCATCTCATCCTCGCTGAAATTCTTCACCTGCTTCTCCGCGTTCTTTATCTGCAGCCTCACGCCCATCCTCTCGAGCTCCATCTCGTTCTGCACGAATTTGTCCAGGCTCTGCTTAGGGATCCAGACGTGGCTGTTGTTGAGCACAACCTTCTCCTCGACCCAATCCTCCTCCGAGGGCACAATCCTGCCTTCTGCAACCTTGCACCCTATCCCGGAGCGGTTGAGCGCTGCCACAAGCTTTTCAAGATTGGGGCCGAATGCCGCGGCATCGATGTCCGGGGCCTTCCCTGCCCTCACCGCTTCAACAAGCTTCGCCCTCACTTCCGGCGCAACGGTCATCCCTATGAGCACCACTTTCCCTATCTCGTTCTTCGCTTCCATGTTTCTCCTGAGCAGCTTCCCCCTCTCGCAGAGCATCTTGTAAAGCTCCCCGCTCTTCGCGACCAAGGCGGCATCAACCTCTTCCTCCCCGTGCTTCGCTATCCCCGCGCCCAATTCTTCTGTTCTTCCCTGGAAAGGGAAATAAACCTCGATTCCACTCGCCTTCTTCTCGAGATTGGCCTTCTTCACTTCCAGCCCGGCGAGCTCCTCGGATGCCTCCTTCATCGCCGCCTGGTCCCCCTTCCTCATCGCATACCCCCTTTTGTAGGTGAGTTCGGCAATCCTCTTTCTTACCTCTATAATGCCGCCTATGTCCCTGGGGGAGACCGTTTTTGCCATCCTGATCGCCGCATACTATTCCACAATTAGTTTTTTAGCACTTCCCCCGCAAACAGCGCCGCGCAGCACATCCCAAGAACCACAAATGCAGGCAGGCAGAGGCTGTCCTCAGGCAGCTCCGGCACATTCTCCCCCCGCTCTTCCCCTGCAATTTCCGATGCAATCCTGTCCATCTCCCTTGAAAATGCGGCCATCCTGCAGGCATCTTCCCGGGAGCCGGTTTCCTCCATATACCTGGCATGCCCCCTGAACACCTTTCCCCAGACGCCGGTTCCATTGCCAGCGGCAAGCTCTGAAATACAATCTCCGCCCTCCTCAGCGATAAGGTCGCCCTCAATCATCCCCTTCGCAAAAGCGAGCTCATAAACCGCCCCCGCGTATTTCCCTTCTTCGTAAAGCTCCCTTCCGGTTTGGGCGTATTCCTCCCATTCCCCGTAATCCTCGGTATAATTCAGCAGCCTTTCCGCAACCTCCTTTAGCTGCAGGGAACCCACTTCCTCCCCGCCCGCGTCCATGGAATACATCGCCGCAGCCGCCTCGCACCACGCCTTGCTGTAACCGAGCTGGTACACGAGCAGGTATTCCTCATCCTTGGTCTCAGGATCCAATTCCGCGTATTTCCTGTAATTCTTTTTCGCCCGCATCTCCCGGGCCTCCCCGCCCATCACCCACTCGTAATTGGAAACTGTCATCTTCGGAGTGGAGAGTGAACCGAGGCACCGTTCAACTTCCCCCTTTTTCCTGTCAAAATCCGGCTCGTCCACCTCTGCTATCGCGGCCGCGGTTATCTGGGTCAGGAACGCCCCGTTTGCAGCGGCATAATCATAACCAAGCCCGTAAATCTCCTCGTGCTGGGCTGCCCTCGCCTCAAAATATTCCCTTACCCCCGCATCCCCTATCCTCGCAATCTCCACATTCTCTGAGCGTATAAGCGCATCCACTATCCTGCCCATCCCAGGGACCCTTTCCCCACCATATGGAGTCATGTTCCCGAGCGGCTCCAGCTCCAGCTCAAGCGGCCTCTCCGGGAGCCCCTCCCCATGGAAGAAGAACCCCACTGCCTCTTCCGCGTCAGCCGCCTCGTGGATTTCAATCCCGCTTATGCCCCTCAGCATAAGCTTCTCCTCCACGCTCTGGAGAGGCGTGACAAAATGCCTTATGCCGGCAATCTTTGAGCTCAGCGCCTTCTCGTAGAGCCCGCCAACCGAATACACCCTCCCATCAGCAGTAACCCCTCCGGTTATTGCCGCATCTCCCCTCATCTCCTCCCCGGAGAACAGGGAATACGCCATCACCGCAAAAGCGGCTCCGGCCGAAGGCCCCTCCACACCCCCCGGGCTGTCGCTGTCATCAACCCTCACAAGGAGGTCGCATCCGTCCCCTTCCCCCGCCATCATCCTTGCCACGTCCGCCGCAATGGATAGGGATTTCTGCGTGCCTGCCCCGACCGTAGGTTCGGTCCCGACATACTCCACCCCCGGCCCCGGGACCCCCTTCATCGTTACCCCAACAAGAAGGCCTGCCCCTCCGCTTATCGCGGGCAGGCGCATCGACACCTCGCCTTCGCATGCCGCGAACGAGAGGGAAACAGCCAGCAATAACAGGATGATTTTTCGCATGCCCAGCATTTCCTTCCTACTGCTTAAAATTAGTTTTCTTTTCTTCCCAGAATTTTCTTATATACGGCACCGGGTCCTCCGCGACTGCATATTTTTCATTTGGCAAAAGAGTCCGGTAATTCTTCCACCTGAATCTCTCGTCCATATAAACAACAACCGCCCGGTCCTCATCCTTCCTTATCGCCCTCCCGGCTGCCTGCACCGCCCTGATAACTCCCGGATACAGATACCCGTAATCCCATCCACGCCCGAACTTTTCCTCGTAGTATTCGATGAGCGCCTCCACCTCCATGCCCATCTCCTCCAGCGCAACCCCGACAACCACGGCGCACTTTATCTCCCCGTTCGCATAATCTATTCCCTCGGCCATGCTCCCCCCCTGCACCCCGCAAAGGACGCCCCCCTTCGCAAACTCCCTGAGCATCGCCCCGACCTCAGAAGGCTTCATCTTCTCCTTTTGCACGTGCATCCTTTCGCTTTTCATGAGGGGCACCACTCCCTGCAGCACATTATATGAAGGGAAGAACACCGCGGCCCCTCCCGGGGTCTCCGTGGCAATCCTGTCTATCATCCCTGCCATGCGCAAATACTCGCCCGCGCTCCTCCGCGAATATTTCGTGGTGAACCCCTCAAGCAGTATGTTCATCCTGTTTTTCTCAGGGAAGGGAGAAGGGTAGCTCCTCAGGATGCATCGCGCAGGGTCCAGCCCCAATATGTCCCTGTGCATTTCCAGGGGAAGCAACGTCCCGCTCATCAGTATGGATGCGTGCGTCTCATTCAATTTGGAAGTGGAAACGCTCGGGTCCAGGAACTTTTTGGACAGCACGTATCCCCGCGCCGTCTTCCGCAGAATCCTTACCGTCTCCCTCCTGTCCTTCTCGTTCCACCTCTCCAGGAATTTCGCGAACCTGAGCGCATGGCTCTTCCTGCCCGTGCGCTCCACGAACTGGAAGCCAAGCTCCGCGAACATGTCAATCAGCTCCTCCGGCTTCCCTTCCAGTTTTTCCAAAATCGAGTAAAAGCCGTCCCGGGAAACCAGCTTTTCGCGTGCATCCCCAAGCTCTCCCCGCGCCCATTTCGAAAACGCGCTCTCCAAATTGGTCTTGAGCCCGAGCGCCCTCGTCTCCTTATCCAGTTTCCCCAAATAGAAATTATTGGTAGATGAAGACAACTGGTCCCTCACCCTTTTCGCAAGATTATGCGCCTCGTCTATTATCACGATTGAATTCTCGAACTTCTTCTTTATTTTCATCAGGAGCAAATCCCTTATGTGCGGGTTCATCAGGTGGAAATAGTCCGCAATCACAACGTCCGCCGAGCCGCCCATCTTTATGAGCCACTCATACGGGCACGCCTCGCACTCCCTCCCAAGCGCAAGCAGCTCCTCATGGGACGGGCACGGCCCTGCCTTCCCGCTTATTTTTTTGAAAAGGTGCTCCGCCCTGGCCTCCCCGACCTTCCCGTACCCCTTCGCATTCCCGTAGAATACGCACTCCTCCTTCCGTCTCTTCCTTTCACAGGACTGGTAGAAGCCCTCGTGGTCCAGCCCGGAGAGCACCGGATCTACGCACGCATGCCTCCTCCCAATCAAATCCACGGACCGCAAATCCAGCCCGTATTTCTCCCGCATCCCCCGCACCACGGACAATGCAATCCGGTGCTGGGAGATTTTAGGGGTGAGGAAAAACACGGTCTTTCCGTGCTTCAGCGCATAGGTTATCGCCGGCGCAAGCACGGCGTCCGTCTTCCCGAGCCCCACCGGCGCGTTCGCGAGCAGCACCTTCCTGCCCTCCACCGCCTCGTGTGCGTTCTGGATGAGCGCGTCCTGGTGCCTCCTTATGCTCGGGTGCCGAAAATAGACTTCCACGGCATAATTTCGCATTTGGGAATAAAAAGATTAGCCGGGCGGGTTTCCGATGACCATTTGATTTATAAATGTTAATATCAAGTCCTTGCCATGCAGAAGGAAGCTCCGTCCAGCTCCAGGTTTATCGTTTTTCTCGCGGTTTTTGCGCTGTTTGCCTCCCCCACCTTCGCGGAAAACTGCCCGGCCATAAGTTCGCCGGGCATCTACGCCCAGACGCAGGATTACGTGGGCGCCCCGAATGCGATGTCTGGAGGTCACGCGTGCGTCCGTATTTCCGCGTCAAACGTGCTCTTCAACTGCGCCGGCCACAGCATGGCTGACAACGGAACTTCTTCCTCTTATGGAATTTTCGTGGAAGGCACAAATATCCGCAACGTTACCATCACCGGTTGCACGGTCTACAATTACTCCCAAGCCGGGCTGCAGCTCGATTCAGCTGAGAATTGCAGCATAAGTTCCCTTTATGCGGGCGGGAACGGATACGGCGTCCGCATCGAGGGCGGAAGGAACAACAGCATGGTGAACAGCTACGCCATGAACAGCAACAATACTGGCATCTACCTGTATGACAGCGACCTTGCCAGCATGAGCAATGTTTATGCCCAATATAACGGATACTACGGCATCATGGCGATTTCGGTGGACGGCATCAGGCTTCACCGCGTATTCTCAATCTTCAACAACGAAACCGGGGTATACGTCCTTGGGAGCGGGAACCTGTCCGGCAGCCAGGTGGGTTACAATGAAGGCTCCGGCGTTTATGTTTCATCCCTTGATTTCAATGCATATGGAAATTATTTCTACAACAATGGCGAGGATGGTTTCGAACTGTCCGGTGCCTCCCAAAACACGAACATCTTTGACAATGTTGCGTTCGAAAACAGCGGGGCAGGTTTTGTGATAGGGAGGTTCTTTCCAGGCATGGACGCCGTCTCCATAAAAGTTTACAACAACACCGTGGCAAACAACACCGGCCCGGGCATCCACTTCTCTAATTCGCGATATAGTTCCGTGTATAACAATACGGTATACGGCTGCGGAGGGGATGGAATCTACATCGGCAGCACTAGGATGCAGAACAATTTCACAAACAACCGGGTATACAACAACACCGGGCACGGTTTCCACCTCAATTACAGCAACTATTCCATGATTTCGGGGAGTGAGGTATACAACAACACCGTTTCCGGGCTATATTTTGCTTATTCCTACTACAATGCCGTGAACCAGACGAAATCCTATACTAATGGCCAGTACGGCTTCCACCTGTCATATTCTACTGGAAACACATTGGATATGTGCAATGCCTCCAAGAACGGCGGGGGCATAAAAGATGGATTCCACCTGGCTTCGTCCCATGGAACTAATATGACCAATTCATACGCGACCCAGAGCAACAATGGTTTCTACCTAATAAACTCGAACTCAAACCGCATGCAGGGCTGCAATTCTTCCGCAAACAATGTTGGTTTCTCCCTTGTTGGGTCGAGCAGCACCAATTCCATCTATGATTGTACGGCATCCGGCAACGATATCAACGGCTTTGCGATTGCAGGCAGCGGCGCATCCAAGGCAAACTCAATCCAGGGCAGCCTGGCGAGCCAAAACGAACAATATGGCTTCGCCATCGCGTCCGATTCAAACGGCATATCAAACTCCGTTTCTTCCGAAAACAGGCGCGACGGGTTCCTTATCACCGGCATAAACAATACCCTTCTCAACAACACTGCAAATGGCCAAGCCAGGGGCGTCTACGTAAGCGGCAATAACACTCTCGACAGGAACAGCCACTACTACAACAACACCATCGCTTATTATGTGATTCCGGATGCCTCCGGCTTCTTCATAAACGTGACGAACATCAGCATAGACAGCCCTTCCGGGGAATATGCGGACTATACCTCACTCAGCTTCACCGACATCGCGCAAGCCGGAGAGTCATATTCAATAAAATGGGCGGGCATATCGTCCTTGCCGCAGGGCCGCTCTTCCTTCCATGGCAAGCTGGTCAACATATCCTCATTGGCCGGCACTCCATCCATAGACTCCATAACCTGGTCCTGGGCCGCATCCGAGCTCACGGGCAATTTCCCCGAGCTCTGGAAATACAACAATTCCGGATGGGAGCTGATCGGGAGCAGCATGGACAGCTCCGCCCGCTCAATCACGCTCACCAGCATGAACCCGGCCAGCGAATACGGCATCATGCAGACCGGCTGCCCGGTTATCACAAGCGGTGGCAGCTACAGGCTCGGCGCAGACGCGGTGGGCGCCCCCAATGATGCCTCCCCGGTGGCGCAATACGCCTGCGTCAAAATAGCCGCCTCCAACGTCGTTTTCGACTGCGGCGGCCACACCATCACGGACAACGGCACCAGACTTACCTGGGTGTCCCGCGGTATCCTCCTGAACGGCTCCCTCACCAACGTTACGGTCAAGAACTGCCCAGGTGTGTCCAACTACACATATGGCTTCTCTGTGCACCAGTCCAACTCGTGCCTATTGCAAAACAATACCGCTTACGATAACCAGGTCGGCTTCCACACATACCAGTCATCCTACAACGTATTCAACAGCAACACCGCCCGTGACCAATCCTCCCAGGGTTTCTATTTTGATCAGTCATCCAACAACAACCTCACCGGCAACTCCGCAAATGGGAACGAGAACAACGGCTTCCTCTTCCGCACAAGCTCCAACAGCAACCGCCTCTCCGGGAACACGGCAAACAACAATGGGGTGAGCGGCTTCCTCGCCTTCCAGGACTCACTCTACAACACCTTCACTGGAAACAACGCATCCTCGAACGGATGGCACGGCTTCTTCATGTACAACACTTCAGACTGCAACCTTACGAACAACTATGCATCAAGCAACGTACAGTGTGCGGTCCACATTAACTCATCTTCCGCGATATCCGTTAGCGGCATGGTAATCAGCAACCAGAGTTGCTGGATAGGCCCTGAGGATGGCGCCCCCCTCGAGATAATCAATCTTACTGCCCAGAGCGGCACGACCCGCGTCGTTTTCGGCTCGGTTGATTATACCGGGGACGGGCTGGACGAATCCAACTTCGTGATTGGGGACGGGTTCATCGCCCTGGATTCCGCGGCACGGCCGGAATTCAACACCTCTGCGACAATAACGATGCCCATAGATTCCTGCCGCAATCCGAGGATATACAAAACCGAATCCTTCCCTGTCATAAGATACGACATCCTCGGGGAAGGAAGGCGTTGCACCGATTGCACCATCATATCATGCACAGGAAACATGATAACATTCACAGTTCCCCACTGGTCCGGCTACGCGGTTGGCGGCGAAACCAGCCTTGCGATAGACAACGACGGCCCCAAATACATGAACGACACGATAACCTTCACGGCCAACTATTCCAACACAACTGCGGGCGCCGGCATCTCCGGAGCGGACTGCATCCTTTCCCTCTGGAACGGCAGCAGCTACACGATGCCCGAATCCGGGGGCCTCTACGTGCTCCCCCTCAACATAATGGAGCTCGGCACCCACAGCTACAACGTCACATGCAACAAGACTGGCTATGAGACCCTGACCGCATTTGATACGTTCACGATATTCTTCAACGTTACCCCCTCATCCATAGACCTTTATGCGGCAAACGTCACCGTAGGCTCCACAGGCAGATACGACCCCAACATCACCGCCGGAAACGTCACCACGGAGGGCGGAAATGTAACCAACGTGGACCTCAACTCCAATGCCTCTACGGACAGATGGGCAGGCTTCTACGGGAACATCACTGGCGCGATACTGCTTTCCCAACGGGTGGGCGCCCAAGCGGTTTATATCTGGGCATGGGATTCATCCTATGGTGGAGTCGTATGCGCGTCAACGGGCTCTTCCGCACCCTCAGAGCTGATGGGTGCCACCTACGCGGACATAGACGACGCCTGGAGCTTTTCCCCAACAGTTACCGATTCCGCCGCAAGGACCTTCAACAACTCCAACTGCTCCCAGACCTTCGGCCCGACCACTCTGGCAAACTCGTATTATGCGGATACCGGCTCCGCAGGCGGATTCATCACCTGCGCCTGGAAGTCAGTCTTCACCCCCGCGAAAAGCAACATGCTCTTCTGCACAAACATAACCAACAGCGGACCGCTATTCAACGGGGAAACAGGCGACTACGAGATTATGGTTCCGACCGCATATGGCACCGGGGTGTACGAAACCTATTATTTCTACGCCAGTCTCAACTGAGCCGGGCCATGTGGAAGCCATAAAAAGGATTTCGCCGCATATCATCCCATACCATGCCAGACAGCGGCTGTAGTCTAGCGGTAGGATCTTGGCTTCCCAAGCCAATGACCCGGGTTCGATCCCCGGCAGCCGCAACCAAAAACGCGGAGGGGGCGTATCGGCCCATCATCTGCCCCCTCCCCATTTTTAGGTGTCATTCTGACCCTCCCCCATCCTCTCTACCTGTATGGCCCCCCACTTCACTTCATCATTCTTTGCCCGCACTCCTTACGCGCCGCTCCAGTCCGTTTTTTAAAATGCACCCGCCAAACCCTTTTTGGGGGTCTTGTACATGTCTCTAATAATCGGTCTCACCGGGGAAAACTGCTCGGGAAAGGGCATAAGCGCCGAATACCTGAAGAGGAAGGGCTTCTACTACATCTCATTGTCCGACTTCATACGCGAGGAGCTGGTGGAAGAGAACACCGAGATAACCCGAGAATCCATGATTGCGAAGGGCAACGACCTCCGCGCCCGCTTCGGCCCCTCCATCCTGGCCCAGCGCGCCGCCCAGCGCATGGAGAAGGACCGCAATTACATAGTCGACTCAATACGGAACCCGGGCGAGGTGAAGGAGCTCAAGAAAATAAGGAACTTCGTGCTCGTGCATGTCCACGCCCCCCCGGAAATCCGCTTTGAAAGGATGAAGGCAAGGAAGAGGGAGAGCGACCCCCAGGCATTCGAGGCATTTCAGAAGATAGAGGAGGCGGAGATGAAGAAGGAGGGCCAGAACCTGGGGGAGACCATAAGGATGGCCGACAGGACGGTGGAAAACAATTCCGAGCCGCAGGCCCTTTACGAGAAGTGGGATTCACTCCTTTCCCAGCTTTCCCGGGACTTCCATTCAGACCGCCCCTCCTGGGACGAGTATTTCATGGGCATCGCAAGGCAGGTCGCCTCCCGCAGCAACTGCATCAAAAGGAAAGTTGCAGCCGTGATAGTCCGGGACAAGAGAATAATCTCGACAGGGTACAACGGGACCCCCCGCGGCACGAAGAACTGCAACGAGGGAGGCTGCCCCCGCTGCAACAATTTCGCTGAAAGCGGGACGAAGCTGGAGGAGTGCTATTGCGCCCACGGTGAGGAAAATGCGATAGTGCAGGCCGCATACCACGGGATAAGCGTAAAGGATTCCACAATCTACACAACCTTCTGCCCCTGCCTCTACTGCACAAGGATGATAATAAACGCGGGCATAAGGGAAGTGGTCTATAACGCGGACTACCCCCTCAACGAGAGCTCAATCCGGATGTTCGACGAGGCGGGGGTCACCCTGCGGAAGATGAAGCTCTAGGCCCTCTTCGCCTTCGTGGTGCTCCACCACCCGCTCGCCGCCACCACTATGAATATTATGGCAAGCGCGCCAGTAGGTATAAGCACCAGCTGGAGCTCAGGCTCAGCCTCCTTGTATGTGGGCCGCGCATGGTATGTGGTATGGTTCCCCTGCACCGTATACGCCCCCTCCTCCCGCGCCTCCGCCTCCCCTGACGCCCTGCTCAGCAGCGTCCTGTTGTACTCATATCTGTTCAGGAAATGGTCGGTGAGCACCAGGCTCAGGTTGTGGTAGCCGAACCCGCCATAGCTGTAGTTCTGCTCGTAAAGGTACCTGAAGCTCTCGTTTTCCCTGAGCATGGGCACCGGTTCATAGACCAGCCCGTATTCCTCAAGGGTGGCATTCCGGTATTTGTCCTCCCTTGTGGTGTTGATGAACCAGGCCCCTCCCGCACCCTCGTATATGCTGAAGTTGTATATGCCCGCCTCGCCCGTTTTGTTCCCGTCCAGGTATATCTCGCTTTTGTAGAATTTCTTCTTGCTGAATATGAGGTTGTCGAACTTGTTGTTCCTGAACCACTGCTCCCCCAGCACCGGCCTCGCAGTGAAAAAGACCACGTTCCCGTTCTCCACGTAGTAATGGAGGGTGGAATGCTCGTATATCTCTATGGTGTACCAGACGGGGCCCTCGCAGCCATGCGCGTTCCCATATGTGTACGACCCGCTGTACTCAAGCCTTATCTCCAGCATCTCGGTTGCGTTGAACTGCTCCAGCTGCCCCCTGTCCAACGGGAAGGCAAACCCCAGCGGAGGGATTTCCGATGGCGGGACGGCGTAATGCGCAGAGCTGACATTGTTCACAATTATCCGGAAGGAGTAGGTTATCTTTTCTGGATTGATCACCAGGCCGACATCCTTGCATGTCCGGTTGTCAACTTCGAAATCCCTGTATATGTGCGTGCTGTAATCCTCCCCCCAGGTCCACAATATCACGTGGCCAGATGGGCCGGGGTCCGCGGGAATCCTGTCCTCCACGGATGGGAATACCCCCAGCAGGGTCGCATTAAGATATACGGACTCGGAATCATGGTACGGGTCCAGCTCCAGCCCCTCCGGGACATTTCCCATAAGCGAATTCAGGAACCCCGGGTCCAGGTTGTGCCCCATCACTTCGGGTATGGGCGGGTCTGCGTAAGCGAAGCAAAGCGCGACCGCGCAAACCAGCATAAGCCCCCTTTTCACGCCTTCAGATTCCCTTCAAAATTAAAAAACCCTCCTGCCCCCAGCCATTTACGGCGTGGGCCCCCGCATCCGTTTTAAATTCTTGCCGTCCCTATAAATATGCAATAATGGGCCCGTAGCGCAGCCTGGATAGCGCGGCATCCTCCTAAGATGTAGGCCGTGGGTTCAAATCCCACCGGGCCCGAATGGAAGAAACGCGGGGAGGGAAACCCTCCCCCCATTTCTCTCCACGTTTCTGACCCCCTCCCACTTCACTCCCTAAAACGCGGGGGAAGCGTCCCCCTCATTTTAAGGGTTCATTCTGATCCCCCTCAACTTCACTCTGAGACGCTTTGCACGCACTCCTTACGCTTTTTTGGGCATGTATTGGATAGGGCGAAGTTCCGGCCATCCGGCATATGGGCGGGTTTTATTAATTTTCAAACATACTCCAGAGCATGGCAGAATTCAAGGTTGGGAAGATTCCTCTGGCCATAATCGCCGCAGCCGTTCTCCTAGTCATCTTCTTTCTCCTTGCCCAGGACTCCCACCCCGGGAAAGAGCAAATCACAATCATAAACAGCGCCGGCCAGCCAATCCACATCTACGTGGAAATCGCCGACGAATGGCCCGAGATGGAGAAAGGGCTGATGCACAGGGAACACCTCCCCGAGGATGAAGGGATGCTCTTCATATTCCCGCAATCCGGCGTCTATCCGTTCTGGATGAAGAACACACTAATCCCCCTGGATGCAATCCACATCTCGCAGGACGGGACAATAGTGGATATTCTGCAGATGGAGCCCTGCACCGCGGACCCGTGCCCTTCCTACCCGCCAGCAGCTGAGGCCCTTTATATCTTAGAGGTGAACAAGGGGTTCAGCGAAAGGCACGGGATAGAAAAAGGGAACAGGATGTTGCTCCCTGCGCCCCATTAATAAATCCTTTTTGCCATATTGAATTGCGTGGGCGAACAGGAATTCCTAATCCAGAGAAAATACCCCATGCGGGAGCTCAAGAAAAAGCACCGGCGGATAGCGGAGGTGATAGCCCCGCTCCTCAAAAATTGCGGCCCCGATGAGTTCCGGAAGGCAAAGGAGGAGGTGGAAGAGCTTTTCCTAAAGAGAAAAAGTCTTAACCGCCGCTCCCTGTTCTCCACCCTCCATTCCCTGGGCTTCGAGCCCTCGGATGCAAGGCAAACCCCGCTTTTTGAGGTGGTTCCGGGGCTGGTCCCCCTCCGCACAATCCAGGAGGCGTGGAATCTGGTTGAAGAGAACCTCGGCTTGGTCAACATGGCCATACGCTACGGGGCAAGGCGCGGCAGCCCATCCGGCCCATCCTGGGAAGACAAGCGCGGGATAGTTGTAAGGCAGATGTTCGACAACGCCCTCTATTGGGAGCCAGAGAAGGGCGCATTCTCCACCTATGTGTTCTCATGCGCAGGAAGCTCGGGGAACGAGATGGACAAAATGATAGGCCCGTACCTCATCCCGCATACGGAGGTTGGGCTTATGGGCATTATTGCGGAGGAAAGGGCAAAAAACCCGGGCATAAGCAACTCCGGGCTTGCGGATAAATTGGGAATCTGCCCGGAAAGGATACGGGTCCTGGACATAGGGAGGGCATCCCGCTCTGCCTCAGGGATGGACCATGGGAACATCTTCTACTCCACTGATCCGGAAGACGGTGGCCAGCAGAAGGCAAGGCGCATCGCATACTCTGAACTCGATTCTGCATCAGCTCCCCCTTCCCCGGAAGCCTGGCTTGAGCAAGAAGGCAGGAAGGCCAGAATCGAGGAGGCGGTTTCCTCGCTGCCCGGCAAATATGCTGAAGCGATACGGCATGCATTCGGCATAGGCACAAGGAGGATGGGCGCCCGGGAGCTTTCGGAAAGCCTTGGGATGGACGTATCCCGGGCCAAGAACCTCCTGGAAAGGGCGCTGGCCCACCTGAGAAGGACCAAGGCCGCGGAACTTCTTGAACTAATGGGCTAGCCTGCCCAGCATCTTTAAATTCCATTCCGCAGAGTATGTGATACGCATTCTGGTGGGATGATGCTGGTCGAGCTTGCGAAGGCACTTGAGGATGGAATCCAGCAGGCATTAGAGGACAGGCCGGGCGTCGCCTTCTCCGGAGGGCTGGACTCCACAATAATCGCCCATGTGGCCAAGAAATACTCTTCCCCGGAGCTATTCATAGCAGGGATGGAGAGATGCGAGGATTTCCAGTATGCCGAGGTCCTTGCGGAGAAGATGGGGCTCCCGCTACACAAGCGCACCCTCTCCCCCCATGAGGTTTTGGAGTATTACAGGGCTTCCTATTCAATTTTCCCTGGAGAATTCCTGAAGGTGGAGCTCCTGGTCCCCCTCTGCGCGGCCGGGGAGGCGGCCCAGAAGGAAGGGATTGAAGTAATGCTTTTCGGGACCGGGGCCGAGGAGCTTTTTGTGGGATATGCGCGCTATTACACCTATGCGCAGGAGGGCGGGGACCTGGAGAAGCTTCTCAGGGAGGAGTATTCCACCCTCAGGAACAGGGAAATAAAGATGATAACGCGGGCGATGAGGAAATACGGCATCGAGGCGAGGTTCCCCTTCTATAACCCTGAATTGGAAAAAATCGCGTCCTCAATCCCCTTGCAGCAGAGGATGGAGGACAAAATATTGAAGAAGTGCGTGCTGAGGGAGGCGGCCAAATTCCTCGGCGTCCCGGAGCTGGCGGTGAAAAGGAAGAAAAAAGCTCTGCAATACGGAAGCGGAATCCACAACGTGCTCCTGAAGAACGCTGGCGAGCTCTCCCGCACCTTCCCCCCGAAGGATGCCCCTTAGCCGGTCCTCGAAGCCATCTCAGCCCTGTACTGCGCCCTGAATATGTCCTCCAGCCTAACCTGCGCGTCCTTGTAGTCCACGCTGCCGTTCTCCTGCTCTATGTCCGCAAGCATCCTGTTCGTCGCGGTATTGAGCTTCGTAACGAAGTCTATCTCCCTCAATAGCTTGTCATTAGTCTCCATGCTCGCGCGGTACGCCTTGTAGTACATCTTCCCCTTGAGGAACGCCTGCAATATGTATTGCTCCGGGGCTATGCCGCTCTCCTCGCTCCTGCGCACGAGCACCGGAGGCACGAACTGCAGGTCAAGATGCCCCTGCAGCTTTCCCATATCCACCTTGTCGAAATCCATCTGCTGCGCCTCCGGGTTCCTTATGAACTTCGGCTCCAGCATGCAGGACTTTATGTCCGCGCCCCTCCTGTACCTGAAAACCTCTATGAACTGCCTGTTCGCCGGGTCGCTCTCATATTCATATCCGAGCACCCTGTACACCCTCCCCTTCCTCCCGAACCTCAATTTTTTCAAGAATGTATACCTGTCCGTGGCAAACATGGAGGCGGAAGGAATACCGAACACCAGCTCCAGCCTGTCCTGCACATCCTTCAGGGATTCCGCGTGCAGGTTGTAAAGGAGGAAAACCCCCGGCTGCGTGTTCAAAAGGTTGATGACCCCCTGCACCGCGCTCCTGGAACGAATCTCGTTAATGACCAGCGCCGCGTCACCCATCCTCAAAAGCGCGTTTGCCATCTGCACAAGGTCAAGCTCGCCCGTGGGCTTGTAAGTGGGCCCCTCCTCAATCCCCGCCTTCACCTTCGCCGCACCTATGTGGAAGCCCCTCTTCCTGAACGCCCCCACAGGTATCTCCTGTATGTCCTGGATGGGTATTATCCTCTTCTTGGTCCCAATCGCGGTAATCTTCGCCGCGGTAAACGCGGTCTTCCCCACCCCCTTTAGCCCCAGCACCGCCTCGCTGCAGCCCAGGCCCACCATCATGTCGTCATACCCGGCGAAGAACGGGGTGAACGAGCTGAAATAGAGGTATTGCGGGTAGGTGAACGGCGCCTCCTGCATAATCCTCAATGCGCCCACAAGCGGCCCGAATGTCGCGGGCGGCCTCTGCAGGTGCGTCCTCATCGAGTGCCTCTTCACCACCACGTCCACGACCGGGTTCATGTCGTCGAACTTCCTCCCTTTCTCGGAAAGCACTATGTTCCTGAACGCCCTCTCAAGCAACGGCCTGCTGTACCTGTAGAGCGTGTGGCATACGCCGAATTTCGCATGCTCTATGTACAGGGGCGAGTTTTCCGAATCGATATAAACATCTGTTATGTTGTCGCCGTCCAGCGCGAGGTTCTCTATTGGCGAGCCCAGCCCCACCACCCAATTCGCCACCTCCCTGCCCATTATGAGGGCCTGGTGCGGGGTTATCTCCAGCCCCCGCTTTATCGCCTCGTCCAGGAAATACTGCCTGTATTCCCTGGTCTTCAGCTGGTACAGAATGTCAAATTTCTCCTCAGGGAACGTCTCCTTCAGCTGCGCCTCTATGAGCGACTTCATCATTGAGGAAAGCTCGGGCGGGAGCTCGTTTATCCCCTGGTTCTCCTGCACGTACAGATACGCTTCTCCCCCGGGCACCTCGTAAAGCTGCGCCGAAACGCCATGCCTGAGGCCATACCTCGCCTCCGGGCCTTCAAGCGGCTTCGCGTTCTTCGGTATGTCAAGCAAAAGGGAAGAGACAAAGCCAAGCGTCCTAAGCCCGGCTAGCGAAAGGAAGGCGGCGCGCAGGTCACCGGCCTCTTTCGTGAGCTGGAAGAGCCGCGTCTCAACGAAGCTCTTCAATATCCCGTTCACCCACGCGCGGAACGTCTGCTGCCCCTTGAGGAAGACCGACCTCTCCGCACCCGCCTCCTTGTACTCCCGCAGAACCCTCTCCGCCATCAGGGGGTTCATGAACATGAACTCGTAGAACTTGCGCATCACCTCCCTTCTTTTTGGGTAGTTCTCGTCCTGCTCCAGCCCGTATACTTCCTTGTTCAGCAGGATCCCCTCTATCTGCTTTATCACGCCCGCATATTCGGTGAGCACCCCCGCCTTTTCCTCATCCAGCTCCACTATTATCTCTTCCTCGTACCTAAGCGTCTTTATCGGCTCCTCTATCGTGGAAAGGTCCTTCAGGTGGAAGTTCAGGAATTCTGCAGAAGCGAATTCGAAAGGGCATTTGGACATGTCCACTATCCCGCGGGTTCCCTCCAGGACTATGTTGCACATGCGGCTAGATAGGAAGTGCAGGATTAAAACCCTACTGATGATAGCTTTTGCGATGGGAGTGGATGAGAGGATAAAAGCAATAGAGGACGAGATCCGCAACACCAAGCGGCACAAGGGCACCGAGCACCACATAGGGCTCCTCCTTGCGAAGCTGGCGAAGCTCAGGCGGGACCGCACCCACCAGGCGGCAAAGAAATCCGCCATGAGCGGAGGGGGTTTCGACATAAGGAAGGAGGGCGACGCCACTGTTGTCATGGTGGGCTTCCCCAGCGTCGGCAAATCCACCCTTATAAACAGGCTCACGAATGCGAAATCGAAAATAGCCGCATACGAGTTCACCACCCTGGAATGCATCCCCGGGATAATGGAGTACGGCGGCGCGAGCATACAGGTGCTTGACCTGCCCGGAATAATCGCAGGCGCCCAGGACGGGAAAGGGCGGGGGAGGGAAATACTTTCCGTGGCCAGGAAGGCGGACCTGATACTCATCCTTTTGGACTCCTCGTCACCATGGCACCACGGGATAATCATAAAGGAGCTGCAGGACGTTGGCATAAGGCTCGGGCAGAAGCCGCCCCGCATAAGCATAAAGAAGGGCATAAAGGGCGGGATGCGCATCCATTCCGCTGTCAGGCTCACCCATCTCACCCCACAGGCGGTAATACCCATCCTCAACGAGTACGGGATACACAACGGGGACATAACCTTCGGTGACGATTACCGCGCCGAGGACCTCATAGACGTTTTGGAGGGCAACCGGGTATACACACGCGCCCTCGTGGTGGTCAACAAGGTCGACAAGACCGGGGGCATACCCCCCGGCTTCCCCCACGGGGCGATAGGGATATCCGCGGAAAGCGGGGAGGGTATAGAAGAGCTCAGGAAGGCCATCTTCCATGGGCTGGAGTTCATGCGCATATACACCAAGCCCCGCACAGGGGAAATAAAATGGGGCGAGCCGATGATAATGCGGAACGGCTCAACGGTCGAGGATTTCTGCAAGCGCATCCCCAAGGGTTTCCTCAAGGGATTCAGGTACGCCCTGGTATGGGGCAAGAGCGCGAAGTTCCAGGGCCAGCGGGTGGGGCTGGACCACGTGCTGCAGGACGGGGACGTAATATATGTGGTGAAGAAGTGAGATTATGCCGACCCGGGAGGAAATGGAGAAGGTTATGGAATGGTGCGAGCAGCAGAAGCAGAAGAGGCGCCTGGTCTCGTTCGTCGAGCGCAACGAGCTGCGCGAGAGCCAGCCCTGGACCTACCGCTTCCCGCTCATAGAGGTGGACAGGCCCCTGGAATCCGCGAACCGGTCCAGCCTCGTCTACGACTCCACAACCAGGACTCTCTACCAGCATTACATGGGGGAATGGAGGAAGATAGAGCCCGACCTTGAAATCCGGATAAAGTGAAACTTATATAAAGGTGGAAGGGTGCAGGATAACCGGTGTTGGAATGGCTTCCCAGGAGCATAGCGCCCGGAGAAAAAATGTCCATGAAACGATAGCGCACATCGAGAGGCGCGTGGAGGAACGGCGGGTGGGCTATTCCGAGGTGCCGCACAGGCGCGCACAGGAGCTTCCGACCATGAGGGTTGACAGGAAATCGCAGCAGCTGGCGGACAGGCTGGCGCTGCTTCTGGACCAGTGCGTCGCGTCCAGGAGCGCGGCACCGCTGGGAAAATGGTGAGCTTATGGGGGTTTTCGAAAACGTTGATCCTGAGACAAAGGCCAGGCTCGTCCGCGTCTGGGAAAAAATGAGCGAGCTGGACAGGGATTTCTTCGTGGACCAGGTGGCCCTTGCCCTGAGCATATGGGGCAGCGACGAGACCGGGAGGGATTTTGTCGCTAAAATACTCTCCAGGATGATGGAGGAGGGCTCGCACAACCTCTCTGATTTCGGCCTTTACGTGGAAACCGTGATGTCGGATGTCAAGGGTCGGCACGACAAGATAAAGAAGGCGGGCCTGATAATAGACGATTACAGGATGAAGAACGCACTCTCATCCGTCCCGCACAAGGACATCGGGCTTTAGCCCTTCTTCTCCTTGAGCGCCGCCTTGACCAGCCCCACGAACAGGGGCGCCGGGGCCTCAAGCCTGCTTTTCAGCTCGGGATGCGCCTGCGTCCCTATCCCGAACCCGTCCTTCCATTCGCACATCTCCACTATGTTGTTTTTCGGGGAAACGCCCGATATCACCAGCCCGCCGTCCCCAAGCCTCTGCACGTAGGACGGGTTAACCTCGTACCTGTGCCTGTGCCTCTCGCTTATCTCCGCCTGCCCGTAAAGCTCGTGCGCCTTCGTCTTCTCCCTCAGGAGGCACGGGTATGCGCCGAGCCTCATTGTGGCGCCCTTCTCGATTATGCTCATCTGCTCCGGAAGTATGTCCACGACCGGATGCTCCGTCCCCTTGTCGAATTCGGTTGAGTTCGCCCCCTTCAGGCCGCACACGTTCCTCGCGTATTCCGCAACCATCATCTGCATCCCCAGGCACAGCCCAAGGAAAGGCACCCCCTTCTCCCTGCAGTATTGTATCGCCCTTATCTTCCCTTCCGTGCCCCTCTTCCCGAACCCGCCCGGCACGATTATGGCATCATATTTTTCCAGCGCCCGCACCCCCTTCTCCTCAATCTCGGCAGAGTCCACCATATCGGCGCCCACCCTGCAGTTGCACGCCGCGCCCGCGTGCACAAGCGCCTCCTTTATGCTGACGTATGCGTCCCCAACCGAGGTGTATTTGCCGACCATGGCGACCTTCAGCTCCGGCCCAGAAGGCTTCGCAATCCTCCCCACCAGCTTGTCCCATTCGCTCTGCTCCACGCTCTCCTTCCTCAACTGGAGGCGGTTCGCGACCACTTCGTAAAGGTTCTGCTTCTCAAGCATCTCCGGGAGCTGGTACACCGTCGGCACCATCGGGTCGTCGAACACGTTCTCGATTGCCACGCTGCAGTACAGGCTTATCTTCTCCTTCGCATCCTTGGTGAGCGGCTCGTCGCCCCTGCATATTATGATTTCCGGCCTTATCCCCATGCTCTGTATCAGCCGGTTCGCGTGCTGCGTGGGCTTGGTCTTCAGCTCCCCCTTTCCTAGAGACGGGACAAAAGTGAGCTGGATGAAAAGCAAATCCTGCCCGAGCTCGTGGCCGAGCTGCCTCATCGCCTCCAGGAAATACCCGTTCTCCAGGTCCCCGACAGTCCCCCCCACCTCGATAAGGACGATGTCTGCCTTCTCCTCATCCGCGACGCCCCTCACCCACGCCTTTATCTCGTCCGTGAGGTGCGGGACTATCTGCACGTCCCTTCCCAGGAACTCGCCCCTCCTCTCCTTCTCTATCACCCTCTTGAACAGCTTCCCTCCGGTTATGCTTGACCTCCCGGTCACGGACTGGTTGAGGAACCTTTCATATGTACCGAAGTCCATGTCCACTTCCGAGCCGTCGTCCAGCACGAACACCTCACCGTGCCTGAACGGGTTCATCGTCCCGCAGTCCACGTTCAGATACCCGTCGAATTTGATGGGGAGCACCCTGTAACCCCTTTTCCTGAGGAGCCTCGCTATAGAAGAAGACAGTATCCCCTTCCCCAACCCCGACATTATGGAACCCATGACCACGATATATTTCGTTCTCTGTGCCATAGGTAGTAGTATTGGATTTCACCTTTTTTAATCGTTTTCGGTCCCGCGCCCGGTTCCGGAGTTGCGCCATGGTGCCGGGGCAGTGCCGTTCTGCGCTAGAACACCGGGAAGAGGGCATTACCGAAGAACAGCGCGACCAGAAGCCCTATCGTGAGGAAGGGAAGGAACGGCGGCAGGTTCGCATATATCCAGATGTGCTTGGTCCCGCTCTTCCTGAGCGCCTCTATGTCCTTCTGGCCCAGGACCGGGCCGATCTTCATCCTTTTCAGCCGGATGTCCATCCTTTCCCTTACGACCACGTCCTCCGGCTCAAGGTCCTTTATGAAGACCTGCCTCATCGTCGCCTCAACTATCGCGTCCCTGTACATGAGGTACAGTATCGTGGAAAGCATGAGGATGGAGGCCACCCAGATATAAAACACCGAGAAGAAAGTGCTTGTGAGGAATAGATATGCGACCAGCCCGTAGAGCAGGAAAAGCGGTGCGTAAACCAGGTTCGGCTTCGCCTTCCGTTTGGAAATCGTTCTCGCAAAATCGAATACCGAATACGCCGCAAAGGCGGCCACCCCGAAGGTGAGTATGGCCAATATGAACGGTGGATTGGCCCCATACGGGAGCCCAAGATACGATGGATACACCGGCAGCAGCAATATTGCCGAAACCAGCACGAACACGTCCGCCCCCCCGAACTGCCCGAGGCGGTACATCGCGAACCCTATCGCGCCAACGGCCGCCCCCAGGATAATCGAATAAACGAACACATCGTAATCGAAGAAAACCACGTT
>JAKQHW010000052.1 GCA_029557835.1 Microcaldota archaeon
GGTTCGTTCACCGTTATCCACGCCTGCCTGTCAGGAAGTGCATTCACAACTTCAGAATCCCCGAGAACAATCTGCTTCGCATCCCTCCTGCCCAACAGTCGTAGCACCGCCTTCTGCTGGGCCCCAATCTCTTCCAGCGCAGAATCGACCCTTGCCTCGCCCCGTATCTTCTCAATCTCGTTATCCTTCACCCCCAGCTCAACCAGCACTTCCTCAAATTTTTCCTCAGCGAAGTAATTTCGAGTTGAAACGGCGTTCCTCATCGCCCTTTTTACCGGTTCGACTGCCTTCTTCTCCATAATCACCAAGGTGTTGCATGCAGTATCCGCCTCGCTTGTTTGCCCCTCAATTGCCAGGATCGGGATACGGATTATCCTGCTGCAGTCAACTTCTTTTATCTCAAGCCCTTGTATCGAAAACAAAATGGGGCTGAGGAGGGCGGCGCCCCCCTTCCTGTATTCTTCGGCGAGCGCATCCACCGCGCCTTCACCCATGCCGCTTATCGCATCCAGACCAGCATCGCTCAATTTCTCGTCTTCGTAAAAATACTCCCCGCAAAGCCGCAAAAGCGGGCCCACGGCCGCCAGGTCCTTTGTTTCCGCGGCCCCCTTCACCGCCTTCATCAGCTCGCTTCTTTTCTTGCCCGGGCCAAGCTTTTTCTCCCAGTCCTCCCTCTCAAGCAGCTCCCGCCTGGCCTTCCGCCCCGTTGCCGGCGCGCCTTCCCGGCGCCTTTCCCCGGTGGCCTGCCCATGCCCGTCCATAGCATATATCTCCGATGGAAAATTTAAAATCCTGCACCTCCCCCCACTCCACTCCGCAATTCTCCGCACGCACTCCTTACGCAGGTTTATTAACCACCAGTGCGTAGATTCACTTACGTGATGACAAGAGGTCGGAAAAACGCGGAGGGGGGCGCCCCTCCCCATTTTTACCGGTCATTCTGACCCTCCCCCCACTCCACTCCGCAATTCTCCGCACGCACTCCTTACGCAGGTTTATTAACCACCAGTGCGTAGATTCACTTACGTGATGACAAGAGGTATTTCTGAGCTCCGGCTGTGAAGACAAGAGGGTCGTCTGATATACTCTAATACCGCCTCTCCCATATCCCACCATTCGCTACGTTTAAATACTCTTTTTGCCATAATATTGACGGGGGGTCGATATGAAACTGAAGGCAGGGGAACTGGAAAAGCTCACAAATCCTAAAAAGATAATCACTCCTGAGGAGGCGAGGCACATGAAGCCCAAGCCCGAGAGGAGGATGCGCTTTCCGCGGCTCTCCGCCTTTGCAATCGCCGCACTCGCATCCATGGCCGCGATGAAGGGGAAAAGCGCGCTTGCGGATACGCCTGCGAATCCCCCAGCCGCAACAGCCCCCGCATCCGCTGGGCAGAACCCCCCTGCCGGCAACCCTGATCCGTATGCACGCCCTGAAAATGCGCCAACCAACCCGGACACTTCCCCCTACCCAGGCCAGGAAAACGTCCAGCCGCCGGAAGACAGGATATTTTTCACAAATTTCAGCCTGCAGCCCATGGGCGAGCCGAGAAGCATATACGACGACTCGGCCCCAGGGATAATCCTTCCCGAAGGGCTGATGCGCAGCCGGGGCATCTCGAACAACGAATGGGACATGGGCGGCGCCCTAATAGGCAACGAGGCGGGGATGGCAGTGCGCGCCCATGCGAGCTGGAGGGACATAATAACCATGGACGCGGGCAACATCTGGCTCAACGGCGTCGCGGTGCCTTTCGGGGGTTTCGCCGCAAGCGGGGAAATCAACGCATGGAGGTTCGGCCTGAGGGGTTTTGCGAACCTGCACGGGGCGGGCGGCCTCCCCTCCTACCTTTTCACCTCCCTCTCCGCCGCGTTCAAATTCTCATTCCCGTTCCAATTGGACTCTTCAAACGAATCCCGCATCCTGCGCCTGAACCTCGGCATGGCCGGCGGCGGCGCCTTTGACTACCCCAACTTCATGGACTACCATTTCAACATGGTGCCCGGGCTTTCCCTGCGGCTGGACGGCTACCCGGACTCCCGCTTCAGCTACGCGCTCTACGGGCTCTCCACGTTCTATTTCTGCGCCCCAACCCCGCCCGAAACCGCGTCCGCGGCGCATTTCCAGCCCTTTTTCCAGCACGCGGAGGTGGGCTTCAACGCCCGCATCTTCCAGGACTTCAACCTGGGTGCGTTCGCCCAGTTCGGAGGGCTGGACAATATTTATGCATTTCGGGGCTCGTGGAACTGGGACATAAACGGCCGGGCGCGCGGCCTCCTCTTCCTCGAGCTCGGCGCGGACCACCACACCGGCCCCTTTGAGGACGTGTTCGGGCCCTTCCTTCTCATAGGCGCACGCATAACCTATGGAGGGGAGCACATGAACTCCACCAACGCCTCCTCCTATTCCAACCACGGAGACTTCACCCGGCAGGGCGCGGGGACGATAATCGCGGCAAGCAGCCCCGGCGTTTACGGTTTCGGCCGTTCCGGCGACCCCTCCTGGGACGTCCCCATAAACCGGGCGAAGAGCCGCATCCTGTCATCCTCCGGCTTCGATGATTTCGCGTCCTCGTATGCGGACGCGCCCTTCGATGAGAAGCTCAGGGTCGCGCGGTTCCTCACCGCCTTCCTCGGGCAGGTCGCGTATGCGAACGGGGCCACCGAAGCACTCTTCAGCGGAGACCTTTTCGCAGATGAGGTGGAACGCATCGCCTCCGCCTCCCTGGATGACATAATGGGCTGGATGAGGGAGTATATAACCTGGTACAATTCCCGCGGCTCCGGAGACCAGATGCCAGAAAACCTGAGGGACGGGATAGCGATTTGCGCGGGCATCCACTGGCTGGCCGCAAAATTCTTTTCCCAGAACGGGGTGGATGCGGCTGCAGTCGGCGGAGTCAACACCGATGGCGGCCCGCACGTGGTCACCGTCATAAGGAACGAAGAAGGGAGATATGTGCTCATAGATTACGGAAAGGTTTACGAGGCGGACTCCTTCCGCTCGGTCCTGCGCGAATACGGGAGGGCAAGGGGCATCCCCTCCTTCCGCGTTTATGTGTTCGGGCCGGACCACTTCGTTGGAGTGGAGCGCACCGCGGAGGGAAGGCTCATGGAGGCCGTGATGGGCCTTGACAACGAGCAGATAACCCGCGGATACGTTTTGGGAATCGAGTAGGAATAAAAATCTTGCATCCGAAGCCATCCCATGGCGGAACAGCTTGTCGCGGTCGGCCTCGGGTTTGTTGTGCTCGCATGGATCATACAGGCCTGGTCCGCGTTCTCACAGAAGAAAGGGAAACCCTGCGGCTTCCACATCGGCTTCATCTCCTTCTATGCGCTCGGCTCAATCATCTTCGGCTTCGACGCATACCTCTCCGGGAACGCGTTCCCCGCGGCCGCCAACCTCCTCTGCGCCATTTTCGCATCCGCGGCTTATTTCATAATCAGGAGTAACTAGTGGTTAATAGTGTATATTTATAAATCCTATTGCAGTAATTATAAATGCAGATGCGCAATCAAAATTGCGGATTTGCCAAGCAATCCTCCATGCTTGTACGCTGAAAGGGCTTTCCGGCAAAACCGGGGGGCCTTTTCGGCATCTTATTCCAAAAAATTTTTGCATAATTTTCCAAAAACTTTTTATAAAAAAAAGAATTTCCGAAAAATTACGGGATAATAATAAAAAACAGTATGCGTAAAATACCCCATGAGCGAAAACAACTTCTTGAAAAGCAGGGTTGAGGCGATAAGCGTCTCCCCGGGCAAATCCATCTCCTCCCTTCTGGACGAAATGCGCAAAACCGGATTCCAGGGGAGGAAGCTCGCGGAGGTCGCGGAGATTTACGGGCAGATGGTGTCCGACCCGGACATAACCATAATCCTCGGCTATTCCGGTTCCCTTTCCACCACCGGCCAGTGGAAGATAATCAACTGGCTTATCGAAAACAGGTTTGTGGACGTGCTCGTTTCCACGGGCGCGAACATCTCCGAGGACATAGTGGACGCCATGGGCGCCGCGTATTACCAGGGCTCGCACTGCATGGACGACGCCGCCCTGCTCGAATCCGACGTTAACCGCTATTACGACGTGCTCGGCAGCGAGGTGGACTATATGGAAATGACCGAGCTGATCGCGGACTTCTACCTGGAGAAGCTAAATCAGGGCCGTCCCTACTCCTCCCGCGAAATCCTCCTCCATTTCGGCAACTGGCTGGGGGAGAAGGACATAAACAGCATCGTGGCCACTGCGGCAAAGCACAAGGTCCCCATATTCTGCCCCGCGATGGTGGACTCCCCCTACGGGGACGCGGGCTTAATCGCCAAAAGCAAGGGCTTCGATCTCGTCATAGACAACATGAAGGATTATGTGGAATTCATGGGGCTCGGGGAAAAGATAAAGTCCTCCGGGGTTTTCTACATAGGCGGAGGCGTGCCCAAGGACTTCATCCAGCTGCTCGCGGTCACGCCCGACCTGCTTTACAAGGACAGGGAGATACCCGGGAGGAAGCCGGACGTTAAGAGGGCCAAGAGGGGAAGGACCAAGGACATGATAGAGACCTATTACCCGCATAAGTATGCAATACAGGTCACCACGGATTCGCCCCAGTGGGGCGGCCTCTCCGGATGCACGTTCGAGGAGGCGACCAGCTGGGGCAAGGAGGCCGTGGAGGCGCCCAAGGCGCAGTGCTACTGCGACGCCACGATTGCGCTCCCCATAATCTCGCACGCGCTCGCGGAAAAATTCCAGGGAAAAAGGAAAGGGACAGACTTCAGCCATCTTTTCTGATTCATTTTTCCCTTACCACTATTACCTTCATCCCCTCTTCCAGCTTGTCCGCGGGCTTGGCGACCCTGAATTTCCCCTCGTGAAACGTAGCGACTATGTTGTATTTCTGGTTCTCATTCACCTTGCCTATTGTTTTCCCGCTCATCCCGCTGTCCACCCTCCTCTCCACCAGCTCCACGTTGCTTTCAAGGGGGTTCAGGAGCCGGAATATGGTGGGGCTTGAGACCCTGTTCGCCAGCTCCCTCGCAAGCGTGAACTCGGGTATGACCGTCTCCACCCCGAGCCTTTGCAGCAGGAGGGAGTGCTTCGCCTCGCTCACCCTCGAGATGACCTTTTTAGCGCCAGCCTGCTTCGCATAGACCGCCGCAAGGAAGTTAGTCTCCTCATTCCCGGTCACCGCGAAAACGAATTCCGCATCCTTGACCTTTATCTCGTCCAGCAGCTCCGGGCTGGTCGCATCCCCGTTCATCACCATCGCCCCGCTCTCCGCGGCTATGTCCTCGCAAAGCTCGGCGTTCTCCTCCACCAGGGTTATGCCGTGCTTCTGCGCCTCCAGTATCTTCAGCAAAGCCCTTCCGACCCGCCCAGCCCCGAATATGACC
>JAKQHW010000063.1 GCA_029557835.1 Microcaldota archaeon
CGGGAGAAGGTGCCGGTGCTGCCGGACGTGCTGAAGGACAGGAATGTGGCGGTGTATTTCCGGCTGTGCAAGAGCTGCACGTTCAGCGAAAAGGACTATTATCCGTGGGAAAGGGAGTTCATGGGCAACATGGTGACGTACGAGGAGATGGCCAGGAGGCCGGAGGAGCATGTGCTGCACCTGAACTTCAACCAGCTCATCGAACTGGTGTACCTGCAGCCGAAGGGCGCGGACTTCATCTATTCCAGCTCCGAGCACTTCCTGGAGGGGGAGGGGAACGAGGAGGAAAGGAAGAGGTGGGAGGCCTGGATGAGGCATTTCGGGATAAGGTTCCACAAGGCGCACTGCTCGGGGCATGCGTCCAGGGAGGATTTGCAGAGGGTTATAGAGGAGATTAATCCGGAAATACTGGTTCCCATACACACCTCCAGGCCCGGGGAGTTCAAAAAGTTCCATAAAAACGTGAAAATAGCAAAAAAAGGGGAGACAATCAAGCTCTAGGGCATAGTTATATAAACTTATATATTGTATAGACTTATATGACAAAAGCGATTGCGGAAGTCCTGCATTACCCAAGGCTGGACACGGTGCTCATGGTGGAGGAGGCAATAAAGAATGCGCCGGATTATCCAACAAAGGCCCAACTCATGAGGATGCTCCCCAAAAAGATAATGTACCAGACGCTCCTCGTGATACTGGATTACCTGCAGAACTCGAACAAGATACTTATTGACAAGAGGGACGGAAAAATAGTCTGGATCTGGAATCCGAAGAAGGTGGATGAGCTCATAAAAAAGGGGCTTGTCTTAGAACGCTGAATACTGGCATCAGTGGAAGGGAGGTCTACCCAGATTTATAAATGTGGAATTCTTTCTTCTATTCATGGAAGGGAATGCGGAGGAAGCAATAGCATTAAATATGTGTGCCCACAGCAATATGTGTATGAGCAACATTACGCTATATGTACCGGAGGACCTGAAGAAGCAGATGGACAGCCATGATGAGGTGCGGTGGAGCGAGGTGGCGAGGAAGGCCATAATTGAGAAGATAATCCAGATGAGAAAGCTGGAGCTCCTGAGAAAATACGTGGAAAAGGAGCCCTTCACGGACGAGGATTATGCCTGGATGGACGAGAACGACTGGCACCCGGTGGATGAAAAAGAAATGAAGCTCTCCTACATACAGGACCTGAAGAAAAGGGACAAGGAAAAGCCCATCCACGTAAAAAACATAAAGGAACTCTGGGAGTGACGCGATGACTTACGATTTTGATATCCTGCCGAGCTGCAAGGAGGATATCAGGAAGCTCTGCGCCAAGAACAAGCCCCTGCAGGAGGCATTGGACAAAAAAATAAAGCAGGTCCAGGATAACCCGCACCATTTCAAGCCCCTGAGATATCCGTTGCAGGACAGGAGAAGGGTGCATGTTTTCAAGTCTTTTGTATTGACCTATTCTATTGACGAGGAGGCAAAAAAGGTCATCCTGCGCAAATTTTCACACCATGATGATGCGTATTGATTGGGAAAGAGGAATCTTTCCGCTCATCTCTGCCTTCTGTGGCCCCTTTGCCAAACCGGCTTGCGGCGCCTTTTGCTATGCCTCCTGCCCCCCCGCCCCGGGCCGCGCGGGCCATGGCCGGAACCTCCGCGGCCTTCTTGGCCGGGCCCGCGCCCGGGGCCCTTGTGCCAGGAATTGTCCCGCCCGGGATTCCCATAGTTGGAGCGGCTTTGCTGCCGGACATTCCGCTGGAGGGGCGGCGCGTCGCGCGAGATGAACGTGACCACCTTCCCTGAGGCGCCCATCCTCCCGGTGCGGCCGGAGCGGTGGAGGTGGGTTTCCCTGTTCTCCGCCTCGTCGTAATTGATTATGAGGCCCACATCCTCCACGTGGAGGCCGCGGGAGGCGACGTTGGTCGCCACCAATACCTTGATTTCGTTCTTCCTGAACCTTTCGATCATGCGCGTCCTCTTCGGCTGTTCCATGTCCCCGTGGAGCATGCCCACCTGGGGGATGTTGGCCTCCTCCAGCTTGCGCTTCAGCCTCATGACGCCCCGTTTGGTGCGCGCAAAAACCAGGGATTTCGTGCCGGGGTGGAGCCGGAGCGTCTCCAGCAGTTTGGGGACCTTCTGGAGGTGGGGGACGTCCACCCTTTCCTCCTTTATGGCGGAAACCGGCCTCATCTCGCCCACCTCTATCAATTCCGGGCCGGGGATGTGCCTGGATGCGATCTGCCTTATCCCCTCGTCAATGGTCGCGGAAAAGAGCAGGGTGAGGCGGTCCGGGGGCAGGCCGTCCAGTATGCCGAAGACCTCCTTCCTGAACCCGATGTCCAGCATGTGGTCGGCCTCGTCCAGCACAACGGCGTTGAATTTGGAGAGATAAACCGCGCGGCGTTCGCACAGGTCCACGAGGCGGCCCGGGGTCGCGACAAGGATGTGGTAGCTTTTCTCCAGGTCCCTCATCTGGAACATCAGCTTCTGCCCGCCGTATGCGGCGCGCACGTTCAGCCCGTGGGGGAGCCCGAGGGTGCGCAGTTCCGCGCACACCTGCAAGGCAAGCTCGCGCGTGGGCACGAGGACGAGCGCCTTGGACGTGGCCTTGGAGGCAATCCTTTCGATGAGCCCGATGCCGAAGGCGGCCGTTTTTCCCGTCCCGGTCTGGCTCCGCACGATGAGGTTCTTCCCCTCCATTATCCTTGGGATCGCCTTCACCTGCACCTCGGTGGGCTCCTCATACCCCAAATCTTTTATGGATTTCAGCGTTTTTGCCGAAAGCCTCAATTCTTCAAATTTCATCTCAATCACTTTTTGGAAAACCGTTCATCTAAATCCAAGGCAATTCTTTAACCCGTTGCTTGCGCGAAGGAGTTGAATGCCGGTTGCATAAAGCAAGGGTTTTCTTTTTCTCTATGGGTAATTGTGTTTAAACCTGTTTAAAAGGGCATGCATATTGGAGAAACGCGCCCGTATGTTCAACTCACCTCAAACAGCGGCTTCAAATCCATCTCCGCCCCGGAAAAGGATTAATAAATTTGGGGTGGATGGCAGGGCATGCCCAAGGCAATCCTGTTCGACCTGGACAACACCCTGATAGATTTCATGCGTTTCAAAAAAGAGACGGCGAAGGCGGCGGCAAGGGAGATGAAAAGGAAGGGGCTGCCGGATACGGAGGCGAACATTTACAGGGCGATATTCAAGGCATATGACAGATACGGGATAGAATACCAGAAAACATTCTACAGGGTGGTGAAGAAATACAGGCTGGAGGTGGGGCAGGCGGAAAGGATCCAGCAGGCCGCCATAATCGCCTACCTGAAAAGGAAGTTTGAGGTGCTCAGGCCGTACCCATCGGTGAAGCCGGCCCTGAAAAGGCTGAAAAAGAGGTTCCGGCTCGGGATAGTCACGGACGCCCCGAGGAACAAGGCCTGGCAGAGGCTGGTTCTGACGGGGCTGGACGATATGTTCGAATTTGTGGTCACCCCGGATGATGCGGGGAAAAAGAAGCCGCATAAGGCGCCGTTCAGGATGGCGCTGGAAAAGCTTGGGCTGGAGCCGAAGGAAGTGCTGTTCGTGGGCGATAATCCGGGAAGGGACATGGAAGGGGCGAAGAGGATGGGGATGGGGGCATGCCTTGCGGAATACGGGATGGGGAAGAGATGGAAAATCGGGAAGGCAAGGCCGGATTATAGGATTAGGAAATTTGGGGACCTGGAAAAGGTCATAGCCTGACCGAATAATCCAGGAAATCCCTGTCCACCCCTTCGGGAAAGGGATTGCCGTAATGCGCGCACTCTTTCCTGAGGGTTTCCTGCATCAATTCGGGATGGTTGCTGAGGACAAACACCCTGGAATGGGGGATGGGGACCCGCGGCAGAACCACCTCGTCCCGGTCCATGCCCAATTCCAATTCAAGGCCGGCGGGGTTTATCGCAAGCAGCATGAGGCGGAGCCCGGAAACGTCCAACCCATAGAAATCGCGGATGATCTGGAGCCGGTCTGCCGCATTGCTCACGTGCTTCGCCCATTTTGGGCCGTAGATGGAGAGCGCGAACACCGCCCGGGTCGAGGCGGAGGTCGGAATGAAGGGGCTCCCATAAAGGAAGGAATCCGGGCCCACAGGCCCGCACGCCAGGGACGTGCCGCAGAAAGGCTCCGGCGAGGAAAGGGGTGCGGTGGAGGTGCACACCCTCCAGATGAAGGAAATGTTGGTTTCCGCGCGGAAGAGCAGGCCTGTGGGGGAGGGGTGCCCGTCAATGAGAAGGTCGAGCACTTCCGGGCGGAATATTTCAGAGTTGTCCCTGCACGCCGCCATCCGGGTTTTCATGAATTCGCGGGAACATTGGGATATCGTGATGGAGGCCGGGGAGGAGACAAGGGGCCCGTGCCGCACCTCGCCCCACCTGCGCATGCGGGAATTGGGATGGATGATTATTCCGGGGGGCATATGGAGGCTTTTCTTTTCCATAAGGGACATTATGCATCCGGGAATATATAAATATTATGATTAGACATTTATTGACACAAACTAACTTCTCCTGCGCCCCCTCCTTCCCCTTTGGCCGGGACGGGGACCCCCATGCCCCGGGCCGAAGCGCCTGCGGGAGCCGAAGCGGCGGCGCGAAGGGTCCGGGATGGGAATTTCCTCCTGCGGGGGGGAGGGGCCCCTGAAAGGCCTCCAGCGGTTGCCGCGGGAGAAATCGTCCCTACGCTGGAGAGGCGGCTCGTCTGAAACGAAGGTGATGACCTTGCCTGAGGCGCCCATCCTGCCTGTCCTGCCGGAGCGGTGGAGGTGCGTCTCCCGGTCCTCTGCCTCGTCGTAATTGATTATGAGCCCCACGTCGTCTATGTGGAGGCCGCGGGCGGCAACGTTGGTGGCTACCAGGATTGGGAATTCCCCCCTCTTGAAGCCATCTATGGTGCGCGTCCTCTTCTGCTGGGGCATGTCGCCCTGGAGCATGCCCACGCGCATGCCGGACTCCCCCAGCCTCTTCGCCAGCCTCATCACGCCCCTCTTGGTGCGCGCGAAAACAAGGGTTTTCACGCCCTTGTGGGAATTGAGCGTCTCTATTAGCTTCCGCTGCTTTTCGGCGTGCATCACCTCCATGCGGTCCTCCTCTATGGTGGAGACGGTGCGCATCTCGCCCACCTCTATCAATTCGGAATCAGGGACGTATCTGGAGGCGATCTGGCGCACCTCGCCGTCAACGGTTGCGGAGAAGAGGAGGCTGAGGCGCTCCGTAGGGAGCTGGGAAAGGATGGAGAACACCTCCTTCCTGAACCCTATGTCCAGCATGTGGTCGGCCTCGTCAAGGACAACCGCGTTGAAATCCGGGATGCGGACCACCCTGCGCTCGGAAAGGTCCAGGAGGCGGCCCGGGGTTGCGACGAGGATGCGGTAGCCCCTCTGCAAATCCCTTATTTGGGCGGCTATGTTCTGCCCGCCGTAGGCGGCCTGCACGGAAAACCCGTGGTGCTTCGCAAGTTTCCTGAGTTCGATGCACACCTGTATCGCGAGTTCGCGCGTGGGCGTGAGGATGAGCGCGCGGGAAGTGGTTCCGGAGGCAATCCTCTCTATGAGCCCTATCCCGAAGGCGGCGGTCTTCCCGGTCCCGGTCTGGCTGCGCACAACCAGGTTCTTTCCCGAGATTATGTGCGGGACCGCCTTCACCTGCACCTCCGTGGGGGTTTCGTATCCAAGTTCACTTATGGATTCCAGGGTTTTCCCTGAAATGCCCAAATCCTCAAACTTCATCCTATCAATCCTTCAGAAACCTAAAATATGGTCCCTCTTTATGCGTTTATTTCAAAAAAGGGGCTTAAAAGGGTATGCCCGGGAGGAAAAAGCGTTATGCCCAGCATATTGTCACTGATTTGAACTCTCCGGTGCGGAAGAGGCCGTATTCCCCAAGCATGAAAAGCGCGGTGGAATCGAGCGCGTAATCCCTTATGTCATCGAAAGTGGCCTGCCTGACCAGCTCGGTTCCCCTCCCTACAAGGTAGATGTCCTTGTCCTCCGGGTCTATCGTCATGATTCCAACCGCAATCGACGGCGCGACGCGGAGGAGCACGGTCCCGTCCAGCCGGACCTCCCTTGCCCCGGATTCCTCCGCAAGAAAAAGCTTTACGGAATATTCACAGCGCTCGAGGCTCAGGTTCAGGCCTTTTTCCTCGGTGAGCGTGAGGCTTTTTTCCATCCCCCTCCTCCCGTTCCGGACGTTTTCCGCCTGGGAAAAGCGCACGGAGAAAAGCGAGATTTTGCCATTCTTCTGGGGCGCCGGGCAGGAATAGCGGGGCTCGGCGAGTATGGGATGGTTCTGGATTTCCCGGGAAAGCCCCCTTTTCCTTATGGCATCCCTCTCAAGTGGGCATACGAACCTCTGCATGGGGGTTCGGTAATTTGCCTTCGGATTGCGTGGGTCAACCAGCTTTGCCATATATTAATATGGTTATAAATGTTTAAAAATGTATTTATCAAAAAGGAAAAATGCTAAAAACAGAAAAAAGGGGCGCGCCTAGAGCTTCACGACATTTTCCGCCTTGGGGCCCTTGTCGCCCTGCGTCGCGTCGAACTTGACCTTGTCGCCCTCGTTTATCCTTGTCCCCGGGGCAAGCCCGCTGGCATGCACGAAATATTCCTTTCCGTCGTCACCGGCAATGAAGCCGAACCTCTTCGTCACATTGAAGAACTTTACTGTTCCTTCTACCATGCTTACACCTTTTGGAATATATTGGATGCTATGCGTTTTTATACCTGATGGGGGTTTTCAGCCCTTCCTGGAAGGCCGGGAGGGCTTCCTTTCAGAGGGTTCCTCTTCGGAGAGCGCCTCGCCGCCCTCCTCTTCCACCGGCTTATTCGCGACTCGCCGCTCCACCTCGCGCTTTATGTCCTCCTCCCGCCTCTTGACCATGAGGGACTCGGTTTCGGACCTGTGCCTGCCGAAGTAATAGCCGCTCCCGAACATGAGGGCGGACATCAGCAGGAGCACGAGCGGGACGCCCAGGTAAACCATGGGCAGGATGGTGGTGGCTATCTGGTCGCGGAGCTCCCCGAACCCTTCGGGCACAAATATGCCGCACCTGGAGAAGTCCTGCGCGCTGTTTGCGGAGAAAAATGATATCAGGAGGTTTCCAAGGTAGCTGAAATAGGTGAGCGCATAATAAACGCTGCCTATTATGACCGCCACGCCCAGAATCCCCAGCAGGATGGAAAGCGCCTTGTTTTTCATATGGACACCATGGGAGGCTTCGCCTTAGCGGTTTAAAAATATTGCATTCGTTCAGGGTGCATGGCCAGGATTGCGGCTGAGAAGAAATATTTCGCCCTCCTTCTCCTGGGGGCGATAGGGATTTTCCTTTTCCTTGCGGCGCTGCCGCTCATCGCGGGAATTGCGGGCGCCGCGATATTCTATGTGCTCTTCAAGCCGCTGTACCTGGGAATCCTTGCGGTGCTGGGGGGAAGGAAGGGGCTTTCGGCGTTTTTGGTGATATGCGCCTCGATACTCCTCGTGATAGCCCCGCTATCCTATGTTGCGTGGGTGGGGCTTGAGGAGGCGGCCAGGCTGCTCGCGAACGCGGATGCAATCTCTCAGGCCGCTGGCTCGGTCGCATCAGGGCTTGGCTATGACGGGGTGGAGGGTTTCGTAAAGGCGCACGCGGAGGGCATCGCGGTAATTGCGGAATCGCTCATGCTCGGGCTGGCCGCGAACATCGCGGCGATAGCGCTCAACCTGGTGGTCATGTACCTCATATTGTATTATGCGCTCACCGAGCACGAGAAGGCTGCCGCGGAGGTGGGGGGCATCCTTCCGTTCAGCGGGAAGAATTCGTCCAGGCTGATGAAGGAGTTCACCTGGGCGATAAGGACAACGGTGATAGGGAATGGCGCGGCATCTCTTGCGCTGGGGGTCCTGCTTGCCGCCGGGCTCTGGGTGGCCGGGATGGGAGGTTTCCTTTTCTGGGCGCTCTTGGGGGCCATAATGGCGTTCATCCCCATAATAGGGATACAGATAATCTGGATGCCCGCGGCGGCATATTTCCTGGTTAACGGGGATTACGCGGCCGCGGCCGGCATAGCCGCGTGGGGCGCGTTCCTCAGCTATGTGGCGGACGGATTCGTGAGGCAGCTGGTGCAGAAGAAAATGGGGGAGATGCATCCGCTCATATCCCTCCTTGGCCTGATAGTCGGCATAATGTACTTCGGGGCGGTGGGGATAATAGTGGGGCCGCTCCTATTGGCGGTCTTCATCCTGCTTGCAAAGATGTTCAGGGAGGAATACGCCCCCGGATGGTAGCCCGGGAGAATCATGCCCTTGAAACCGAAAAGGCCAAAACGCACAGCAGGGCAAAAACCGGGAAACAGCACGCCGAGCCCGAATAATCCCCTGTTCCAAGTGGCTGCGCATACTGGTTCAGGTCCTGGCCGCATTCCACATCGTAATAGGACACCTCGTACTGGCCGACCCCGCATGTGCAGACGCACTCGTCTATCACGCCCACACGCGTGACCACGTGGCTGGAATAGTCGCACTCGTCCATCGTCTGGAGTTCGCAGTACCCGTCACAATAGGCGATTATGTCCGCGCTGGTCCCGGTGCAGCGTTCTATGTCCACCTCCCAGGCACCCGTATACGCATGGGATGCGGAAAGAAGGAAAACCAGCCCGATCAGAGCATGCAGCATGTTTTTCATGGGTATGGCTTTTGCAATAGGGAATAAAAAGATGGCGGAATGCTACTGTTTCACGTAAGCGCGGATTATAACGATGTCCTCGGTCGGCCAATTCCCGTGCGGGCCGCGCGCGGATGTGGGGGCGGATTTTATTTCGTCAACGACATCCATCCCCGAGATTACCTTCCCGAAAACCGCGTATCCGGGGTTTGCCGCATCCATGTAATCCAGCATGGGATTGTCCGCCACATTGATGAAGAACTGGGCGGTTGCGCTGTCCGGGTCCGCGGTGCGGGCCATCGCAACGTAGCCCCGGAGGTTGGAAAGCCCGTTCCGGGACTCGAGGGGGATGGGGGAACGGGTGTGCCTCTCGACGCCCTGGGGGGTGAAGCCGCCCCCCTGTATCATGAAGCCGTCCATCACCCGGTGGAAGCATGTCCCGTCGTAGAAGTGCTCGCCCGCATAGGAAAGGAAGTTTTCCACGGTTGCCGGGGATTGGGCGGGGTACAGTTCTATCTGGATATTTCCCTTGGATGTCTCGAGGACAACGATTGGATTTGTTGCCGCGGGAGGGGGGGCCTCGGCCCCCGGAGGGTTTGGCCCGGTTTCCGGGGCCTGGGAAGTGCACCCGAAAGCGAGCAGAAGCAATACCGCAAAAGCAAGGGATTTTTCCATGGAAGAGGTTAGGATTGGAAAAAATTAAAAACAGGCCGAAGCGGCCCATAAATACATAAACAAACATAAATATTAACATTTATAAAATGTTGTAAGGCATATAATCTTATGGAAAATACAAGAATGCTCAAATACGACCCTGACCGCAGGGTTGAAAGGGGAACATTCACAGGCAGGGGAGCCACCTGCGGGGATTCGATCGCAAGGCGCGTGACGGCCGCGAGGCACCTCGGGGGCATGTCCGGGGAATGGAGAGGCGCGGCAATGAGGAACGCAATCAGGCTGATGGAAAGGGAATTCTGCGCAGAGGCGGTGAGGAACAGGGTGTTCATAAAAAGCGGATGCGGAAGGGAGTGCCGCATAATGTCGGTCGTAGAGGCGGGCGTCTCAAAAGACGGGATAATCCAGAATTTCGGGAGGGATGCGGCTTCGCCTGAGGGCGGTGCAACAGCATCTTTTCTTGTGCTCATGGGGAGGGAAGGGAAGAGGTGCGTCTGGACCGTCAAGGTTATGGATGGCAAGGAAATTCCGGCAATACTCGCGCTGAACGGAATGAAATTTCCGGTTGAGCACATAGAATTGTAGAAAAATTAAAAACAGGGGCGCGGAGCGCCCCCTGGAAACTCATTCTGCGGAGAATCCTTCACCGCACTGCCATTCCACCCTCGCGGTCTCGGAGTTGACGTTGACCGCGCAATGCGGGGTGCAGCCCTGGTTGGGCAGGAAAGGCGTTATCTCGAAGTACATCTTCCCGGTCTCGGAGTTGCATAGGTACTTGGCCATGTTGAGCGTGCCCATGCTGGCGCAGGGGCTTATCTCCCTGGACGCCACCTCGCGGGCGCGCGCAAAGCTTATCGCCTTACCGTTGGCACGGAACATGCAGGCGCCCCCGCCCTCGTTTATGGGCGGCTTCGCCTCCGCGCTGAGCCCGGTGCACCTCCAGTTCACCTCTGCGGTGCGGGAGTTCACGTTAACCACGCATGCGGGCGAACAGCCCGCCCTCTCCACCTTCGGAACGAGGCCTATCCACCATGTGCCGGAGTTCTCGTTGCACATTGCATCCGAGCGGTCCAGCGTCCCTTCAACCATGCACACGCTCCCCGCAGCCTCGGCAATGGAATAGGCGTCCCTGAGCGCCATGCTGGAACCGTGGCCGGAATAGGAACAGGCCAGGGATTCATCCGGAAGGAGCAGCCCGGTGCACCTCCAGTTTATCTCGGCGGTGCGGCCCTCCTCGGAAACCACGCATGCGGGCGCGCATCCCGGCTTCTCCACGTCCATGTCGAACCACCAGGTCTTGGAGTTCTCGTTGTACATGGCCTGGCCGGTGAGGCCTCCCTCCTCCATGCACTCGCTGGTCTCGGCGATTGCCCGGGCCTGTGCCTCGCTAAGCAGGGGGCACACGGTCTCCCATGGCCTTATGCACATCTGCTTGCTCTCGCACCAGGAATATCCCGCTGAGGGGATGCACCCGTGCTCGTCCCGGTCGCTCCCCGGCATGGGCTGCTCGGGCTCCGGCTGCACCGGGGCCGCCGGCTCCTCCTGTGCGCATCCCGCAAGAAGCAGGAGCGCGGCAAATCCAAACGCAAATAGGACGTTTCGCATACGCATCACGCGTAGTGTAATAAAGATGAAAAATATAAATGGTTTGGTTTGCTTCGTCAAAGCCCGGCTTCGGAACGGAGCCTCTCCGCCATGTCGGTTTTCTCCCAGGTGAATTCCGGCCCGGTGCGGCCGAAATGCCCATAGGCGGCGGTCTTCCGGTAGATGGGGCGGAGCAGGTCAAGCCTCTTTATCATGTCCGCGGGCTTGAACGAGAAATTGTCGATTATCAACTGTTCAATCCTTTCCACCGGGATTTTGGCGGTTCCGCGGGTGTCCACGAAGACGGAGAGGGGCTTCGCCACCCCTATCACATATGATATCTGGACCTCGCAGATGTCCGCGAGCCCGGCGGCCACGACGTT
>JAKQHW010000003.1 GCA_029557835.1 Microcaldota archaeon
GGACCACCGCGAGGACGAGCAGCCCCAGCCACGCAAGTATGGTGGACTGGTAGGCAAGGGCGGGCAGGACGAGCACCACGCCGAGCGCCACCCCGAAGTGCGGGAACCTGAACGCGATTGCGCCGCAGGCAAGCGCGGCAAAGAACGCGACGGGCAGCGGATAAAACGGTATCGCAGAAAGAAGCGCCAGCGCCCCAAGGAAAACCAGCACGGAGTTCCAGAAGCCCTCGCTCTTCTCCACGAGTTTCGCATAAGTGAGGACCTTCTGCTCGCCGAGGCTCCTGCCCACCGCTTTCTGCATGGGGCAAACTCTTCTCTAGCAATTAAAAAGATATGCGGAAGGGCGGGCCTAAATCCCGGCCCCGGCCATCCTAATCCTTATGCTGTCTCCAAGCCCGTGCATCAGGCTGTCCACGGCATATGGTTCCATCCCGATGCATCCGGAGTTGCTCTCCCGGATCATCTCTATCTCCTTCGGGATCGTTTCGCGCAGCGCGTGGTCCTCGGCCCCGGCAATCCCTGTCTTTCCGGCAATCCGGAGCACTCTTTCCGCAACATCCATGTAATAGAGAAGGTTGACCGCATGCGCGTCCTGCCCTTCCAGCCACCTGGAGAAGCTTTCCACCGCTTCCCTTCCGGCGCCGCTCCTGCGCACCGTTTCCAGTATCGCCGCTTCCTTTTCTCCCGCGACATTTTCCCTCTCGTCCATGAGCAGGTTCTTGTGGAATTCCAGGCTGGAGTAGCCCCCGCTCTCCTCCGAGCACCTCTGCATGGCGACCCTCAGCGCGTTCGCCTGCACAGGCAAATCCATCTTCGCTATCCTGGCGAGTATGCCCGAATCCACAAATCTCGCCAATGCCGGGGATTTCAGCAACGCCTCGAAATACTCCCTGTCGGAAACTCCCTCGGGCCTTCCGGACCTCGATTCGTCCAGCACCCTCAGCGCAATCCTCCTTGCGATGCCGGCGGGTATCCCCAGTATGAACCGGTCCACCCTCTCCCGCTGTTCGTAAGGCACTTTTGTCCCCATCAGCCTCTCGAACCTCGGCCCGCCCATTTCGCTGGGCTTCGCTGGAATTGCAAATCTGGTTCTCATGGAGTTCTATGTATGGACACATTTTTTTAAAATAATCGGATTTGCGTAAGGAGTGCGGGCAAAGAGTTTCAAAGCGCGACTGGACGGCATCCGGGGGAGAAAATCAGAAAGTACCGTAGAGAATGAAAGGAGGGGGCTAATGGGAAAACTGCTGCCCCCTCCTTGCGTTTCTTCATTTACCCTCCAGCCAATATATCTGGCTGTCGGGCAAACGCCCTCACGGGGATTTGAACCCCGGTTCCAAGCTCCGCAGGCTTGCGTCCTATCCAGGCTAGACTATGAGGGCAGAACATCCCCCGGCTTCCACAGTTTCTTTCCGGGGCTGACTATTTACGGCTAGTCTATTATTTAAAATGTTTCCAAACACAATCAATCCACTACTAGCCCTAGGGTGTGCCATGTGACGATTGAGGAGAAAATCAAGGAACTATCATCCGCCCCGTCCTCGAAGGAAGATGAGGAGATACTGAGATTCATAGAGGAGTCCAAGCCCCGCGTGTTCGTGATAGGCGCTGGCGGCAGCGGGACCAACACAGTGGATCGCCTTTTCGAGCTTGGGGTCGACGGAGTCAGCCTCATAGGCGTGAACACGGACGCGCGCCATCTCCTCAGGATACGCGCGAACAGGAAGATACTCATTGGGAAGCAGCTCACGAAAGGGAGGGGCGCGGGCAGCAACCCGGAAATCGGCGCGAGCGCCGCCAAGGAGAGCATGGAGGAGATAAAGGAGGCGATGAAGGACGCGAACATGGTCTTCGTCACATGCGGGCTGGGAGGGGGCACCGGGACCGGCTCCGCCCCCGTAATCGCGGAGGAGGCGAAGAAGATGGGCGCCCTCACCATCGCGGTGGTCACGCTCCCGTTCAACTCCGAAGGCAGGGTGAGGATGGAGAACGCGCTCGCCGGGCTTGAGGCGCTCCGCAAGACGACCGACACCCTGATAGTGATAAGGAACAACAAGCTGCTCACAATCGCCCCGGACCTGCCGCTCAACACCGCGTTCAAGGTTTGCGACGAGGTGCTCGCGGGCTCGGTCAAGGGCATCGCGGAGCTGATAACCAAGTCCGGTCTGGTGAACGTGGACTTCGCGGACCTGAAGACCATCCTTTCCGGTGCCGGCTACGCGGTCATAGGGCTCGGGGAGGCGTCCGTGGACGCCAAGAGCGAGGAGCGCTCCGCCATAGCGATAGAGACCGCGCTCAACTCCCCTCTTCTGGATGCGGACATCTCGAGCGCCAGCCGCGCCCTGATAAACGTGATAGGCGGGGAGGACATGACGCTGAAGGAGGCCGAGCTGATAGTCTCCGAAACAAGCAAGAGGATACATCCCGGCGCCCACGTCATATGGGGCTCCAGGATAGAGCCGAACATGCAGAAGGCGTCCATAAAGGTGCTGGTGGTCCTCGGAGGGGTCAAATTCCCCAAGTACTCGGTGGAGAGCGAGAGCCCCTCCCCCACGGAGGACATAGACCTGGACGTGATAGGGTGAACGGATGAAGGAACTTGTCTCAAGGTGCCTGAGGATACTGCACATCTCCAGGAAGCCCACCAATGCGGAGCTGGAGGAGATAATGAAGGTGGCCGGCGCGGGGATACTCGTGGTCGGGGCAATCGGCATAATAATGTTCGCGATATTCTCCATAATCTAGGTGGTATGCTTGATATACATATTCAGGGTCACAACCGGGCAGGAAAAAATCGTCTCGCAGATGCTCGAGAAAAAGGCGAGGGTGCAGTCGCTGGGCGTGCACTCCATACTGGTTCCCGAGAACGTGAAGGGGTACGTCTTCGTGGAGGTGGCCAGCGACGAGGACGCCGCGAAGCTCGCCCACAACACCAGGCACGTGAAGGGGATGCTCAAGAAGAACATCACCATAGGCGAGATAGAGAAGATGATAACGGTGGAGAAGCCGGCCTCCATGGTGATAGAGGTGGGCGACATCGTTGAGATAAGGACCGGGCCGTTCAAGGGCGAGAAGGCCCGCGTCACCAAGGTGGACGAGAACAAGGACGAGCTGGTGGTCGAGTTCGTGGAGATGGCGGTGCCAATCCCCACCACGATAAAGACGAAGATAGTGAAACTGTTCAGGAAGGCGGGCTCTGAGGAATAGTCAGGCCCCCCTCCTCCCTTTTTTCAGGTTTACTTCCACTGAGCCGAGGTCATTCCCTTTCGAATCCTTCAGGTACACGGTCCTTGCCGGGAAGGGGATCGTTATCCCGCGCGCCCTGAACTGCTTATACACCTCCTTTATCATCTCGCCCCTGACAGGGAACCTGTCAGTGTAGGTGAGGACCCTCACCCCGACCTTGTAGTTGATTGAGCTTTCTCCGAAAGTGTCCGGCCTTGCCCATGGCGGGACCGAGGTGCTCACAATCTTCCCGGTCCTCTTCTCCACCTCCCTCGCCGCCTCCATGAGCGCTTCCACAACCTTATCCGGCTCGTCGTTGTAGCTTGCGGAGAAATCCATCACGAAGCCCATGCTCCTGTCCGGGCTGTAGAAGTTGGTTATTGTGCTCTGGGCTATCTTCGAGTTCGGGACATAGATGTAATTGTTGGCGAGCGTGAGGATTTTGGTGTTCCTCCAGCCCACCTCCACGACGGTCCCCTCCACCTCGGTCCCGTCCAGCTTTATGTAGTCGTTGGGCTTTATCGGCTTGTCCGCCATCATGTAAACGCCCGCGAAGAAGTTCCCGAGCGTGTCCTGCAGCGCGAGCGCCACGGCCAAGCCCGCAATCCCGAGCCCAGCCACCAGGGGCGCGATCTCCACCCCAAGCTCGCTGAGTATTATCAGTATGCCTAGCACGTATATGAGCACGCGCGCTATCTTCCTGAACAGCGGGAATATCTCGTCGTCGAACCTGCTGGCCGTCTTGGGCGCGATCTCCTTCCCATACCAAACCATCACCCCGTCGGCTATGCTGTCCAGCAGGATGATGATGCAGAACATCAGCAGGACCCTGAAGACCTCGAACGTAGGATGCCCGAATATGGTGGAATCCGGATAAGCCGCCCCGGCCGCGATGAATGCCGCGAGCAGCACCGAAAGCAGCTTCAAGGGCCTCCTGACCCTGTCCGCCATTATGTCGTCCAGCGTGGTCTCGGTTTTCGCGCTGAGCCGCTTGAACAGCGCAACCAGCGTTATCGCCGCATAATAAAGCAATACTGCCGAGAGCGAGAAAACCACGGCGGCCATCGTTATCCTGCCCCCAGGCAGGCCGAGCAGGAATGCGTAAATCTCCTCAACAGGAATCATAATCCAGTTTTGTTGTGCAGTATTTTAAAGGATTAGTGAGAAATCCGCACGTGGTCAAATGCCTTTGAAGGAAACGGACCCGGAGATTCATTCATTGATAGGGAAGGAGCTGCAGAGGCAGCAGGACTGCATAGACCTCATCGCCTCTGAGAACTACACCCCATCCTCGGTGCTCGAGGCCACCGGCTCTGTGCTCACGAACAAGTATTCCGAGGGCTACCCCGGGAAAAGGTATTACGGGGGGAACGAGTTCATAGACGCGGTCGAGACGCTCGCAATCGAGCGCGCGAAGAAGCTTTTCGGGGCGGACCACGCGAACGTCCAGCCGCATTCCGGCTCCACCGCGAACTACTGCGCATACTCCGCCCTCATGGAGCCGGGTGAAACGCTCATGGGGATGGAGCTTTCCCAGGGAGGGCATCTCACCCACGGCTCCCCTGTGAACTTTTCAGGGAAGGCGTACAAGGTCGCCAGCTATTCGGTGGACCGGAACACCGAGATGCTGGATTACGACCAGATAAGGAAGCAGGCGATGGAGCAGAAGCCCAAGGTGATAGTGTGCGGCTACACCGCATATCCGCGCACCGTGCATTTCGAGCGCTTCAGGGAGATTGCCGACGCGTGCGGGGCATACCTCCTGGCGGACATATCCCATATCGCGGGGCTTATCGCGGGCGGAGCGCACCCCTCCCCATCAAAATACGCGGACGTGATTACAACCACTACGCACAAGACGCTGAGGGGCCCGAGGGGCGCGATAATAATGTGCAAGGCGGACTTCGCACAGAAGGTGGACAAGGCGGTCTTCCCGGGCGCGCAGGGCGGCCCGCTCGACCACGTGACCGCGGCGAAGGCGGTCTGCTTCCACAACGCGATGCGGCCGGATTTCAGGGAATACGCGCACCAGGTCGTTAAGAACGCCAAGGCGCTCGCTGACGAGCTCAATTCCCAGGGCCTCAGGCTGGTTTCCGGAGGCACGGACAACCACATGGTCCTGGTTGACCTGACTTCCCTCGGCATAACCGGGAAGGACGCCCAGACGGTGCTCGAGCGCGCGGGCATAATCTGCAACCGCAACACCATACCTTACGATACCCAGAAGCCTTTCGTCGCCAGCGGCATAAGGCTGGGGACGCCGGCGATGACAACCCGCGGGATGAAGGAGAGCGAGATGAAGGAGACGGCCTCCCTCCTCCTGAAGGCGCTCAGGAACAGGGACAGCGCGGACGCCCTCTCTTCCATAAAGAAGGAGGCGACCGCCCTCTGCTCGAGGTTCCCGATATATGGGGATTACAGGGTGTGAAAACATGATTCTTTCCGGAAAGGCGCTCGCCGCTGAAATCGAGGAAGGGCTCAAGAAGAGGGTGGAGCGGCTTGGCTTCGCCCCAGGCCTGGATATAATAATGGTGGGCGACGACCCCGCCTCCCGCACCTATGTGGAAAAGAAGCTGAACAAGGCCGGGGACATAGGGATAAAGGGCAGGCTGCACCACCTCACAGAGAGCACGACCGAGGAGGAGCTCCTCGCCCTCGTCTCAAAGCTAAATGCGGACAAGTCAGTGCAAGGGTTCATAGTGCAGATGCCCCTCCCGAAGCATATAAATCCGCTGAAGATAATCTCATCGATAGACCCAAGGAAAGATGCGGACGGCCTGCACCCGCTCAACCTGGGGAGGCTCGCACAGGGAAGCGAAACTGTCGTGTGCGCAACCCCCAAGGGAATAATGCGCCTGATAAATCATTACAGGATACCTCTTGCCGGAGCAGAAGCAGTGGTGATAGGCAGGAGCAACATGGTCGGCAAGCCCATTTCCTATCTCCTTACCAACAGCGACGCGACCGTCACGCTCTGCCACAGCAGGAGCAGAAACCTCGCGGAGCACACCAGCCGCGCGGACCTTCTGGTGGCCGCGGTTGGAAGCCCTTATCTGATAAAAGCGGGCATGGTGAAGGAGGGGGCACACGTCATAGACGTGGGCACAACCCGTTTCGGGGGGAAAATGGCGGGCGACGTTGATTTCGACACGGTCTCAAAAAAGGCGAACGTGACACCGGTCCCGGGGGGCGTCGGCCCCTTAACGGTGATAATGCTCATGGAGAACCTTGTCGAGCTGGCGGAGAAGGCGAAGGAGGAGCCGGCCCCCGCCCCGCGGAACTCCCGCAGGCGCAGAGGGCAGGCTTAAAAATGTATTCCCACCAATTCTTCTCAACTAATCAGGTGAACAGATGAAGCGCTGTTTGACATGCGGAAGGATGGCGAAGGACTATGCGGAGTTCCCGTGCCCCGACTGCTCAGAGAAGATAGTTAGATGCAACCATTGCAGGGAGATAAGGAACCCGTACAAGTGCAAGTGCGGTTTCGAGGGCCCGTGATAGCATGGCGAAGGTTTCTGTTACCGTGAAGATATTCCCCGAGGACCCGTCCGGCCTTCAGGAAATAAAGGCCGCCGTGTCCGGGATTGTCAAAATTTCCGAATCCCGCGAGGAGGAAATCGGCTTCGGGGTGAAGGCGCTGGTGATCCGCTTCCTCATGGACGAGGACGCGGGCGTGGATGCGGTGGAGAGTAAGCTCGCCGGCATTCCGGGCGTCAGCCAGGTCCAGGTCACTTCCGTGGACAGGGTGGAGCTCTAGCATCTTTTTTCAGGCTCATTTTTTTATGTACCCAAAATAAGCGTATGCCGCAGCGGCTGCAATGAATGCAGCCGCCATTATGTACGCAAGGGTGGGCTGCGGCTTCACATCAACATTGAACCTCTCCTCCTCATATCCCTTCTTGCCTACCCTTACTTCCATCATACCGCTCACCTGCGGGGTTATCGTTATCCTGCCGTCACCCTCGAACCTCTGCCCGCCTATTGTGGCATAAACGCCGCTGAGGGGCTGCCCGTCCATCCCCACGGCCTCTATTGTGAACGGCTCGCCTTCCTTTGCGGATGTGGGATAGCGCACGCGCATCACGGGCTTTTCCGCATCCCCCTTTATCAGGACTATGGAGCTGAACGGAGCGGCCTCCTGCCCTGCAGAATCAGAGACATAGCATTCCATCGTTATTATCCCGAACGGGAACTGCGACGGGTCGAGCGTATAATCCCATTCCTCCGCCCCGGCATCAATCCATGGCCCCTCGTTTACCCTCAGGTGCGTGGACGCGCCCCCATATTTTGAGAAGCTCCTTCCGGTCACTTCCAAGTCCGCATCCCCCACAAGCGCGTCCGGCTCAGGATACAGGAACCCGCATCCCCTGGATGCGTCTATTGAATAAACCCTGCCGTCCGCGGTCCCGACCGCCACGCCAGCCCCCGCGACAACAGGAGAGCTGGGCCAGTCCACGAACTGCCTGCGCATAAGCAGGCTGCCGTCCGAGACGCTCAGCGCATAGAGCCCCTTCCTTGTGGAGAGATATGCAACCCCGCCGTCCACCGCAATCTTGCCGTTCACCATCCCGTCGACTTTGGCCGCCCAGGCGAGCTCCCCGTTGCTCACAGCGTAAACGTTCCCGTTTGCGGTCCCGAGGATTATGTATGCGCCCGCATTCGCCGGGGTGGAGGTTATCGCATCCCCGCCCCTATATGACCATAATGCCTCTCCGCTGTAAAGGTTCAGCGCATAGACGGTCCCCTCCACAGTCCCTGCGAAAACCGTCCCCGACCATGCCAGGGGGGCAACGTTCCAAACCTGCCCGACCTCCTTTTCCCAAAACTTCTGGCCGTCCGCCCTCAGCGCAATAACCTTTGTCCCGCTCCCAAAAACCACGTATCCGGCAACCGCCGCGTTCGCTTCCGTGGGCAGGGACGCGTTGTAAAACCATGATTGCGAACCCCGCTCATCCAGCGCAATTATCCCCCCCTCATGGGAAACGTACACCTTGTCCGATGCGGCAATGCCCCTGATGCCAGCAACATCTTTGGTCCACAGTATCGAGCCCGAAGGCCCCACCAGGTAAACCTTGTTTTTTGTGGCAAAGGCGGCATTCTCCCCGAAAGCCGCAACCCCGACCACGCCCCCGTCGAGCCTCTGCGTCCATCTCGCCTGCCCGTTGCTGAGCGCATAAACCGCCCCGTTGCCCGTGCCGGCGAGCACGTTCCCGCCCAGCACAATCGGCCTTGCGGATACGCCCCCGTCCGTCCTGTAGCTCCACAGGTCGCCCGCGAAGGAAAGTGGGAGGACGGAAAGGAGAAGAAGGAACGGAAGCGCGCCCTTCATGTCCTCACTTCAGGGCCGAATCGTGCTTCCCGCCGTCAATTTCACGTATTATGTCCCTCGGATTCTTTCCGTCTATGGTCACGCCCAGGCTCTTGCACGTGCCTGCGACCTCCTTAGCGACATCCTTTAGCGTCTTTCCGAGCGAATTGCCCTTCTTGCCCTTCGCTATCTTGACCAGCCCATCAAATGATATGTTGCCTGCAGGCGCTTCCGCGTTGCCCGCGCCCTTCTCCACCCCCGCCTCCTTCTTCACCAGCTCGGAGGTAGGTGGGCTGCCAACGTGCACCTCGAATGACTTGTCATCCGTGTTGACAATTACCTTTACCGGAACCTTCATCCCGGAGAAAGCCTTGGTCATCTCGTTTATCTTCGCGACAACCTGGCCCGCGTTTATCCCGAGCGGCCCCAGCGCCGGCCCCAATGGCGGGCCGGAAGTTGCCTTTCCGCCTTCAACAATGGCATCAATGGTCTTCTTCATGTTATCTACCGTAGACCTTATTCTTTCCTAGACGTCTTTTTAAAGCATTTCTATCAGCGGCCGATGGCTTCCTTCAGCTCCTTCGCGTCCACCCTCAGCCGGTACTCACGCATGATTTTCCCGAAGTCCCCGCCCTTCTCCTTCACGAGCCTCTTCAGCTCCGCCCCGCCTATGCGCTCCAGCCCCTCCGCCGCCTCCCTCGCCCTTTTCCCCCTGCACATCCCCCTGAGTATCTCAGGAATCGCCGCCTTCACAAAAAGGCCATTCCCGTATTCCGCAAACAATTCCATCAATTGCTCCCGCGGCCTCCCGAGCTCCAGCCCTTCCCGCCTCATTTCCACCAACGTTTGCTCAAGGGTCGAAGCCGCGAGCATGGGCTCCGCTCCGGCTCCGACCAGTTCCTCAAACAATTGCAAATTGCGGGATTTGAGCATCCTGCCCGCCATCTCAGGGTTCAGCATCCCCCGGAGCTTCCTCTCCTTCTCCTCAAGCCCGCCCCCGGCAGCCGCCATCGCCTCCTCCAGCATCCCCTTCCCGACCGCGATGGGAGGGATGTCAGTTTCCGGGTACATGCGCGAACGCCCGGCCAGCGGCCTCATGTATGAGGAAGTCCCGTCCGGGTTCGCCTTCCTCGTCTCCGCAGGGACAACCCGGACATTCGCCCTCTCAACCACCATCTGCAGCGCCCTCTGCGCCATGCCCCTCTGCGCAACCACCATCACGTACGCATCCTCCTCCCCGGCCCCGAGCCCCTTCCGTGCCGCGGAATCCTCCTGCGCGCTTATCCCGTACTTGTCAAAATCCTCGTCGCTGTGGATTATCCCCTTCACCCCGGCGCTCTTCGCGTAATCGCTCAGCTCGGTCCCGTACCTCCTTCCCGGAATCAATTCCCTCCCCAGCAGGCCCGCATGCCCCTCCAATTTTATCCCGAGCACATGCCCCCCGGCCTCAATCCCCTTCCTTATCAGCCCGCACTGGGTTTTGGCGAAGATGGGTGTCAAATCAACGGCCTTCGGCTTCAGCGCACTGTCCCCCAGCCGTTTCCTTATCTCCGCAACAACCCCCAGCAGCCTCTCCTGCCTCAGCACCTCTTTTTCAACGTACAGCGGAATCATGCGCAGCTCCTGCGCCCCCTTTATCTCTATCCGCGCCCCATCCTCCGTGGAAACGTTCACGTCCTGCCTTATGGTCCCTATGCCCCTCGCGACCTTCCCCGTCGCCCTCAGCATCAGCCCTATCTTCTCGGCGACCTCCTTGCAGTGCTCCGCGTCAACGATGTCAGGCTCGGTCGCAAGCTCGATGAGGGGGATCCCCAGCCGGTCCAGCCGGTAGTTCTTCACATGCGCCTCCTCGGACACTATCCCGGCGCTCTCCTCCTCCACCGCCACGGTGGACATGCGCACCCTCCCCCTGGATGTCTCCAGATACCCCCCTGCCGCTACCAGGCAGGTCCTCTGGAACCCGGAGGTGTTGCTCCCGTCCACGACTATCTTTCTCATCACGTGCAGCTGCTCGAACGGCTCCATGTGCAGCTGCTGGGCGACACCGAGCACAATCCTCAGCGCCTCGGGATTCATTTCCTGCGGAGGCTCCTCGTCCGCCTCCACAAGGCAGCAGCTCTCCGCGAACCCCTCATAATGGAACTCCTTCTCCTTCTCCTGCTCAACCCTCGCGGCGAAATCCACCTCGCCGGTCTCCCCAGCGCTGGCACGGAGCTTCCTCCTGAATCTGAAATCCGGCTCCCTCTCCGCAATTGCGGACGGGCACCTGCAGAACAATTTCCCGGTATCCAGCCGCTGGTGGATCTCAAGCCCGCATTTCATGCAATCACATCTCAATCATGGGCACGGATGAAAGCCATTCTTCCAGCACCCTATCAGCAAATCCAAGGAGGGCCTGCCCCTTTGCGACGCACCTCCCGTCCTTCTCCATCGCCTGCATGAGGTACCCCCTCATTGTGAACGCATCCGCCGCCTCGAGCCTGAGCGTACCGGCGTCCATCATCCCGTGCAATGTTTCCACCGCCCCCAGCCGGGCCTCCGCGGACCCGCTTCCAAGCTGCCTGATAAGTTCGCCCACCGGGCTGACTGAAAGCGTGAGGCTCCTCCCGTTCATGCAATCTCGCTCCGCCCGGTTATCTCCCCGGCGATGTCCCTCATCATCTCTTCCCTGACCTTCTCCATCTTTTTCTCGTGCCCCAGCACCCAGCACATCTTCACATATGCGGTCTCAGGCGTCCAATCAGCCAAGTGCCCGAACACGCCCGCCTCCTGCAGCACCCTCCCAGCGGTATATACATTCATATTCACCCTCCCGGATATGCACTGCGATGCCATCGCGACCGGAATCCCGGAATCCACGAGCGCCTTCAGATTAGGCACGATGCTCCGCGTATACTTCGCGTTGAACGGGTTGGCCGGGACGTGCCCGAGCCCGGTCCCAGCGACCACAACCCCGTCATACCCTGCAAGCGAGTCTATGAACTCCGGTTTGACCCCGGGATGGGTGTAAACAAGCGCCACGTTTTCGCTCACCCGGTTGTCGAACCTTAGCTTTCCCCCCCTTCCCCTGAACTGCAGGTACGGCTCGACAATCTCATTGCGGTAATCCACCCTTGCTAGCGGCGGGGAATTTATGGAGTGGAATGCATCCCTCCTGGTGGTATGCATCTTCCGCACCCTCGTCCCCCTGTGCAGGTGGCAGAAATCGTCATCAGTGCCAGCGTGCATGCACACCCCCACCTCCGCAATGGGACCGCGGGCCGCAGCAAAGCAAGCATTAAGCACGTTTATCCGTCCATCTGTGGAGGGTCGGTCGGAACTCCTCTGCGCGCCCACCAGCACAACCGGAACCGGCAAATTCCGGAGCATGAACGAGAGCGCCGCGGAGGTGTAATGCATGGTGTCCGTGCCGTGCAGCACCACTATCCCCTGCACCCCCTTCTCGATTTCCTTCCTTATCTCCTCCGCCGCCTCCGCCCAGTGCTGCGGAGTCATGTCCTCCGAAAGCATCGAGAATATCTCGCGCGTGTGGAATGAGCATATCTTCTCCAGCCCCGGGATGTTCCGCGCAAGGTCCTCCGGCCCTATTGATGGGAACACCGCGCCGGTCTTGTACTCGACCCTCGAGCACACGGTCCCGCCCATCCCGAGTATCGCTATCTCCCCGCGCTTCCCCCCGGAGGCGCCATCCTTCCCGCTTCCGACATCCACCTTCACCTCTCCGAGCTCCTCCACTTTCGCACCCTCCTTCCTGAACCCGGCATTGTACCCGGAGTCCATCTTGAGCACCAGGAAATCCCTGTCCGCGGAGGGCAGCAGAAGCCCCTCGAAAACCTTTCCTTTTGAAGTTATGCGCACGCGCTTCAGCCTTTCCATCCGATCATCCGCACCACCATTCCCCAGCGCATTATTTTATTACTTGCTGTTGCCGCGCCCGGCGCGGAAACCCGCCCCATCCGGGCATGGTGTAATGTCCAACTGAACAACGCCCCTTTTTTTAATGCGGTTTTGAACCTACTCCCGTAGAGGCGAGGGTGATATCATGAGGGACATTTGCGTGGTTACAGAAGACCGGATGGGTTTGCTTGCGGACGTTTCATACATACTCGGGCAGTCCAGGGTGAATATAGATTCAATCGCGGTCACATCCGTTGGCGGCAAGGCGGTTTTCAGCATAATGGTCAGGGACCAGGAGAAGGCGCGCAGCGTGCTCGAGAGCAACGGCTTCAAGGTCTCCAGCGGGAACGTGGTC
>JAKQHW010000013.1 GCA_029557835.1 Microcaldota archaeon
GAGTGGGACACAACCCTCTTCCCTGACGGGGAATATTCCATGCGCATAATTGTGTTCGAAAACGAGACCGTGGAGCAACTTTCCAACCACTACACCATCCCGGGGACATTCTTCATAAACAACAACGTTCCCTCGGTGATAGTTTTGCATCCATTGGGCGGTGAATACCCGGAAAGGAGGCCGATCTCCATTTCCATAAACGCCTCCGACCCGGACGGGATAGCATATGCGATCGCCGAAATAACCCTTCCGAACGGCTCAAAGGAGAACCTAACGCTAGGGGAGGGGTTGGGGAGCGACGATTTTGATTTCGATACAATGGGCATAAACTGGACCGAGGAGTCCTATAAGATAGGGCCTTCCCAGTCCTGCATCGCGAACATAGACGGGACCATTCCCGGGAAGGCGTACACATCCCTGGTGGGAGACGGAACGCCTGAAACCGATACCTTCTGCACCATAATCTCCGAAAAGGCGCTTGACGGCGATTTTGACATCTGGATAGATTTCAACATAGAGGAAGAGGCAGGCGTGGATTACGCGGCGAACTTCCAGATAACCCGTGTCCAGTCGTCCGCGGGCGCGATACGGATGATATTCATCGCCCTCTCCAACTGGACCGGGCTGGGCAGGAACTACGAGATATTCGCGGACGACGGAAACTTTTCGGACTACATTCTCTCCCGCCCCACGGACGACACATCCGGCAAGATGAGGATAAAGCGGGAGGGGAACAACTTCACCTTCTACACATGGAACAATTCCGCGGCGGACTGGAACGAGGAGGAGGTGGACAGGAACAAATTCGATTTTGCCCGCGGGGTTTATGTCTCCTTCGAATCCGAGTCAGCATACCCGGGCTGGGGCAACATAAGCGTGGGCTGGGACAACTTCACCGTGCAGGGGAGCGGCTCAATGTTCGGCATGTTCAACAACACTTTCGAACTTGGCCCCTACAACGTTTCCTTCCATGTGGGGGACCATGTGGGGGGCGTGAATGATTCCGAACGCACCAACTTCACCATAGCCCATTTAAACACGCCTCCCTCCAAGCCGTACCTGCTAGCGCCCTTCCCGGGAGAGGCTGTGGGCGGGCCCTATAACATAACCTGGAGCGAGGTGAACGATTACGACGATGACAGCGTGCAGTTCAACATAACCCTCCTGAACCCGGACGGCTCGGACAACGCGACCCTGGTTTCCAATTACGGGAACATAACCTCCACAACATACGGGTGGGACACCCACCTCTTCGAGGATGGATTATACTCCATGCGCATAAGCGTTTTCGAGAACGAAACCGCGGAACTGCTGGGCAACGAGTACACGATGCTCGGGAATTTCACGATAAACAACAACGCCCTCTCCATAAACAACATTTCCGCGGCCCCTGACCCGAGCGGATACTGGTTCAACATCACGATAACGGCGAACGTCACCGGCGCGAACCTGGTCCTGGTGGGCATCACCCCTCCGGGAGGGGCCGAATCAAATCATACAATGGTTTCCTCAACCCCCGGCATATATGAGTATGTTTATTCCACCTGGGCAAACGGGACATATATCTATACTATTTATGCAACCGACATATTCAGCCATGCCCAAAACGCGTCCGGAAACTTCAGCGTATACCAGAACCTTTCAATCCAGGTGAGGACGACGCAGGACTATTACCCGGCAAACACCCAGATAAACATCACCGACCCGCCCGGCCCGTCCATAATCTCCGCGCATGTGCTTCCGGAGAAAGTAATCCCCGGGGACACCATGCGCATCTCCGTGACCGTATATGACCATGCTGGCGTCCGTTCCGTGACCGCTTATATGCCGCACGACCTCGGCGAGGACGAAGTCCCATTTTCCCTGGTGAACGGAACCGAAACATACGGGGTTTGGGAGGCTGACTGGCTCGTGCACGACACCAGCCCGAGGGAATACTTTTCAACAATAGTTGCGGAAAATACGCTGGGCCAGCGCTCGGAGAAGGAAGTGAGGTGGTTCGACCCGCCCGGAGCATGGATACTCCCGAACGGGGATTACGACCCAACCGGCCAATGGACCACCCGCGCGGATGCGAGGGACGGGAACACGGACACATATTCATCAGACAATTCCAATCCCGGGGGAGGCTGGGGCACTTACATCTATCTCAACACCACCATGATAGATTCGGAAAAGGTCAGGGTCTGGGCGGATTACGGGCCGGAGGTGAATGCCGTTGACATAGATGTCTACAACGGCACCTGGGTGGACGCATACCAGGGCCCAATCTCCAACCTTGCCTGGTTCGAGGCGAACTTCAGCCGCACAAACATAACCGAGGGCAGGTTCAGGTTCAATTATTCCGTGGGCGGGTGGATATACTGGCTTTACGAGTTCCAGTTCTACAACATAACCGTCACGGTGACGAAGCCGGCTGCGGTCACCCAGGCGGCCACCTCCATAGAGGAAACCTCCGCAATCCTGCACGGGCTCATAACCAACGACGGCGGCTCGGACTGCCAGGTAAGGTTCGTTTACGGGAACGACACCTCCTTCCAAAATTCGACAATGTGGTATTCTCCGAGGTACACCGGGGACCAGCTGAACGTGCGCCTCACCGGGCTTGAGAACGGGCGGGCATACTACTACCTCATCCAGGTGAACAACAGCGCGGGGCTCAGCAACGGCTCCATCCTTTCATTCACAACCGGGCCGGCCCCGGTGGGATGGGTTTCCCCCACCGGCTATGATGACCCTGCCGGAAGATGGGAGCAGGAGGAATACGCGTTCGACGATTCGCTCATAACCAGCGCGCAGAGCTACCACGTTTCAGGGGACCCGAACGGAGTCTGGAGCTCCTACCTCTACCTCAACCGCTCCCCGGCGGTCATCTCGAGCCGGGTAAGGTTCAACGCAAAATCGGTAGACATAGACCGCGCCAGCATAGACATATACAACGGAACCGCATGGATAAACGTATTCAATTCCTCCTTTGCCGGCCAGACCTGGGTGTCCGCATATTTCAACCAGACCAACGTCTCACAGGCGCGCATCCAGTTCAGGGTGGACAGCAACTCCAAGGGGCTGTACTGGAGGCTGTACGAATTCGACTTCTACAAGGATTCGATGACTCCATACCCCAACCAGAGCCTGCTCAGCAACATGGGCAACCCTGGGAACACCAACGCCTCCTGCCTACTTTTCATGAAGACGCAGTTCTGGAACGGCAGCGGATGGCTGGACGACGACATCGTGGTGAACGAATCCACGCCCCGTGTGCTCGAGCCGCTTGACGTGATAAAGCTGGATTCCATCTGGAACCCGCTCAACTATTCCACTAACAATTTGAGCTTCGGGGACGGAACCTACCGCGTATACGCCGCCTGCCTGGACAACGAATCGAACGTGCTAATGAACCTGGGCGGGGATTATGTGAACAGCTCGCACAACTTCACCTACGACACCACCCCGCCTTTAGTGATAATTGTCAGCCCGCCCAACGGCTCGGACTGGAACCTCACCAACACGATCCCAATATGGGTGAACGTGACCGACATGCTGGGAATATCCTCGGTCCAGGCGAATGTCTCCAATGCCATCGGTTCGGAGATAGTGGTTTTGGCCCATAATTCCACTTCCGGTTATTGGGAATACCCCTATTCCAACACCAATTATCCCGGTTTGTACACAATACGGATAATCGCCACCGGCCTCGCAGGGAACGTGAACGACACCGAATTCGTGCAGGTGAACGTGAACGATGTGATTCCGCCGACGGTCATCCTCGCCGCCCCCCCGGACAACCACACATACAACACAACCACGTCCTTGCCGGTGAACTTCACCTGCAACGCGACCGACGACTTCAACCTCAACAACATCAGCTTATACATAACCGATTCAACGAACAGTTCGTTCTCGCTCAACGCCACCCAGCCCGTGTCCGGTGCGCAAGCGAGCGCAACCTTCCAGCTGGACCTGGCCCCCGGCACCTACACCTGGAACTGCGACGCATACGATTCCTCGGGGAACAGGGGATGGGGCGAATCCAACCGCACCCTCTTCATCCAGAGAGCCATAACCAATTGCGCATATCTCTCAATTCCCGGCTCCAATTATTCCCTGTCGGCCGACCTGTTCGCAAACAAGACCGATTCGATATGCATAACCATAGATGCGCCCGGCATAACGCTGGACTGCGCCGGCTTCAGCATAACCGGGGCCGGAGGGAACACCAGCGGGATAGCCATAATCAACTCCTCCGGGGTGAGGATAGAGAACTGCATCGTAAGCAACTACAGCAGCGCCTTCCTTCTCCAGAACGCGAACGATTCCTACCTGCGCAACAACACCGGCTTCAACAGCGAATACGGCTTCTACGTTGACCCGTCCTACAACAATACGATAATAGAGAACCAGGCGTTCAACAACTCGATCGACGGCCTGAAGCTCGAATATTCCCACAACAACTCGATAATAAACAACAGCGCATACAACAACTCAAATAACGGCATTTACCTCTACTGGAGCGATGAAAACGCCCTGCGGGGCAACACCGCCCATGAAAATTCAGGCATGGGGTTATTCCTCCAATCCTCATCCGGAAACAACCTCACCGTCAATGCCGCATACGGGAACGGGGAAGGGTTCTTCCTCGACGTCTCATCCGGCAACTCCCTTGTTGGAAACAGCGCATATTCCAACCTAAATTCCGGCTTTTTCATCTACACGGATTCGGACAACAACCGCCTGGAGGGAAACAACGCCAGCGGAAACGGGGACGAAGGGTTCTTCCTGGAGGGCGCGGGCTGGAACAACCTTACGGGGAACAGCGCATACGAAAACGGGGCCGCGGGATTTTACCTCCTTAACTCCACTGGGACCATCCTCGCATACAACAATGTGACCAACAACAGCGGATTCGGGATAGCGTACTACCACAGCAATTACACCTCCATAGGGCACAACATCCTGGAATACAACCAGAATGATTCGATAACCGGCAACTATTCCAGCCATGTCAACATCTCATACAACCGCATCGCCTACGGGAGGGAGGACGCCATCTTCAATTTCGTTTCCGTTGGAAGCATAATCTCCCATAACACGATAAGCGACCATCTCGGGCTTTCCGGCCTCTGGGACGGCGCTTCCGCAATAGACGGCATAGACGTCCCGAACAACACCGGGACAATCCTCCACGGGAACAACATAAGCACGGTGGACGTGGGCGTGAGGTGCGACTTCTGCGTGAACGTGCTCATAAACGACACCAGGATAGGGGATGCCGTCCTCGGGGTGGGCAGCGCGGCCATGGACGGGTGCAACATAACCGAAAACAGCATCTCGGACTCGACCTACGCCATCTTCCTCATCGGCTCCGCGGAAAACGCCATTGTCGAAGGGAACGAGCTGCACGGGAACACCTACGGGTATTACCTGTCCACCCTCGCCTCCAGCAATTTCTCCGGGAACACGATACACGGGAACACGTATGGCATATACCTGCTCAACTCATCAGGGAACATCTTCGCTTACGAGCACATCTACAACAACACGTTCGGCTTTGTCGCGAACTCCACCAGCGACGCCATGATGTACAACCTTTCAGGAGCAATATTCGACAATCCTGCGGGCGGCTTCCAGAACTACACCAACATCTCCATAGACGACGTGCTGGAGGTCGCGCCCTCCGGCCAGGCGGTGGAGATAAACTGGAACCAACAGCCGGCCCCATTGCCGATTATTCTAGAAAACTTCAATTACAAATATGTGAACATCACCGCCTTGGCCGGGCCGGTTTCCATAGATTCAGTCACCTGGCACTGGCAGGAGCCAGAGCTGACCGGCTTCAACGAATCCAAGCTGGAGATATTGAAATACAACGCCAGCGGCTGGGCGCTCCTCAACTATTCTCCGGACACAATCAACAACCGCCTTTCCCTCTCAAACCTGAACCCTGCGTCCACATACGGAATCCTCAGCGACCAGTTCCCGCCGAACATAATCTGGATTTCCCAGGACCCGGCGGACATCAGCGCGTTCAACGTTTTTGACCGTTCCCTCAACATAACCTACAACATCACGGACCCGTCTTACGTGAACTGGTCGTCCATAATCATGTACTACAAGACAAACTCCTCCACTTCCGATTGCCTGTTCTACCTGAATGGCTCTTACCTCTATTGCGGATGGCAGAACAGGACCTTCCACTCGAACACATCCGCAGATGATTTCCTGTGGAGGTTCTGGGACAACGAGATATACCCCGGAACCTACAACTTCCCGGAGAGGGAGATGGAAACAACTCCCCATTCCGCATACGCCCTCCTCAACCCCAATTATATGCTCAAGATACAGCTCCTCAACGTCTCCAACCAGAAGCAGTACGGGGTGTTCGAGATAATGGCGAACACCAGCCAGACGCGCGAACTGCAGGTCTATTACTGCAACAGCTCATACGTTTCCGGAACCGTATTTACGAGCCAGTTCTGCACCCTTATTTATACGATTGACCATGCCACCCCGTTCAACCACTCCCATAGCAGTTATTCCCTGCACCATACGGTCCCCTTCACCATGAACGCGACAAGCGGCACCATCGGGGGCGTATACGTCACGCCCGTGAGCTATTTCATAATCCGCCCAACGCTCACCGGATCCGGAAGCTGGAACGCATGGTACATCCCGAATATAAGCAGGGCGGATGCTTACCAGACATCAACCAATGTGGGCAACGCGTGGAGCAATTTCGCAGGCACCTTTGACGCCCACCTCCACCAATACGACGGCACGGACGCTTTCCGATATTACGTGTGCGCCGCGGACAACGTGACCAACTACAATTGCTCCGAGGAGAGGTTTGATTACATAAACCTGACCGGGATTCCGCCCACCTCCCCGTTCGTCTATTCCCCCACGAACGGAACATATTGCGGAAACATCCCGATCAACTATACCCAATCCGTCTCACCGAACGGCTACGGCATAAGCTTCTACAACATAACCCTGCTCAATTCCAGCGGCGATTACAATGCGACAATTACGGCGAACAACTCGCTGAACCTTTCCTACCTGTGGGACACTTCCGGAATTGCGCCCGGGGAATATGCGGTCAGGGTTTATGCCTGCGACGTGTTTGGCCAGTGTTCCTATGGGGATAGCGAACTCTTCAATTTCACCGGTCCTTGCGGAATCGGCAACTGCCCAATAATCAACTCATCCGGCGAATACATCCAGCCAGAGAACTACTTCGGGGCCCCGAACAGCGCTTCCCCGCTTTCAGACTACGTATGCGTGAAAATAACCGCCTCCAACGTGCTCTATGACTGCAACGGGTACAACATAACCGACAACGGCACTTCCTCCTTCTCCACCAGCTACGGGATACTCACAACTTCCGTTTCCAACGTAACCATAAGGAACTGCCCGGGAATATCCAACTACACCTACGGGGCGTACCTATACGAAACGAACGGAAGCCTCGTCACAAACAGCACCGCCTTCAATTCTTCTTATGGCTTCCACATGACCGGGAGCAGGAACAACGCCTTCGCAAACTGCACCGCCTACAACATCTCCAGCAACGGCTTCTACATCTACCTCAATTCCGCGGGCAACACCATCTCCGGCTGCACCGCGTTTGATTCCCTCACCGGCTTCGCCACGGCATATACCTCCGCGGGCAACTACATCGAGAACAACACCGCATATTCCAACACCTACGGATTCATAGTCTCCTTTGATGCCTCCGCCAACCGCCTCTACAACAACACCGCACGGGACAATTCCCTATACGGGTTCGAGGTTTTCCGGGCCTCCAACTCCTCCTTCATATCCAACCGGGTCTACGACAGCAGCGCCCAGGGCTTCTACGTCCATGAGTCGAACCATACAACCCTCTCCTCCAATACCGTGAACTTCAGCTTCGCCGGCTTCTGGCTCAACAATGCCTATTTCAACAACCTTACCTCCAACACGGCTCACAACAACACCAACGACGGCTTCTCCCTTTCCGGCTCCGGGAACAACACCCTCTCCTCCAATCTCGCATACAACAACGGCCAGCACGGAGCCTCCTTAGTGGGCGCATCGTGGAACACCCTCGCGCTCAACAACTTCTCCTCAAATGTTTACGACGGCATAATCTTCTCGAGCGTCTCGCCCAACAACACCCTTTCCTCCAACTACGTTTGCTTCAACCAGAACGTTGACATGAACAACAACGCGCAAAACAACTCCGGGGAGCCTAACACCTGCGACTCCTACTCTTCCTGGGAGGAAAACGGCCACCCCGGCTGCACGTACACATGCACCGAAATATGGCACAGGTTCTACGGGAACGTGAGCGGAAACCTGTTCCTCGCCCCCAACAACGCGGAAATCTTCTATTCCTGGATTTGGAACGGCCAGGGCGGAAGGGTGTATGCGCTCAACGGGGATGCAACAATACAGTGGATAAACCTCACCGCCTTGGGAAGAAATGTCTCAGGAGGCAACTCCACAAACGATTTCGAGGAACTGGACTTCCTCCTCGGCTATTCCGCCCTCACGCTGGACAACGTGAACGCAACGTTCTCCTCCGACGGGAGCAACCCCAAAAGGACGGATACGTTCAATATTTTCAAGCGCCTGGTCCCGCACGTTCCAATAGCCAACTCCACCCTCTATTACCCGTACACAACCGGCATAGCCTGGGACGCCTCCCAGGGCGGCCCCGAGTTCAACACCACCCTCGACCAGGACGTGGTTTTCGTGAGCGAGCTCAACACCAGCCAGGACTACAACTATTATATGATGGTCCCTGGCACCCTGGACACGTACAAGGGCACCAGCAACGTGGTAGAGGTCTGGGTGGAACTGGACTAGAGCATTTCTGAAAACGCAAGGGAAACGAGCTCCGGCTTCTCAATCCCCAATTTCCTCATGAGCCCGCCCGGGCTCCCATCCCCTTCTATCACCAGGAAATCCCCCAGTTTCCCCACGCTCTGGAGCCTGAGCACAAACCCGCCATAGGAGTAGGCGCGAACCCTCTTTTCCACGGTGTTCACCGAACCGAGTGCGGCCTCCAGCTCCTTTCTCCTCTTCTCCGGGCTCTTGAGCAGTTCCGACTCCTTGCCGAAAGAGCCGTCCCTCCTCCTCGCAAGCCGAACCAGCTCGGAATGCCCCTGTGCCTCCTTTATCTTCAAAAAAGAGCCCGCGGGCTGGAGGAAATACGTGTCCTTCTCTACCCAGCTCCCAAGATATGCCGCGCCCATCAATTTAAGGCGCCTTTTCAGCTCTTCCGGGCCGGAAACCCTTATCTTCACCTGCTGCACGCGGAAAAGAAGGGCTGGAAGGGTTTTTAGTATCTTCCGCCGCACTGCCTGAGCCTTCCAGGGTGGAGAAGGCTCATCCGCCTTATCTCCCTTCTTTTCTGGAGCTCCCTTACCGCAACAAAAGTGGATATCCGGATTACCCTGGCCATCTCCGCACGCACAACATCCCGCCTGAGCCTCGCAAGGAATTCCTGCCTCGCCTCGTCGAATTCCCTTGCCTTTTTGCCAAGATGAGCCAAACCTTCCTCAATTCCATGCCTTTCCAGGGCGCCTATTTCACCGGATTGCTTCAGCCCGCGCCCCGCCCTGATGAGCCGCATTATGGTGGAATGCCCAAGCCTTACCCCCTCCATGGACTGGCGGGAACAAATCAGGAACGCATCCGCGGCCGAGGAAGGATGGGCGCCCCCCTCCAGCGCAATCCTTGAAAGGGCGTCGCACATGCCCGGAGAATGGAAAGAAAGCAGTTTCCTGTGGATTTCAAAATAGGCGGAAACCGGAGCGTATGCGCCCTCAGCCCCAAGGTCCCCGTTCTGGAACCGCGGCCTAGAGAACTCGTGCATGCGCATGAATGCCCTTGCGAAATCGCGCGCATTTTGCTCGGTTATCTCCGCATTCGCAAGCGATTCGAGCAGATATTCCCGCAAATCCCTGTCCAAATCTGCATTGAAATGGGCAATTTTGGCTTCCGGCGGCATCCTGCACAGCATGTCCGCGGAGATGCGGATTATGAGGTCCAGCGCCTCCTGCGGGACCGGGGTGCCCTTTCCGTCATACAAATATGGGAACCTGAGCACATTCAGGGCGCGCACGAAATCTGGGTGGAAGAATGCCTCCTCCGGCCCCATCTGGGACAGTCTCCCCAGTGATGCGTTCAATTGTGCGAGGGAATCCATATGCTAATTAATGTTGTAAAAAGAATATAAATGGATATGAATGCCCCTCGTGAAAACGGAAAATAAAAAGAAGAAGGGAAAATTTTCCCTTCAGTCCAGCTCAAGCCAGAAATAGTGGGTCTCGGTCGCTCCCGCGGTCTCGTTTGTTGGCGCAAGGAGCTCGTAGTCCCCGGTAGCACTGTTGAAGAGGCTTCCGCCCTGCGTTATGTTCACGCAGAACGCATAGTTTGCCTTTGCGGTGCCGCCGTCGGATATGGCACACGTCTCAAAGCCGCCAACGCCCGTCAGGTCGCCTATCCCGCTCGGGGTCTGGCCCGCAACGGTGACCGTGCACGGGTTTCCGAGGGTGTTTCCGGTGTCGTCCGTGTCCCCAGTCAGGAAGCCGAAAGCCGCATCAATATTGGCGGCAACCGGAGTCGCGAGGGTTGACCAGTCAAATCCGCTCGGGGCTGCGACAGCGCAGACCTCGCCCCCATTTCCGGAATCCCACACCCAGCTATAGAAGAGCGATGTCCCTGGGGTCAATACTATTTCCCCGGTAACGTTGCCCCAGTAACCCGCCCATTTCTCCGTGGAAATGTTTCCGGCGAGGTCGAGGTTGGTAACGTTACCACCTTCCGTAGTAACATTCGCACTCCCGGTCGGGGTGTACTTGCCAGTGCTCACAACATTCCAGCCCTCGGCCGGCTGTATGGCAAATGCAAGGCTCCCCAACAGGAGAAGCGCCAGTATTTGTTTCTTCATTTTTCATCACCTTAAGGTATTTTTACTGCGCACATAACACGAATAAGATTTATAAGCTTTGCCGCCGGTTTCTACCCATGAAAAATCTCTTATTGCTATTACTGGCGGTTTCACTCTGCTTTTCCGCCACGGTCGTCATAAACTCCCAGGACGGGAGGGACGTGGTCTCTGGAGTCTATTACGCCGCATTGAAGGGGGACAGGGCGGTTTTCGTCCCCCCGTCCTATTCCGAATCCGTAACCTATGGAAAGATAGGCTGGAACGGCGAGGTCCTCCTCATCCAGTCCTCCTCCAACCCCCTGATTACCGGGATGGCCAACGAGCTCAGGAATAAAGGGAATACGGTCGAGATATTCAGCTCGGAGGAGCCCTATGCGGCCAACCGCCTGCTCGCGGAGAAGGCCCGCGCAACCAAATTCATCCTTGTGGACCCGGTTTACGGGTATAATACTGTTTCTGCGCTCCCATATGCGAAACTCAACGGGATGTACCTCATCTTCGCGGACAAGGGGATGAAAAATGAGGTTATCTCCTTCCTCAGGGGAAGGGGCGCCACCGACATCCTCATATACGGATACATGGATGGAGAAATCAAGGATGCGCTGGATGCGAACGGCCTCCCGTACCGGGAGATAAACACCGGGGACAAGTTCGACGACAACATGGAGCTGGTGGACAGGTATTTCAGCGAGAACCCCTCAAAGAAACAGGCATTGTTCTCGGACGGGAACGCGTTCGAGGACACGATAGCCGCGGGGGACGACCCGGTAATCCTCATAAGCCCGGTGATTCCCGCCTCGGTATACAACTTCATAAGGGAGAAGGCATCCTCCGGCCAGCTGAAGGTCGGGATGGTCGTGGACAGGGAATACGCCCAGACCGCATACGACCTGAAGAAATCCGTGAACAGCGAGCTGGGGCAGGATGCGCTCCATGTGCTGGTCAAGTTCGGGCAGAGCGTTCCTTCCGCGGGAAGCGGGCTTTTCGACGTGGACCTCTTCCCGGTGAGGGGCCCGATACTCGGGCTTGCGATAAGGGGCGCCCAATACAACACCGCGACCGGGCAGATTGAAATCACTTATGAGAACACCGGGAACGCGCTCGAGTATGTCAGCTCGAGGATGGTCGTTTTCGTGGACGGCCGCCAGGTGCAGACGATAGGGGACGAGGAGCCCTTCCAGGTGGGCAGGGGGCAGCAGCTGGGCAGGGGATATCCCATCTCCATAGAGAGCGGGCAGATCGCCCTGAACATGACGGCAATGTACGGTTCCTCCAAAAAATCCACTGAAAACGGGATTGTAGTGTTCCTTGATGCCGGGAGGCTTGAATACACGGACCGCTCTTCCCTAGAAGTGTCCGGGTTCACCGAGGAGCAGGAGAGCGGGGACCTTCTGGTCACTTATTACAATCCAGGGGAGGTCGCCTCCTATTTCAGGGCGGATGCCGCGATAAACGCAAGCGGAAGGATAACCAGGATTGAGGACGACCGGCTTTACGAGCTTTCGGCAGGGGAAGCCAAGATTGTGAAATTCCCCGGAGTCATGAAGGATGCGGCTGGCGCGGTTGCGGGAGCGAATTACGGCTCGCGCGCAGCCTTCCTCGAGAAGAGGGTGGAGGGGCAGTATGTGCCCGCGCCCAAATCCGCATTCGACATGAACCTCATCCTCATATTGCTCGTGGCCCTTCTGGTTGCGGTGGTAGGCTACCTCCTATGGGAGAAGAAGGGGAAAAAGAAATGAGGCCCTAGGCCAGCCCGGTGCGGATGAACTCCACGCCCCAGGCGATGGTGATTATCCCCATCATGGTCGAGAGCACCTTCAATCCGCTCCTTCCCAGCTTATCGTGGATGAACGCCGCGAACCATAGCACCAGCCACATCCCCACGAGGGCCGCCAGCCCGGCAAGCGCAGTGGTCTCTTTCCCGAATTTGTCCGCGAGCAAAATTGAAGTCGCTATCACCGCGGGACCGGTTATGAGGGGAGTCCCTATCACCACCGCAATCGCGCTCTTGTCGTTCTCATCCTCCTTATCCTTGGGGAATGCGATGCCCAGCGCGAGCTGAAGCCCAAGGAATATGAGCACAATCCCGCCCGCGACCTGGAAGCTGCTCATGGAAACGCTCAGCAGGGCCAGCAGCCCGCTGCCGAAAAAGATGAAGCCGAACAAAGGCACCGCGGCAACCATCGCCGCCTGCGTCGCTATTTTCCTGCATTCGTTCGTGGGCATTCCCCTGGTCAGGGAGAAGAACGCCGCAAGCGAAAGCAGCGGGTCCATTATAACGTAAAGGAGTATGAACGCCTGGATGAATTCCATCATGCGCTAGGATTCAGGGGATGGGTTTTAAATCACTCCCTCGCCCCGCGCGTAAAAAAGCGCCCATGTGAGTATGAGCACCGAAGCGGCCGCAATCCCCACCTGGAAGAACGGGACCGGTTTAGGCCCAGGGGCCGCATAGGATGTTTCTTCCGGAATCGCCTTCATATCCGCCTCAATCTCCCCCGCGCCAAAATCCTCCCCTGGGACCGCGGCCGCAGCCATCGGGGCGGACTCCTCATATCCGGTTTCCATCCTCACCGGGCCCGCATCCTGCCCGTCCATCGCCCCTGCCCCCAGCATAAGGGGCATCTCCGGCGCCTGAAGGGCCGCAAGTAGGTTCAGCATGGATGCGCCCACGGCTATTATGCTAAGCCCGAGGATTATCATCACGCGCAGCTCGTGCGGCTCCGCGATCTGCCTCCCTTTCCTCGTGAGCTCGTAATATTTCCACTTCCTCCCCTCGTCCACCTGCACGACCAATTCCGCATTGGAGACGACTTCCAGGTGCTCCTTCAGGGTGGAGGGGGAAAGCCCCAGTTCCTGCGAGAGCTCAGTGAGCGTCTTCCTCCTCCTGAGCAATGATTTGAGTATCTTCACCCTGGTATTGCCGGCAAGCGCCTCGAAGCTCCTGCGGTCCAGCCTTATGGATTCGTCCATAAGTGGATAGGATTTCGAACGTTTATATTCCTTTTCGGTTTCCTTTGGGAATTCCCTAATCAGCAGACATCCGCATATCCCCTAAGGAAGAGCAGCGCGCGCAGGTTGTCCGAGGCATGGGCCACCCCGTCCCTCGCTATGGACCCATAGAGCGGGGAGGCGGAATCGCTTACGAAACTCTCCAGCACCTCATCCCTCATCTTCCCTGCGAAATCGCACCTTTCCAATTTAACCGCAAGCAGCCCCATCGCCGCATAGGTCCCCGGGTCGGATTGCATGTTCCCAACCCCGTTGAACGGAATCGTATATGCGTTGCTTATGATGTATTTCCGGTTGTATTCGTTTGAAATCTTGGTATATGTCATTATCGCCGGCTCCATCGCATCCATGTCCGCGAACGCGGCCGCGGACTGTATGCTGTCCGTGGTCTTCATCTCCGTATTCCCCTGCCCATAGTCGCACATGGGGGCGGCCGCATTGTATTCCGGCCAGAAGAAGCCGCTTTCCGTGCATCCTAGAGTGTGCGACCTCGTCCTTTCCGTAACGCCCACCCATGCCCTGTTCTCCACCGTAAACCTGTTCATGACCTCCCATTCCGCATCCGCGGTCCTGAGCCTGCTTGCCGGCGCCACCCCGCCGCTCCCGGACCAGTATGACTCCTTTACCAGGATCTGCCCATAAACGCTGTTAACGACCAGGGAATCGCCTATCCTCTTCGCGGTTGTGGAATAGTCCGTTCCGCCCCATTTGTCCTTTCCCTTGAGAAGCGCCTTCGCAATCCTCAAATTGTCCCCGGTGGACGAATAATAAAGGCCGTCCTTCTTTTTCGGGCTCTTTTGCGCGTCCAGCTCCGCATACGCAAGATTCACCGAGGAATCAAATTGTTTTTCCATCAAAAACGAATATTCCTTCTGGAAAAGCGCCTCATTATTGGTTTCCAGCGCGTATTCCATCACCATCCATATGGATGAGGAGGAATAGGAATCATCCATCCCGTTGGGCACCCCTCCGTCCGAATCCATCAGTTTGTGCACCACAAACCATTCAACCAATCTCAAACGGTCGGAGGTCGCGGGGGGGGACGGGGCCTCCGATTCCGGCCCGGGTTGGGACGGCTCCACAACCGGCTCCTGCGGGGCAACCGGCTGCTGGGGGGTTTGCGGAACCGTTCCCGGCTGTTCAGACTGCGGCGGCTGGCCAGATGGCGGAACCGTGCATCCAAAAAGCAAAATTCCCATTATAAAGACTGCGAAGACCCCCTTCATGGAAAACTTACCCAAGAAAAGAATATAAATTCGTCCCTGGCGTGCAATCCCAAAAGTGCGTTAGGGGGGCGGGCAAAGAATTGCAAAGAGTAGTGGGAGGGGGTCAGAAAAATAGAAAGAGGGGGGGGGAGCGCCCTCCCCGCGTTTCTTCTTCGCCCTCACGGGGATTTGAACCCCGGTTCCGAGCTCCGGAGGCTCGCGTCCTATCCAGGCTAGACTATGAGGGCTTATTACAAATCCAGGCAGGAGTTTTTAACCTCTACTGGAAACAAACGCAGGCTCATTCAGAGGAGATGTATATTTTCCCAAACCTCTCCGGAAGGCGCATCCTCACCGCATTTGCCAGGTTTTTCGCGGTCGCCTCGGTGAACTCCTTCGTCTTCCGGTCCCGCCTTATCCTCGCATAATCCGAGGAGGAGGGATGCGCGCGGTTGTTCAGCACATAGGTTATCCCGAAGGGAGCCAGCACATACCCCATCTGCTGGAAATAATGGAATATGTCGTGCGCCGTCTTATAGGCCCCGTCCTCGTGCCCCGCGACAAGGATGCCCATGGGCCTTCCCGCAAGAGGCGCCTCGTTTTTGAGT
>JAKQHW010000021.1 GCA_029557835.1 Microcaldota archaeon
GCACTGGCGCCCAGCACGCTTGTCAGGAAGAGCGGGATTATCGCCTCGAGCGCCTCGCTGCTCGCATCATTTAGGAAGCTGACCACACCAAGTATTTTCGTGTTCCTAGAGAGCCCCTTCCCCTTCCCCTGCATACCATCACTTTTTTAACCATCCAACCTCATCTTCACCCATGGCAGTGCTGAGTGAGGAATTGCGCGAATCGCTTAAAAAACCTCTAGGTAAGGCGGGAAGCCTCGATAGGCTGATGCCGCTCGTAAAGGGCAGGAAAATAATATCGGTGGGCGACCAGGCGACGTATTCATTGCTGAGGATGGGCATCCGCCCCCATCTCTCCGCATTCGATTTCAGGACTATGCGCGGCCCGGTCAGCAGGGAGGTCCGGGAAGTGCTGGAAAAAGAATACCCTCGCCCCAAAACATTCAAGAACCCGGCGGGCACAATCTCGGAAGAGCTTTTCTCGGCAGCCCCCGCCCTGATGCGAGGAGGGGGCTCTATCCTCATAGATGGCGAGGAGGACCTTGTTGCGATCCCCTTCATATTCTTCCTGGGGAAGGGTTATGTAGTGATATACGGGCAGCCCGGGGAGGGATGCGTGCTTGTCTCCAGCAGCAGCGCTGGGAGGGGGAAAATAAGAAAAATTGCGGAAGCCCTTGGCTTAGCTCCCCTTCGAGATTGACTTGAGCAGGAAGAAAAGCACTATTATGCTGACCAGGCTGACCCCTATCACAGTTGGCAGGTCGTTCATCCCCAGCGGGGGATTCATGCTCCAGAAGTAGCCTATGCCGGCCCCGAGCACGACCGCGACCACTGCGCGGACCGCGTTCATCATGTCGCCCATCGGGCAACACCTATACCTTGGCCCTCGCAACGACTATTACGTCCTCCACGGATTTCACGTTCTTGTAAAGGACGCTCTTCTCCTTCAGTATTTCCTTGCCCTTGTTGGAGCTGAACTGCTCGAGGAGCATCCTCGCGACTTCGCCTCCTTCCAGGTCCACAACGAAATCCTGCGCCGTTCCGACGTATTTGCCGCCGTCGGTGAAGATCTCCATCCCGTACATTTTCGAGAGCTTGACGGTCATACAATTCACCTTGCGCTCTACTTACAAACTAAGAATTTATATACTTATTGTGCAGGCGGAAATCATATTTTTGTGCCGTTGAAATAGAAGAGCTTACGCGCCTCCCCGCTGCCCGGCTCTATCCCGAGGGTGTCGTAAATTCCGGCTATCCCCTTCCCTGCTATGGGGCATTTGACCGGCTTCCTGTCCGCCGCGGCCCTGAGCCCGTGCGCCCTCGCGCGGTACTTCTCCTCGGTAGCGGGCAGCGGCTGCCCCGGCCCTCCGACGCACCCATACGGGCAATTCATCACCTCGACAAAATGGTATTTCACCCCGTGCCTTATCTCGCCGAGCACCTTGTCCAGGTTCGACACGCCGTATATGGAAACCACGTTCAGCTTGTACTTCCCCATCTGCACGCAGAGGTGCTTTACCTGCTCGTCCCCCCGGAACCTTATCTTTTGCGGGGATTCCCCCAGCTTGCACGCCAGGCTCGTCAGCAGGGCTTCCACTATCCCCCCGGTCGCCCCGAATATCACCCCGTTCTTCGTTGAGTCGGGCAACAGGGGCGTGAACGCGCCGTCCGCATCCATCAGCCCCTTTCCCTCTGCCTTGGCCCAGGCGGCCAGCTCCTGCGTGCTGAGCACATAGTCCACGTATTTCTCCCCTGAAGGCATGCGCTCCTGCGTCTCGTACTTCTTTAGGACGCAGGGCATTATGCCCACCATGCATATCCTTGGAACAGGTACGCCCAGCTTCTTTGCGAGTATGTGCTTCGCGGCGCTTCCGGCAACCATGTGCGGGGACGCAATGGGCGAAACGAGACGGTAGAGCTCAGGGTGCTTGTTCTTGCAGTAAAGCCTCCAGCCTATGCAGCACGAGTTGAAAACCGGGAAATAATCGTCGTCCCCGCGCTCCAGCGCGGAAAGTATCTCATCCACCTCCTCGTATATGTTTATGTCCGCGCCGAGGGGAGTGTCCACCACATGGTCGAACCCCAGGGACCTGAGCAGCCCCACGCATTTTGAGGTGAGGTCCTCTCCTGGCGCCCGCCCGAACTCCTCTCCAAGCGACACGCGCACAGCTGGAGCAAGCTGGGCGACCATCACTTTACCTCCGTTTTTTTCCTTCTTTATCGCGGCGAAAAGCGCGTCCGGCTTGTTGAGGTATATTTCATCTGCCATACAATCCCCTTTCCCTCTATAACCAATATAAGCGTTCGGTTTGGCCCGGTGTAACTATGGTTACAATAAATACAAACCGCCCCATTTATATCTTGTTGCCTGGCAAAGAAACAAACTTTCCGGCCAGCCAGCGCTTTCCATGCACTGAGCCGAAGGAGGAGATAAAATGGAACAGCCAGCCAACAAGCCAATCTTAATAACCTGCCAGGCGCCCGTGTGTGCCCACCTGGACCTGAGGCCCGAGCATAGCCCCCTCCGCGCCAAGCCGCCATCCAGCCCGGGCTTCGGGAGACTGTCCGGTAGGGAAGTGCTCGCCGAAACCCGCTTCGGCGCAAGCCCGCACAACCCTCGTGTCAGGGACTGCCGCCCATGAGCCCTTTTATTGCTTTGCGCCCAAACACCTCCCATGGACCCAAGGAGTTTCGCAGCCGGCTTCTTCTCCGCCTCAGCGCTCTCCATAATCCTTTTCATCCTCCTTTCCCCCACCTACAGCCTCCAGCCGGTCACTTCCCCGGGCGCGGAATCCGAAATAATCTCACTCATCTCATCCGCTGAACATTCCGTACATATAGAAACCTACATGATGACCTCCGAAGAGGTGATCGCCGCCCTCAAGGCCGCAAAAGCCAGGGGCGTGGACGTGCGCATAATCCTCGAGCGCAGGGTAGAGGGGGACCGCAATATGCACGCCTTCCAGTCCCTCTCTTCCGCAGGGATAGACGTCCGCTGGGCCCCCCCCTCTTTCAAGCTCGTCCATTCCAAAATGATAATAATAGACGGCAAGAAGGTGCTGGTGGGCTCGCACAACCTCTCCGCCTCCGCCCTTTCCCAGAACCGCGAGATATCTGTCCTTTTCGATGGAAACTCCGTCCGCCAATTCATAGAAATCTTCCAGCGGGACTGGGCGAACACCTCCCCTCCGGCCTAGCCGCAGAACGCGAACAGTCGGGTATTTAAACCATTGATTATCAATTAATGCATGGCCGATGCTGGCAGGAAGTGTTCAGCTGTGCTGATAATCCTACTGTCACTCACGCCCCTCCTCTTTTCCCAGGCCACAAGCCCCTGCCTTTCATGCGGCCAGACCGACCTCTATTCGAAATTCGATTATCCCTCCTCGACTTTCGACATTGCCCTTGTCGCCACGATAACCGATTTCAGCAAGACGCGGAGCAGGGCGGAGCTTGAGCGCCAATTCGCAAATTACCTCCTTGAGAAATACGAAGTTGACATAACCCCTTCGATAAACAGCACCGTCTCCGTCCTCCCGGTGCCAGACGCCTTCATCCGCGTCCTTTACGAGAAGAGCGAGATGGCGGGCGGCAACCTCACCTCCAGGCTGGTCAACGCCACCTGCCTCAATTCCCCCGGAAGCCCTCCCCGGACCGATACAAACGGGGAAGCCCAATGCAGGATAGACCCCGAGATATACCGGGGCAAATGCGTCCAGTTCTATTTCGAGTTCTATGGCTCGAAGCCTGCGGGGATGCCCCAGCTCAACCCCACGTATGCCTCAGCGAATATATGCGATTCCAACCGTGCGGCGTTCTCCGCGATGGGCGCCGCCCTTTCCTCCATCGGCACCTCTGCCATCGGCAACCCAGTCTGCATAATAGGATTCATCATATTCGGCCTTTTCATCGCCTCGATGTTCTTCAGCGGCCGGAGCCCGGCCATGCTGCTGGACATAACCACCCCGCTCCTGCCCAAGCCGAAATCCATCTCCTACAGCGGCATGGCTTTCGGCGCAACCTATGTGCGCATGAGGCGCGAGCTGGAGAGCATGAGGAAGGCTGGAGGCAAACTCCTCAGGAACCAGTCCTCCCAGCTCCGCTCCGAGCTCCTCAGGAGGGGCGCAAACCCCCGCGACATCGATGAGATAATGTCCCTTGCCAAGGAAGCCCCGCACATGGGCTACCTCGCGCTCCGCGCCCTCAAGGACGGCAAGACCGTCGCCCAGGCCAAGGAGCTAGCCAGGCTCCGCCCCGTGGGCGGAAACGAGGAGGACCTGAAGAAGGCCGCCGCGGCCCTCAAGGAAACCAGGCGCCTTTCCAAGGAGGACGCCGCGCTAATGGCGGTGAGCGGCATGATAGAGGCCGACCTGACCGACAAGGCAATCCACGCCATAACCGGCAATGTCCCGCCCGTTGTCGCAAAAGTCACCAAGGCCATTTTAGAGGACAAGCGCTCCCCCCTCCGCTACCTTATGCCCGAGGACGTGCGGGACCAGATAAGGGTCGGGGTGGCATCTGCCACAGGGGGCATAAGGAGCATCTCCAAGCTTACCAAGGCGGCAGCAAAAACGGCCGTTTCTATGGCCTCAGGGAAGGCGGGGGAGGGGCCAAGGCCCGCGGCCGCGCAGGGCGCGTTCGCGCCCGCGCCCAAGAAGGACGAGAAAGCCAAGGACCTCTATCTTATGGACGTCCGCTCCCGCATCTCCGAACTTTACAAAACCCAAATCCAGGAATGCAAGGCCAACGCCGCCATGTACATGGTAAAAAAGATTTTCGAGGCAAAGGGCGCCAACCTCGCCCTTTCCCAGAAGCAGCTCTTGGGAATAGGAAATCTGGAAATCGTTTCCCAGATGGGCCTTGCCGGCAACAGGAAGGCCGTCGAAGCAGAGAAGAAAATCCTGGGAATACTGTCAGGCAAGGAATCGATGGAGCGCAAGGTCGAGATGCTGATGAAGCTCGCCATCCAGGAAGGCGCCGCATTCGACCGCGCCGGGGTCTCCGCCTTCATCTCCAAAATACGCTCTATAGAGGACGCAAAAAACGAGAGGGGGAAGAGCGACCGCGAGAAGTTCCAGGAGCTCCACGACTACCTCCGCGACCGTTACAAGGTGGACCAGGCGGGGAAAATAGGGGAGATGCGGTTCTCAGGCTCCGGGGACTTCTATCCCTGGGTCGGGCAGGAGACGCTCCGCTACAGGCACAGGGGGAAGGAATACGACGACACATGGACATTCATGCTTTTGAGGGACTTTTTGGACAACGCATCCTCATCCAAGCCCGCATCGCTCGTTGACAGCGCCAAGGTGATGTGGCTGCGCCTTGTGAACGAGATGTGGGGGCTCCTCCCTTCCGACCCCAGGATGATGCCCGGGATGGGCGGCGAGCTGCGGCAAACGATGAAGCGCGCGGAGGAATACGCAAAGAGCCTCCTGAGCGAGGAAGGGAAAAAGAAACTAAAGGAAATGAAGCACGTTTTCGAGCTTTTCTACAGCCCGGAGGTTTCAGGGTTCCAGATGGCTGGCGCACGAGAGCTCGCCCGGGAATACGGCCCCAACCCCGCATACTGGAACGCGGACGTCAAGGGATTCTGGCGCACATTCGTGCCCGGCTCGTCCATACTAGCCACCAGCGCCCCGGTAGCCAAGACCTCGGTCATGGAACAGGCATACGGCGCGAAGTACTACTCCCACGTCACCCGCAAGGAAACGGTCGAAGAAATCGCCCGCGACATGTTCTACAACCGCATCCGCAGCATGATAGGCTCCAAATACCCTGACGCATACCACACATCCAATTCAGAATTCCGCTTCCTCGCCTCCACATATGGCGCATACCGGGAAAGGTACGCCCAGCTGTTCGGCGACACCGCAGGAAAACGCTCAGACTCCTCCTGGGTCACCGATTCAATGATTGAGAATTTGATCCGCAGGGGCATAACGGTCGAAGAGCTCCGCAATTTCGTATGGGTGAGGACAAGGGAAGGCGGCTACATCCCCTTCACGGAGGGCCGGGAAGCGCACGGCCTCCGCCTCAGCGACGGCGACAAGGTGGTCGGGGGCCAGCTCGCGGTAAACCTCGGCGGCCGCTGGGCGCGGTTCGACGCCCATGCGATTTCAGATCGCATTTCCAAGGACAAGATCGCCCTCCCTCCCGACCTTGCGAGGATGCAGTCCGAAGTCATGCGCATGGTAAATGCGTCCCCTTCGGCGCAGGAGGGCCTCTACAGACACAAGGTAATCGATGACGAGACCCGCTCCGCGATGGTGAGGTTCGCCGAGGGCCTCAAGGCATGGGCCGGCCCGGACAAGAGGGACGTCGCCGCATACATGGTCCACAGGATGTGCAAGGAGGCCGGCGATTCGGCCGCAATGGACCGCACAGGCCTCCTCTCAATCCGCCCGGACCGTGACATCGAATTCATCGGCTTCCGCAAGACCTTCCAGAAGGTCTGGGCCCCGTTTTCCCGCGGAGTTGAGCAGCTCCTGACCTCCGCCTTCCTTCCCCAGGCGCACGACATGCTACACGTCACCATGCAGTCCGAACACCTTCGCGCAAGGTCCGCCGCCCTCTCCGCCCGCCTTGCCGCCGCGGTGCATTCCCCGGAAACCGACCCGTCCGTCAGCACAGGCGTCTTCAAGAAGGATGTACAGGAATTCGTGGACGCGATGTCCCGCTACCGGGCGGTTTGGGACCAAGCCATCACCAGGGACCCCCGGGGCAACACGTTCGCCATAGGCTCCCAGGCCAACTTCGCGGCGATGCACCACCACGGCCCGGCCCTACACCCCGCCGCGATATCTTCCCTCGACGAGTTCCAAGGAAGGACCTTCCGCAAGTTCATGGAGGGAATGCGCCTCGCCCCCATGTCCGTTAACTGGATGCTCGGCGCGCCGTTCATACTCCAGGTAAGGGGCGCGCTCACCTCCTGGTACGGCTACCCAAGCAAGCACGACAAGAGCTTCCACCCCCTAAATCCCTACAACATGAGCCCGGTCCGCACCCTTGACGGGATGCGCTCGCTTTTCGACCCCTTCCACTCGGCCCTTGACCTCACCTCCGGCTCTTTCAGGAAGATTGCTGCATATGCTCTCTCCCCATTCTCTTTCATACTGAACCCTGGAGGGGCGACAACCAAAACCCTCGATTACCTCTCCCAAAAAATGGCCTCCCCCTCAGGGAGGGACAATGACATATCGACTAGGGCGGCCTCCGCAATATCCGGCTTCTCCAGCGTCCTTAAGCCCGAAACAGTCTTCCATTCGCAGGACAGCTTCAACATCCCCCACTATGCCCGCGAATCAGGGATACGGGAAAGGCTCGCCGGCCATATGGTATTGCGGGAATACGGCGGCAAGGCGGTCCAGGACGGCCAGGTCAGGGCGCACGAGGACCAGGCATGGATATACAAGAACCTCAACGTGGTCTGGAACGTGAACACCAACCCAGGAGTATCCTATCTCGATTTCAACTACAACGTTCTCGCCGACCCGCGGCTCGCCTCGCACCTTCTCGCCGGCACCAAATACACGTCATATTTCTCACATGATGAATACCTGCAAAAGCAGGCGAACATGGGGTTCGTCCAAAGGCACGTCTCGGCATATGAGCTCACCGAAAGCCGCGAGGAGGAGCTCCGACACTACCAGAGCCCGCGCCAGAACCGCATGTGGGGCTTCCTCAACCCCATAACCTTCTTCATAAACAACCCGGTCTGGCCGCTTTCATACGCGACCTATGAAAGCCTGGCCCACAGTGTTCCTCATAAATTCAAACACATGGCCGATGAGGCGGAGAGGAGGAAGGAACTCCGCTTCGCAGACCTCCACAACCCGCCCAAAACCTTCATGTCAGGCATGCCCGTGGGCACAAATTCCGAAGAGATGAGGTACACAACCCTCCAGCCCCACGAGGCGCTGGCTGCCGAAACCCCCGCCGAGAAATTCATCCGCCGCGCAGGCCAGATATACGCCTCCATCCTCCACAACACCCAGTTCGTCCACTGCCCGGCATGCCGCTCCCCGATGGCGCGGGGGGGCGCCTGCCCCGTCTGCACCGGCAAATCCTTATATTTCAACAACCTGCAAAAAAGGCAGTGGGCCGAGCTGCCCAAGCCAAAAAAGGGAAAAAATGAAGATTAGCCACATCGCACTGCTGTTCGCCGCTTTCCTGCTCTTCGGCTGCATAGACCAGGAGTATTACCGCCGCGCGGTCCAGGGCCAGGGCGTAATCATAAACGGCTCTAATGCGTCGAGCCTGTGCAATCCCGCAGGGGCTCCCGGAGAATGCAAATGCATGGTTTGCGACACCTTCCTTTTCAGGGGCACAACCCGCCCCAGCAACAAGTTCTACCCGTTCTCCTATCTCCTCAGCGAATGCCAGTTCCTTGCCTGCGATTATGCCCAGTTCCAATCCTACATGGAATCAAGCCCATCCCTTGCCCCCGGGGCCACCTCCGCCCGCACCCGCGCAGGGGATGACATGCTCAACTTCTTCATGTTCGGGCAGGGCGGCTTCGGGGAATTCAACAAGGCCAACCCCTACTGCAACAACTCCCTCCGCATGCCCGTCAAATGGCTCGACAGCAAATACGGGAACGGAAAGTACCCTCTTCCGAATCCAGAGCGCGCCCTCTGCTTCCTTGACAAGGGTGCGATGCCCCTATACATACTCTACAGCCGCGGCGAGGCGATAGATTCCGCACGCTCTGCAGAAATAGCCGGCTCGTTCAAAAGCATGGGCCCAATCATAATCACCTCGGAGATGAATTTCGATTCCTCGAGCCCAGATGCGGTTTCCAAGGTGAAGTCCCAGGTCCGGGCAATGAAATCCGCCTGCCCCAACTGCCTGGTGGCGCTCGCCCCGCGCATGTGGGACGATTCCAGCCAGCTAGATGAGATAATCCTGGAGGCGGGGGATTCAATCGACATTTTCGCCTTCGGCATAAACTCCCATGACTACATCTCCTGCAACCCCACGCTCATGCTTTCCGATGCTGCCCAATACTCCCAATACCTCCTTTACCGCTACGGGAAGCCCTCGGTGCTCGCATACGTACTTTTCGACAACGCCACCAGTTCCGACGGCACCTGCCGCTGGGACGATTTGCTCGTCTCCCAGGGCTATTCTGAATTCTTCACCTACCCCCAGGCCTTCGCCGCCTCAGGCATAATCGGCGGCGCCCTCTACTCTTCTTACGGGGTCGCGGACCCCCTCGACTGCACCGATTGCGCACTCTTCAACTTCTCCGGCTCCCCAATCGCCCAGCGCCAGGCCTCCTGGTTTTCCGGCTGCCAGGGTGCGTATTCGACCTCCAGCGTGGTCCCGCTCTATTTCAGCGACTCCCCGGGCACCTCCTGCTCGTATTCCCAGCCCGGCTATTCTTTCGTGGGCCCGGACTTCCGCATCTCCCCCCAGGTTTACGAGGAGCCCGCCGATTCCTGGCCGGTGTTCTACAGCTGCGACTCCTGCCTCGTGACCAAAATCCCCGGCTCCGTGAAGCTTTCCCCGAGTCGGCCCGACGGCTCAGATGCATGCGAGCTCTACCCGGTCCTCGATGTTTATGCAGACATACGCGACATCGACCCGGCGCTCGTCCGCGCTACCGTGCAAAGGGAATCCGGGTTCGACCCCTGCTCCACTTCAAAGGACGTCCACCCCTGCGGAAAAACTCCCGGCATGCTGGAAGTGGATGACCCGGACGGAAACTGCGGAACATATCGGGCCCCAAGCGGGCAGTACGCCTGCGCAATGGGCCTCATGCAGACGCTCGTTCCCCCATACACCTATTGGGATGAATTCGGATTCGCACATGCGAGCCAGATGCTGGACGCAAAATTCTGCGCCGAAAACGAAGAGTTCAACCCATACAACCCCGAGCACAGTGCGTGTGTCGGAACAGCTGAGCTTGCCGGCGCCATACGGGCGGCCAAATCCCTCATCGAGCCAAACGAGGGAAAAATCCTATCCGGCTACAGCAGGGACAGCGAGGACTACAACAACATGAAAGGCATCATCACTGTTATGCTCGCCCGCCTCTATTATGCCGGGCCGGCGCTGGTCACGCCCAGCAACGTTAACACATGGGCAAACGATTTCCAGAAGTTCCGCAACGCGGACTCGCTCTGCTCGAACGATCCGGACAGCCACGTGTGCTGCTCCGGCTCAAGGGTTGACCCGTCCCTCGCTTCCAACGGCTGCTGCGGCAGCGGGGCCGACTTCGTCAACTATGTGACGAATGAAAAATGCTACGACATCCGCCCCAGGAACAACAACGAGGGAGGCAACAACAAGCCGTATATCATAAAAACAAATTCATTCGTCCGCCTCTACCTCGGGATAAGGCAAAGATGCGGAATCTGCGACCAGGACGCATGGGACCGGAACCTCAACGCCTGGGCAAGGTCCGAAGGAATCGATTAGTGCCTGTTCCCATTCAACCTTTTCTTCCAAGAGAAAACGCGGGGGAAGCTAATTCGCCCTCCGCCCCTCTTCACTGCAATTCCCTGCAACGGGGCGTCGACCGAACCCCCCCATTTTTACCGGTCATTCTGACCCCCCTCAATCATGCCTGTTCCCATTCAACCTTTTCTTCCAATAATAGTAAGTTCTCCTGGACATCCCCAGCTCGGCAAGCCTTTCCCTTTCGCCCCCGGCCGCCCTAAGGACGCGCAGGAACTCCTCCTCGCTGAATTTCTTCGGCCTTCCCCTCCTGCCCGCCACTATCTCCACGCTCACGCTCTTCCTCAGGCTGTCCATCACGTTACCGGGGACGGTCTTCGCTATCCCCGAGTTCATATACACCTTTTTCGCCTTGGTGGCGTCCAGCAGCAGCGCAAAGACCTTCACGCTCGGTTTCGTCTTTATGAAGAACTCCTCGCCCCCGCTGTTGGACACTATGGCATCCAGCATCTCTCTCCTGCTGCCCCTCAGCTCAATCCTTTTTCCTGATTCTTGAGACAAATTCAGCACCCCGCTTGCCCTTGCTGTAATTCAGAAGCACCTGCCTTGCGCCCTCTATCTTCCCCTTCTCCATCCCCATATAGGCAGAAACCCACTCCGGATCCTTCTTCCCATCCTCCGCCAGCAGCGCGGCCGCAAGCTCCTTGCCCGCAAGCGGCACCACGCCCTCCACCGCCATCTTTTTCTTTAGCAGCAGCCTTGCGGGAAGCCCTTCCGCATCCATATACGAAAACAGCATCAAGTGCCTCTCCCCGGGGGTGACCGCAAGCGACGGGTAAAGGTTCTCCTTTTTCCTCGCCTCCTCATTGTTCATCAGGTAAAACTTGAAAATAGGCGAAAGAAGCAGCAGCGCGGCCCTCCTCAACGTTTCCGCCTTCCTCTTCTTCCTCCTTGCCGCAATCTCGGCCTTTATGCCTCCCTTAAGCAGATATTTGCCGTCCTTCCTCTCCATGAAACCCGCGCGCTCGAGCTCCGCCTTCTCCTTCTCGAACCCGCCCACCATGTCCATCCTGACGTCCGGCCTTATCCCGAACTCCGCAAGCTTCGCATTGTACGGCCCGGCCTCGTCCCCAGGGCCCATCTCCCCGGCCACGCTCCCAGACGCATAATGCGCTATGGCGGAGACAAGCGACACCCTCACGCCCTTCGCGGATATGATGGGCACGTTCCTGAACCCCGGCCTCGTGGAGACTATCTCCGCGTTCACCCCGAACATCCTCGAGACCTTCAGTTCGGCGTTCTCTCCCTCCGCGATCTGGACGGACTCTGTCCCGCCCTTCACCTTCACCTTGGCCACGAAGCACCCCCTCTTCTCGGAGGCCTCGTCCATCCGGTCCATAAGCTCCCTGTATGCGATTATCCCGTCGTCGCCCGCATCCATCAGCAGCCTGATGTGGTTGCCGTCCAGCGGAAGGTGGCCTATTATATCATCATACCCCATCCTCGCGAACCCCCTTGCCACCCTGTGGGCGTCCAGCGCTATGCTCACCCTCGCCATCCCATATTTCTTCAGGTTCGCTATGTACCTGAAATAAGCGTTCTGCTTCCTGAGGTCAGCCCATTCCGCCTCCCCCAGCTCCTCCGCCTCCTCCATCGTCCTCTGGATGAGCCCCCTGAACGGGCTCCCGAACCCCGCGTCCTCCATCTTCCTTTTCAGCTCTTCCAGCCCTGCGATCTTCCCGGGCTCGTAGCCCCCTATGCCGGCAAGCACCTCGTTTGCCTTCTGCACGTATGCCATGGACGGTATCCCGTCGTAGCTCATGCGGGGCTCGTTCTCGCTATCCATATTCTTCCTTCCTCTTTCCAGGGGTTTTCCTTCTATTGCACTCACCTTTAAAAATCATTCTACGGCAACCACTGCTTCTTCTCTATTTTTTCCCTCACATACTCGCCAACGAAGGTGAGCCTCTCTCCCTGAAGCGCGTCCTGCTCCAGTTTCTTCTTCATTTTCAGTACCTTCTTCAGCTCCAGCGCCCATTCCTTGTGCTTGCTTATCCACGGGTAGCCGAGCATCTCCTCGGCCCTTTTCAGGTCCACCGGCTTCGCGTTTATGGTCAGCTTTTTGAGGAACGCGTATTTCTCTATGTCCGCCATTGTGACCCCCAGGAACCTGGACTCCGGTATCGAGAAGTCCCTGCCCAGGTACGCGAGGTTCATGCTCCCGGTCTTTATGGTCCAGTATATGTACCATCCCCACGCGTCGCAGTCCGTCATCACATACACCGGCAGCCTCTTGTCCGCCAGCTTCCTCAACAGCCGCCTCGTCCCCCTGCTGGCTTGCCCCTTCGGCGTCACCAGTATGCAGTTCTCCTTCTTCCAGAACCTGTCCTCATTCAGCCTCTGCCAGAGCGCGTCCTTCTCCACCACCAGCACGTAGTCCGCCTCCACGTCCACGAACTCCATCCCGTTGTCCACGTCGCTGGGTATCATCCACCCGCTCCTCCCCTGCTTCGCGCAGTCTATCACCGTCTCCTCGCCAGCGAAGTTGTCCCTCACCCTCATCTCGCCCGCGACAACCCCCTTCCTGTCCGTGGTAAGGTGCAGGTCCTCCCTCTTCACCCCGAGCGCGACCTCCAGGTCCTCGATCAGCACGTTGCTCTCGCTCTGCTCCTCAAACAGGCTCTCGTCCACGTCCTCCCCCAGGCTGAACTTCAGCTGGTAATAAAGGCCCCTTATGCTCGTGTGCAGGTCCTCCTTCACGAATTTTTTCGTCTTGTTCGCGACGGCCACCGTCTGCATGAACGTCCTCGCCTGCCCCACGTTGAGGAAGGTCCTCTCCTCCTTCTTTGCCCCCAGGCGCAGGTACCCCAGCCCCTCCTCGTATTCCACATTCCCCTTCGACCTCAGGGGCGTCTCGAAGGTCGGTGACACCCCGGCCTTCACCTGCTGGAGCATGCTTTTCCCAAGCTTCTCCAGCTTCTCAAGCGCAGCCTTGTCGCTCATGAAAATCACTCCTCCTCCCCGCCCTCCCCGTCCCCGGGAGGCGCTTCGCCCTCTTCCCTGCCGCCTGCCCCCTCTTCCGCCTGGCCCTCATCCTTCCCGTGCCCGTACCTCTCCTCGACCATCTTAAGCAGCCTGCCCTTCACTTCCTCCCCGTCCGCCGCCTTGCCTCCCCCAAGCTCGCTCATGTCCTTGGAGAGCTGCTCCACATACCTCAGCACCGCGGACCTCTTCCCTTTCAGCTCCTTGTCCCTCCTTTTCCCGGACAGGTGCCTTTGGAGGCTTCTCGCCGCCTCCATCACAGCATTCCTTATCTCGTCCACGACCTCCTCCTCGTCCGAGATTGACTGCTTTCCAGCGGAGGTGTACGGCACGTGCACGCTCGCGAAATGCACGAATATGCTGAGCGGCTCCTCCTCCAGGCTCTTCACCCCATACCTCTTCCAATCTACATCCTTTATCGTCTGGGTTATCGAGCACCCCCCCGCATCGAAAAGCAGGGGCGCCCTGTTGGCAAACCTGAGTATTTCCCCGTTCGCGCCTTTCCCGTTGTACGCGAGCGCCGCCTCGACCACGAAGGGTATCCCTCCCCGGTATATTTTCGGGCTCCTCTGTGTCACGTACATGAACTCCGGCCCGATTATGCTGTTGAGCGATTTCTCCACCTGCCCCGTCCCTATGGGCACCACGCTGTCCGTGGCCGGCGCTATCCACTTCACCTTCCCGAACCCGGCCACCAGCCTCTCCGCGTCCTCCCATGTGAGCGCGGCCGGCTTCTTCCCCAGGTCCACTTCCGGAACCGCCTCCTGCAATTCCTTCACCTTGTTCAGCGAAACCCTCACGAACTCCTCCTGCAGGAACGCGGAAACCTTCTGGTAAGGCGCGCCCCTCGCCTTCTCAATCAGGTCATGAGCGCTTATCCCGAGCGGGTGCGGCTTCACCTCAGCCGGCTTTGGCGGCAGGCCCTCCACAGATTTGGGGAATACGAACCTTTCCGGCCCGGAATTGAATATTATTGTCGCGTGCGGGTTCGCTATCGCGGTCCTCCTCAGGTATTCGTACACCCCGTACGCGCTCTTCTCGTGCTTCACCTCCCCGAACGACCCCCCTATCTCCAGCCCGCTCCCCTCCCCCGGGGCCTCGGAGAGCACGTTCACAAGCGGCTTGTTGTTCCTGAAATCTATCCCCACCTCGCACTCAAGCCGCGTGCCCGCGTGCGTCGACAACACCTTGATTGGCTTCCCGGTGGTCACAAGCGCATACATCGTGCAGCCCGTAGCCCCTATCCCCTGCTGCCCCCGCTGCTGGACGTACCTGTTGAACTTCGTCCCCGCGAGCATCACCCCGAGCGCCTTCCCGACATGGCTCTTGGGTATCCCGGGCCCATTGTCCCTAACCTTCACCCTGCACTTCCCCTCCCCCTCCTCATCCACCCATACCTCTATCTCCGGGAACACGCCCGCCTCCCCGCACGCGTCCAGCGAATTCGTCACGTACTCGTGCACTATCGTGGTGAGGCTCCTCACCTTCCCGGAGAAGCCGAGCATCTGCCTGTTCTTCTTGAAGAACTCGGCCACCGAATACTCCTTGAATTTGGAAAATATCCCTTCCGCCATTGCCACCACCTCATCCCTTGAGCCTTCCGAACCTGAGGGCCTCCTTTGCGGCCGCGAGCTGGTTCGTGACCGCGGTCAGGGGTGCGCCGTTAATTATCATCTCTATCGCCTCCTTCGCGAATTCCATCGCATCCGAAGGCGCGATTATGCCCACGGTGTGCCCGTACACGCATACCTCCGCGCCGGTCGCCTCCTCTATCTCTCCCTTGACCTTCCCCTTCTCCCCTATTATCCTACCCTTCACCCGCC
>JAKQHW010000028.1 GCA_029557835.1 Microcaldota archaeon
ATCAGCACCGGCAGCACCAGGGTGCGCAGCGGGAAATCAAACGTAATCAGCTGCAGGACGAGCACAATCATCGCCATGAACGTATACAAAAGGAATATGGTCACCCCGTACGTGCCCATGGCCTTCACCATCTCCCTGCCCGGCCTCGTCATCGTCTTCTTGGACTTCACCAGCAGGTTTATGTTCACTATGGAGTCCGCCACCACGTACATCGCGACCAGGTATGCCGCAAGCGTGAAAAAGACCTGGAACAAATCCAGTTCAGGTATGCTTCCGGTTCTCAGGAACACCCCGCCCAGCGCGATATAGGTTGGGGCGGAAACAAGCAGGGGTATGAGCAGCGCAAAGAAGAACGGTATCGAGAAAAGGAGGACGAACTTGTACCTGCTGCGGAAGAATTCGACCGAATGCCTGAGCGCTTTCATGCTCTTTCCCTTCCCACCCAAATCTTTTAACCCTATTTATCCCTTCTCCCTGATCCATTTTTCTATTATCTCCCTCGGATAGGCGCCTATGAGCCTGTCCACCTCTTCTCCATCCTTGAACAGGACGAGTGTGGGTATGCTCATCACCCCATATTCCCCGGCAATCTCCTGCTCGGCGCTTATGTCCAGCTTGCAGAATTTCACCTCCTTGTTCGCCTCGCTTATCTCGTCTATCACCGGCGCGAGCATCCTGCACGGGCCGCACCATGCCGCCCAGAAGTCCACCAGGGTGGTGCCCTTCGCAACCTCCGCATCGAAATTCCCAGAGTTCAGTTCCTTGACAGCCATCCCATCACCCCATCAATTCAGCCATTATGGCCTTCTGCGCGTGCAGCCTGTTTTCCGCCTCGTCGAAAACGACGCTCTGCTTCCCGTCAATCACATCCGCTGACATCTCCTCGCCGCGGTGCGCCGGCAGGCAGTGCATGAAAATCGCGTCCGGCTTCGCCTTCGCCATTATCCTCGCATCCACCTGGTAGGGCCTCAGCTCCTGGAGCCTCTTCGCCTTCTCCGAATCCTGCCCCATGCTAACCCATGTGTCGGTCATGATTATGTCCGCGCCTTCGGCCGCCTCCATCGGGCCGTGCTCCACCGAGATTTTCCCAGTCGCCCCTTCCCTCGCCTTCTCCATCACCTTCTCGTTCAGCGAATAGTTGGGGTGGTCCGGGCAGCAGGCGACCACGTCCGCGCCCATTTTTGAGAATCCAATAGCGGTTGAATTGAACATGTTGAAGCCGCAGTCCCCGAAGAACACAACCTTCAGCCCAGCAATTTTCCCCTTCTTTTCCATGACCGTCATCATGTCTGCCATCGTCTGGCAGGGGTGGTACAAATCCGTCAATGCGTTAATCACCGGGACGGTCGCATGCTTCGCCAGCTCCTCAGCGTCCGAGTGCTTGTATAATCTCGCCATTATCCCGTCCACATACCTGGAGAGCGTCTGCGCGGTGTCCCCTATTGTTTCCCCCCTCCCCAGCTGGGTGGTGCCCATGTCCATGAAGAGCGCGTGCCCTTCCAGCTGCGTCATCCCGACCTCAAACGAAACGCGGGTCCTTGTGGAGGATTTCTGGAAAAGCATCGCAAGCGATTTTCCCTTCAGGTCCTTTTTCACCTCGCCCTTTTTCATCTTTATCGCCAAATCCAGGAGATGTTCTATCTCCTCCTTCGTATAGTCCAACAGGGTAAGGAAATGTCTGCCTTTCATATTCATGCAAATCCCCAGGTGAGATTTGTAAAATAGAAATATAAAGGTAGCGCCGCTACCAGTTCATCCCGGCCTTGAACGTTATGTAATATTCCCCGTTTATCGCCTGCATCTCGAAGGTGCCCTGGAACGACTCGATGTAATCGTTTATGTCGCGGTAGCTGCCGGTTATGAAGAACCCGCCGCCCATTATGTCCTGCTCCGCCCTTATCGCCCCGCCTTCATAAACCCTTCCGCCAAGGTTCCCTATTATGTTCACGCCCGCGCCCGCCATCCACGCGGCGTTCTCCAGCTGGACCATCGCCGCCGCCTGCCACGCTTCAAATTCCGTGCGCCTTCCCTCCTCCTCGCGCGCGAATCCCATCCATCCCCCGGATACGGTTGCGCTGACGTCAATCTCTTCGCCTGCGCGGGCGTAGAACGCGCCAACGCTCCCCATCCCCTGCAGCCCGTGGACCCCTCCCCAGGTGTAAGCCGCCTGCGCCCCGATTGTGCTCCTGCCGCCCACCGGTATTTGCAGGAACCCCTTCAGCCCGTGCTCCTCCCACACGTTCCTTGAATATGCCGCGGCCACATCAGTCCCGCCCGCCCACTGGGCGCGCACATACGCGCCCCCCATGATTGCACCCGAAGGAGCCTGCCCCACATCCCCGGACAGTGTTATGGAAGTGTCGTCCACCATGAACCTCACGCCCGCCCCTGCGCCGCCTCCGGCTTCCCCTGCCCCGCTCTCCAGTTCCGCCGCGCCGCGGACGACCGCGCCCCTAGCGGAAACCATCAGCCTTGAATTCTCGATGAGCACGTTCGCCGCGCCCATCAAATCTGTCGCCTCGCGCAGGCTGTCCAGCCCGCCCGAGCTCATCTCCCTTACCCTTGCGAGGGCCTTTAGCGCATACCCCATGTTCATGAGCGAGTTCGATGCCCTTATCGCCGCCTGGGTTTCGGCATCCCGGTCCCCTGCGTCCTGTGCCCCCTGCATGTCATCCCTTGCCTGCATGAATGCCTCCCAGTGGCCGAAGATCCTCCCCAGGCTGTGGCTCTGGTCGAGGTGCACCCTCCTTCCGTCCACAAGCAGTTCGGTGCTGTATTCCGCGCCAAGGTTTATCGCAACCCTGGTTCCGCCCTCGGTTTCCCAGGATATCTCCAGCCCTCCTCCGGTTGCCCAGTCTATCTCGTCCTGCCCTTCCGTGTTCCTGCGGTCCAGCCATTGCTCGTACGAACCGGTCGCCCTCACCCTGAAGTCCCGCCCGGCATATACCCCTCCTGCGGAAACCCCTCCCGTCTCGCCTTCCGTTACCTCCCAGTGCGTCTTGAGCCAGAGCTCAAGCTCCCGCGCCTCAGAGAGCGCGGTCTTTCCCGCAAGGGTTGCGCTTATGAATTGACCGGGAAAGGAGACCAGGGAAATGTCCCCCTGCTCCCCTTCGCGGCGGTTCGCATCGTACATGTAATATGTGACAGGATTGACATCATACCCGAGCGATGCGGTGAAGCGCGTGTCGTTCTTGTTGTAATCCACCATCGCCACCACGCCGTAATGCTCGTTTTCGTCATCAACCAGCATCGCGCCCCTTCCAATCACTCCAAATGACCATCCATTTCCAAGAAGGAAGCCAAGCCCTCCGGACGCGAGATGGCTCCCCTCCATGTTCGCATACCTTCCGACCAATGCGGATATGTCGGCTATGTTGCAGGAGAAGCCCACGCCCGCGAAGCTCTCCGGGTCGGTGAGGGACATGGCGCCAGTTATCTGCCCAGAGGTTCCAGTCCCCTCATCGTATTTGTAACCAAGCATCCCTATTTCCCCAAGGTTGGACATGAAGCCGTCCGAGAACCTCCTTAGCGCATCCGCGTCCCCCACGACATCATAATAGCCCGCCCGCACCCAATGCCCGCCGAAGCGCATGTAAGTGCTCGCCCTGAGCAGGTGCCCTTCCTCCCCCTCTGAAGTTGTCTTGCCCAGATAATCGAAAAGAACCGCATAATCATGGTCCGCGCCCATCCCATTAAGCCTCGCGAGCGCAGCCGCATCAGTCTCCTCCTCATACCATATTCCCTGCACCATCGCGGAAGCGCCCATCCCCGGGCCATGGAATTCCGCGCCACCAGACGCCTCGGTCCCTCCCCTTTGGAAGGTCGCACCTGCCGCGGCCGCGCCCCCAACGGTCGGCCCTTCGCCGCGGGCGCTGCCTGCGGCCGAGCCGCTCACCTCCTCTGCCAGGGTGCCCACCGCGCGCCCGCGCGCTGTCCCTCCCGCGGAAGCGGTTCCTGTGGAAGGTGCCCAAATCCACGCCGGGACGAGCGGAGGCACTTCCAGATTTATCCTGGAAATCCTAGCATACAAATCAATCGGGCGGTAATATGTGGCGCGCCCACCGGCATGATATGTCACGTGCAGACCCTCAGGGGGATTGAAGAAATTGACTATGTTCTCATATTCGTTCGTCATGAACCTCGCAAGCTCGCTCTGGCTGTAGAGCGCCTCAGGCCTTATAGAGGCGATAAGCGCATAAAGCGCGGCCGCGGTGTTGTCCGTGGTGGTTCCAAGCCCGAGCGTCGCAGGTATCATCGCCGAAAGGTTCCTGAAGCCCCTCCTTATGTCCATCCTTGTGGGGAAGCTGCTTGCAAGGAATTCAAGGGGAAGGTTCTCGAACCTCCTGTCCGGAGTGCCCATCCCCCAATCCAGATAGTTCCTTATCCTGGAGCGGTAGGGCTGGACAGGCCCAGCGCGCGGAAGAACCGGCTCCACCATGAGGTTTGGCGGAAGCGTGAAATCCTCTGATTCCGGGAATTGCGCCACCTCCCTCGCAAGGGAATCCACCAATCCCCTTCCCCCTTCCACACTCCCCCTCAGCGCAATGGGCACCTGCAAATGCAAATAGGCCGAGAGCGCGTTCTGCGAGCCATATACCTGGTAAGGGGAATTCGGCCTTGTTATCTGGTCCACCCCGGTCATAATCGATGCAAGCAATCTGTTGAATTCAGAATAGTCCTCGCTGTAGTCCGCAATCTTGGGGACCGCGGTCATGAACATGAAATATGAAGTTCCGCTCCCCGCCATTCCGGCAAGCGCCTCCAGCCGCGAAAGGTATGCGGCGGAATATTCCGCCCCCCTTATCCTCGCGTCCTGCGCCATCTGCCCCTCTTCCCCTTCCGGAATCTCGTCCACCGGCATTTCGCCCCTTTCCAGGAACCTGAATATGCTTTCCCTGTTCTTCACCAGCGCATACTGCCCTAGCAGGTCCAGCCGTTCGAAGAGCCGGCTGCCCCTTCCGTATTCAGGAGTGGCCTCCTCGGCAAGTCCCGCCTCTCCCGCCTGCTGCTCAGCCGTCCCCGGCAGCTCCTCCATCACCGTGACCCCGACTGAGTTCAGCTGGCTTACCACCGCCTGCCTGTTCTCAAAGAAACCCCTCGACCTCCCAACCCTTTCATAAGCCGCGAAAAGGAAAGCCGTGCCAGATAGCCTTCGCTCGCCGGCGCCCATCCCGATTTCGCTCCCTATTATCTCCCTTATATTGCCACCCGGGCCGGTCAGCCTTGTCCCGATTACCCCATAATCCGCGAGATAATCCGTGAGCAGCCCATATACTTCATTAGTGTATCCAATGTTCCTTCGCGCGGCCTCAATCCTGCCTGCAAGCTGCCTCGCGTTCGTGGAAGAGGAAATCAGGGCGAGGTCCCCGCGCATCATGTTCACTGCATTATTCAGATTCTCGACAAATTTGGAATACTGGACGGTCCTCGGCCCGCCTGCTTCCGTTTCGGTGCCGTATGTGGCGAGATGCACGAGCGCCGCGGCGAGCCTCTGCATCCTCTCCCCAATCCCCTGCCGTTCCTCCTCGCTTATGGTGGAGAGGTCCACCCCGTAGGAGACCTGCAGTGCGTTAAGAATAGCCTCCCTATCCCCCCGCACCCTCTCAAGCCAGTTTATGAAATTAACAAATGCGAGCTGGACAGTCCTTTCCTCACCAACCATATGTATCCCGTGCTGGCTGAACACCTGCCGGAGGAAATTCTCGCCCTCAAAATCCTGGGCGAGCATCCTGTTCGCATCAAATGAAACTAGCATGCGGAACAGGTCTACATTCAGCGCCTCCTTCGCCTTCTCCACAGCATCCATTAGCTCAGGATTGTTCCGCCTGAGCACGTCCGGGCCCACCCTCCCTTCCGCCGCCGTCCATATGATGTCCAGCATATCCCCGAACCTGTCCGCATACAGCCGGTCGGAGTTATGCCCCACTCCCGCACGGACAACCTCCCCGTATTCCGGAGGAAGGATCCCCATGAATTCCCTGAAGAACTGCGGGTCCCCGTATGCATTCGCCTCCCTGAGCACGCCAAGGAGGTCTCGCATCGCCTCGTTTCTCTTCTCCGTGTCCGCTTCGCTTACGAAACTCATGAAAAAATAAGCCGCCCTGCCCGCGGGCGTGAACTGCATCCCCTGCTCCGGGGGCGCCCCCTCCACCTGCCCGAGCGCCTGGTCGATTGAAGTCGTCTGCTGCAGCCCCTGGTCAAGATATTGCTTGGACTGCTCATCCCTTTTCGCCCTCATCGCCCTCATGTTTATACTCGCCGCCGTTTGAGTATTTATATCTTCCGTTCGCGCGTGCGAGAGGGGAGGCACCGCGCCCCCAAGCGCCGCAGCAACCAGCAAATATCTTGCCCACCTCCCCCGCGCAAAGCCGGCCGCGCCAATCCTCCGCCCGGCCCCTGGCTGCGCATTGGGCATATCACTCTCTCTGGGCGTTGGAAATGTGCGGCGCATATGCGCCTATTTTTAGCCACACCTCTTAAAAACAGTTCCCCCTCCAAACCCGCGCAAAGGAAAGTATTTAATACATGCATTCCGCGTCTTACATTAGGATTTAATTCATAAGGTGATGTTCCATATGGCAGGCGCGGGCTCAAGGACCAGGGAAAGGCTTCCGACAATGGACCAGTTGAGGGAGCAAGGCTATTCAAACATGCTCCAGAGCCGCTTCGGGGACAAGACGTTCCTTTTTGCGGTGAAGGATTCGGTTGAGGTCGATTTGGCATCAATGGCCTCCCACGAATTGATACGCTGGTCTTTGGAGAACAACGCGTCAATCCGCGTCTTCGAAACGAATGCCCGCGGAAGGATAACGCGCGAACTCAATAGGAGGGACGTTTCAGAAATCCCAATCGAGGGGGAAGCGCAGGTGCAAGCCGAAACCCTCCCGGTCCGGACAGAGGAGCGCCTCCGCCTCGGAAGGGACACCAACGCACGCACAAGGCAGATAGTCCGCGCGTTCGAATCCGGAAATTACGAGGGGATAACATTTCCAGCAACAGGTGGCGCAAGGGCGGAATTCTTCCAGCAGTTCTCCGAATCCGAAAGGGAATTCCTCCAGCGCGCATGGGGCTTCGCAAGCACGGATGAGAGGAAACTGTTCGCCGCGGAGCTGGACGCGTTCTTCGCAGAGGCGGGCAACGGCAGGATGGGCATGCTCACGCTCGCCAAAATCCTCCAGAGGATGGTTTCGGACTATCTTTCCCATGATGGGGCATACATGTATTCCAGGCTTTTCTCAATAACGGACATCTACTATTATGCAAGCAGGAGCGACATGATGGCTGATGAAAAGACGGTTGGAGGCGCGCGGGAGCATTCAATCGGAAGCATCGCCAGGGCCATGAGGGGCTCGGTCGGTCGCAGGTACGACCGGCTCATTGAGAGGATGGGGGAGGAGAGGCGCTCCGCAATCATACGCAGCGTCCCTGGGCTCGAGGAGGCTCCGGTTCCCGAGGCGGCCGAAGCCGTTGCGCCGGAACCCGAGGTTGCGCAGGCGCCCCGCCCCGCGTTGAGCGACACTGACAGGATGTTGGTTGAGCACTCACAGGTCGTTTTCTACAACGAGCTTCTTGAAAGGCTTCCGGAAGGCCAACCCGGCCGCGCCGAGCTTTTGGCCAGCCTGCGCGCCGCGGAGGACCGCTTCATCGCATATTTGCAGAACCAACCGGGAGAAATACAAGATGCCGCGGCAGGCCTTGTGCAGGGAATAATGGACAGGAGGGCGGCGGAGCAGGCCGCACCGCTCGAAACTGTCCCCACGCCGCAGCCCGTCCAGGCCGAAGTCGTTGAGGCGCCGGCGCGGATTGAGGCCGTGCCCACCAGGGAGGCGGTCTACGATTACGCATGGGCGGTCGAGCAGCGCCGCAGG
>JAKQHW010000044.1 GCA_029557835.1 Microcaldota archaeon
GACAACGCGGTCCAGAGCGAAAGGATAGCCTGCCCTGCCGGAACCGAGTGCAGGGGCGGCATGTGCGCGGAATACCTGTGCTCGGACACGGACGGGGGCAGGTTCCCGGGGATATATGGGGTTGTGAGGAAGGGCCCGGAAAATGCGACGGACATCTGTATCAGCGTGGATGAGGTGAAGGAATACCATTGCGAAGGGAACTCCATAGCCAGCGAAAACATCGCCTGCGGGAGCGGGGAGGTATGCATGAATGGGGCGTGCGTCGAGGCGGCATGCATGGACAGCGACGGGGGGTACAACATTTATGCGAAGGGGACGCTCAGGGCCGGGTCGGCCACATATTCGGACTATTGCTCTGGAACTTCAAGCGTATACGAGTATTACTGCTCTGGGGACTCCATGGCGAGGGTGGTCGCGGCCTGCGGGGATGGGCATTACTGCAGCGACGGGGCGTGCAGGGAGTACACATGCACGGACACGGACGGGGGGAAGGATGAGAACGAGTACGGGATTGTGAGGAAAGGGGGCAGGGAGGAATACGACGAATGCCACGATTCCGTCACGGTCACCGAATACTATTGTGAAGGGAATGACATAAGGAGCTCAAGGATGGAGTGCGGCAGCGGAAGGGCCTGCGAGGATGGGGAGTGCGTGAGGGTCTCCTGCACGGACACGGACGGGGGCAACAGGAGGGCGGTTGCCGGAACGGTAACATACGGCTCGGGCGCCTATAGCGACCAGTGCATAGACCTGTTCAACCTCAGGGAATACTTCTGCAGCGGCTCGAGGGTTGCCAACGAGACCATATTGTGCACGGGCTATGGGGAGCTCTGCTACAGGAATGTCTGCTCGCCCGCGGAATGCGAGGACTCGGACGGCGGGCTCAATAAGGACGTATATGGCACCGCCACCATAAGGACCGAAAACGGGTACAGCAGCAGCGAGAGCGACAGCTGCGTTGACGAAAGGAGCGTGAGGGAGAAGTTCTGCTCGGATTTCAAGATAAGCACGCGCACGATGGATTGCGGGATAGAGGAGGTTTGCAGCTCAGGCAGGTGCATCGAGGCGGCCTGCGAGGACAGTGAAGGCGGAAGGAGCTACCTGGTCCCAGGAACTATCACCAAAGGGGCCCTGGTCCAGAAAGACAGGTGTGACGAGTTGGACCCGGACAGGCTGCATGAGTATTATTGTGCCGGGAATGTTGTGATGCACGAGGTATATGAGTGCCCGGCAGGGTGCATCGCGGACAGGAGCGGGGTTGGCTATTGCGTCCCGCTCTGAAGAGAATGGAGATAGGGCTCAGGGGCTGAGTCCCACCATTATCTCCCTGTAATAGATGTAGTAGTCGGCATCGCTGTTGAAGCCGTCCGGAAGGTAATACCAGACCATTCCGGTATTTACGTCCCCTTCCATCGTATAGGTCCATGCGAACCTGTCCGGCTCCACGCACAGGCCGTCCCTGGACGGGTACTGCACGGATATCCATTTGCGGTTCAAATAGCCGGGGCCGGTTTTCTCCAAAAGCTGGAGCTCCTGGCTGTAGAGGGGGTAATTGGTGTCGCCCTCGCTGTTGTCCAGCTGGAGCTGGAGCCGGATGTAGTCCCCTGTGGAGCACTCAATCCACTCCGCATCCCTTATGCGCATGTACGCGTTGTTGAAAACCTTGAACTTGACCCCTTCGGAATAGATGAGATTCTCGGGGTTCAGGCAGGTGGAACCATCCTCGCTGAGTATCTCCGTTGAAAGGCAGCCGCACACGCGCGGGTTGCGCACAAGGACCAGGGATTCGGAGCAGTAGGTGGGGAGCATGTTGACGGAGCATGAGCCGACCTGGGTGCCGTCCACGCACCTTGCGGCCGTGCATCTCCCGTCCTTCAGGAGTGTGCCTGCCGGGCAGCCGCAGCGCTCTGGGTCGTCTGTAAGTTGGAGGGAAACGGTGCAGAATTTCGGCTTTGCGGAAGAGCATTCGCCGGGAAGGGTGCCATCGGAACAAACGGAAATGCATGTTTCCCCGGAGCGGGCCTTCCCCGCCGGGCAGCCGCATACGGACGCTTTCTCAACAATAGAACCGTGGGCGTTGCAATAAAAAGGCCTCTCTGCCGCACAGGTGGAGAATGGGGTGCCGCCCTCGCACCCGGCCCTGCACTCACCTCCGGAGAGGATTGAGCCGGAAGGGCATCCGCAGAGGGATGGGTTTGGCGAGAGCTGCCCGGAGGCGGTGCAGAACATGGGCTTTTCGGCGGAGCAGGAGTTCATGGCGGTCCCGTCCGCACACGTTGCCTGGGAAGGCTGCGGGGATGGGGGGTTCACCTCCTGCGCCGGCCCGGATTGCTGGAACTGGAAATAATCAAGGGGCGAGGCGCACCCGTAAAGCAGAAGCATCATTCCAAAAAGAACTGCGGCATATCTCATGGGTTAAGGTGGGTGGGGAATAAATAAAAAGGGTTGGCTTGGGCGCAGGGGCTCAGTCGTATTCCGGCCTGAGCTGTATTCGGTAGGAATCATTGTAGAAAAGGGAGTATGCCGCGTTCCTGTCCCACGCCTTTAGCTTGTACCATATTATGCCGGAGGAGAACTGCATGGGCCGGATTGCGCCCCACCTGAAGCGGGAGACCTCGGAGCAGTCGGAATCGTTCTCCGGATACGCCATCTCCATCCATCCGCTGTCTGAGAAATGCCGCGTGTTCTGGACAAGGAGGTTGAGGTCCCCCTGGGAAATGGCAAAGTCGGAGAAATAGCCGTTGTTCTCCACCCTCACCTCAACTGATATGTAATCCCCATTCTCGCATGCGTGGTATTCGGAATTCCGGGCCATCAGCCGTATGTCACCGCCTATGCCGAATATGGAATCCTCCCTCTTTGCGCTGATGGTGGGATTGACGCAGGAGGAATTGGAGCGGGAAAGGATTTGCCCGGAAGGGCACCCGCAAAGCTGTGCATTGTTTGTCAGTTCGAGCGATTCGGAGCAGTATCCCGGGGGGTTGCGGGAGCACGAGCCTGCCGCGGTCCCGTCCGGGCATACCGCCTCCCTGCATTCCCCGCCCAGAAGGACCGTTCCAGCCGGGCAGCCGCATCGGGAGGGGTCAGGGGCGAGGGCCGCAGAATCGTTGCAGTAATCCGGTTTGGCCGGGGAGCATTCGCCTGGGAGGGTTCCGTCGCTGCATGAGCGCACGCAGGATTCGCCGGAGCGGATTTCGCCGGCAGGGCAGCCGCAGACAGATGCCTTTCCGGAAAGCTGGAAGTCACTGCCGCAAAAGAGGGGCTTGGAGGGTGAGCACTGGCCCGGGCGGGTGCCGTCAGCGCACACCTGGATGCAGGACAGGCCCGAGGCCTCGGTTCCGGCAGGGCAGCCGCATAGCTGCGAATCCTCGACGAGTTGCGCATCGCGCGTGCAGAAGAAGGGCCGCGCGGCGGAACAGGAGAGGGGGGCTGTCCCGTCCGTGCACCGCTGCTGGATTTGCGGCTGTGCCGGGGCAGGCTGTTCCGGGGCCGCTTCCTGGGGAGCGGTGCATCCGGACAGCAGAAGCCCTAAAAAGGCGAAAGAGATGGCTGCCAGTTGGAAGCATTTGGAATTGCGCAAACCCATATCCTCACCTCACGCTCAGCCGTACATGCTTGTCCTTATGGTATAAGTAATATGTGGCGCGGCCGTCCCAGTTGAGCAGGGTGAACCATACCCTTCCCGAAAGGTTCCCTCCGGGCGGGATTTCCCCGAATTCGAACGGATATCTCTCGTTGCAGAAGGAATTGTTCGCAGGATACTGGATGGCGTGCCATTTGTGGCTGCTCCCCTCGAATTTCTGGAGGAGGGTTATGTCCGCCTCGCCCAGGCTGAACGGGGAGAGGCCGTTGTTTGAGAACTCAAGCTCGACTATCACGTATTCACCGGAGGTGCACGCGGGGCGCCTGGAGCCGAGCACCTTCATGGTGACCGCATTCGCTATCTCGAAGGTTTCGCCTGTGGAGCGGGGATAGAGGAGCGGGTTTACGCAAAGGGTACGGTCAAGGTTGGGTATCCTGCCGATAGGGCAGCCGCAAACCGCAGGGTTGGGCACTATCTGGAACTGTTCGTTGCAGTAGTTGGGCGGGTTTTTGGTGCAGCCGCCAACGGGCGTGTCGTCGATGCATTTTGCCGCGACGCAGCTGCCGTCCACCAAAGCGGTTCCGGGCTGGCAGCCGCATTTGTCAAGGTCCGGCACCAGGGCCAGGTAGTTGTTGCAATGGTAAGGCCGGGTTGATGAGCATGCCCCGGGGTTTGTGCCGTCCGTGCATGTGGAGATGCAGTCTCCGTTATGGTAGATGGTGCCGTCCGGGCAGCCGCAATCGGACGGCTTGCGCACAAGTTTAGCATCCTGCGTGCAATACATCGGCCTTTCCTCCGCGCAGGAGGCGAGCGGGGTGCCGTCCGCGCATGCGACCACGCATTCCGTGCCTGAGAAGGCGGTGCCATCGGGGCAGCCGCATAGCGAGGGCGCGCTTATTATCTCCCCTTCGGAGCTGCAATAATAGGGTTGGAAGCCGGAGCAGGAGGCGAGCAGGGTGCCGTCCATGCAGGAGGTGGGTTCCGGAGCCGGGGCGGGCTGCTCCGGCCCGGGCCCCTGTGTGCCCATGCATCCAAAAACCAACAAAGCAATACCGAGGGACAAAAGCGCATTTCTCATGAGGGGATATGCGGAGCAAGCATTATAATGATGACGATTGCCGTCCCCTTCTTAATCTTTTTTTGCCCTAATAAGCAGGATGATAAGGTCCCTGGAACTTAGGAACTGGAGGTCCCATGCGGACACCCGGCTGCAGTTCGGGAAAGGGACCAACCTGATTGTGGGGATAATGGGGAGCGGGAAGAGCGCGGTCCTTGACGGGATGTGCTATGCGTTGTATGGGACGTTCCCAGCGCTGAGGAGGAGGGGCGTGGGGGTGGACGACCTGCTGAGGCACGGGGAGAAGGAAGGGCACGTGCGGATTGAATTTGCCCATGGGGGGAAGGAATACCTGGTGGAGCGGAAGCTGAGGAGGGGCCCGAGGGGGATTGAGGTTGCGGCGAAGATATCCGAGGCCGGGAAGCTGGTTGAAAGCGGGCAGGGCAGGGTAAGCGGTGCCGTGGAGGAAGCGCTCGGGGTGGATTACGACCTTTTCAACAGGGCAATCTATTCGGACCAGAACAACATAGGGTATTTCCTGGACCTGGATGCGGGGAAAAGGAAAAAGGAGATGGACGGGCTGATGGGGCTGGACAGGTTCGAGGAGGTCAGGGCGAACACGGTGCGCGTGATGAACCGGATTGAGGGCGAGAGGAAGGCGCTGGAAGCGAGGTATGACGGGAAAAGGCATGGGGAGATCGCGGAATTGCTGGAGAGGAAAAGAAAGATGATTGGCGACGCTGCGGAGGAGGAAGGGAAGGCGGATGGGGATACGAAGGCCGCGGCAAGGGAAGCCGGGGAGGCCGAGAAGCGGCTTTTGGAGATGGGGAAAAATAAGGATAAGAAAGAGGCCGCCGGCAGGGCGCTGGACAGGGAACGGGGCAGGGTGGAGGCGCTCCGCGCGGATGTGGCCGGGAAAGATGCTGGGGAAAAAGAGCTGTCCATGATGAGAAAGGAGCTTGCGGAGATTGAGAAGGAGCTTGATTCAGCAAACGAGGGGGCTGCAAGATTCGAGAGGGCGGCCCGCATGCTTGCGCAGGAGGTCGGGAATCTGGAGGGCAGGCTGCGGGAGGCCGAGCTTGCGGCGGAGAAGAGGAAGGCCGCGGAGAGGAGGGCGGAGGCCGCGCTTGCGGGGCGGGATGGGAAGGCCCTGGAGAAGCGGCTCGGGGATGCCGAGAAGGAAATGCTGGAGCTTGCGGCGGATGAGAAGGCGCTGCTCAGGGGAGCGGCCGAGATGGAGGCGTATGCCGGAATCATAAAGGAGAAGTGCCCGGTATGCGGAACCGACCTCGGGGAAGGCATGGCCGCAAAAATAAAGGGGGAGCGGGCGGGCGAGATTGGGAGGAAAAGGGGGCAGGCGGCCGCGGCGCACAAAAGGATTGCGGAACTCGGGAAGGAGAGGGATGGGATAAGGAAGGTGCTGGAGGAGGTGCGGGAAGCGGGGAAATGGGTTTCCGTCCCTGCGGAGGGCGCGGGAAAAATATCTGAAATGCTTGGGGCGGCGAGGAAAAAATGCTCGGAGGAAGAAGGGAAGATCGCGGGGCTCAGGGCGCTGAGGGCCTCGCTGGAGAAAAGGAGGGAGAAGGCTGCCGCCGCGGCAAGGGATGCGGAGGCCGTGCTCGAGAAAAGGAAGGCGCTTGCGTCTGCGGAGAGGAGGGCCCTGGAGCTGGAGAAGGAATTTTCATCCATAATTTTCAATGACAAGGAATATGCGGAGGCGGGGAAGGCGGTGCGGGAGCTGATGGTCAGGAAGGAGAGGGCCGAGGGGCGCCTGCGGGAGACCAGGAAGGAGGCGGCGTCGCTCAGGGAGATGGCGTCCCAGCTCGAGAGGGAAATGGCGGCGATGGACGGGCTGAAGGGTGGGATAAGGGCGCGGGAAGAGGAGATCGCGCAGCTCGCGCTCTTCAGGAATGCCGTGGTGGAGTCGCAGGCGGAGATGAGAGCCGAGCTGGTGGAGGCGATAAATTCAGCCATGAACGGGATATGGCCGGTGCTCTACCCCTATTCGGATTACAGGCAGCTGAGGGTCGCTGCGGGAGAGGACGACTACTCGTTTGAGATTTATGATGGGGAATGGAGGAAACTGGAGAGAGATCGGAAGAGCG
>JAKQHW010000064.1 GCA_029557835.1 Microcaldota archaeon
CCGCCCTAGGCGCGTTCCTGCTGGTTTCCGCGAGCATGCTGTTCCTTGACACGGTTTCGGACATGGTGTATACCGTATTCATAATGAGCTTCTTCCTTGCGCTGCTGAACATATTCGTTACGCTGACTTTCGCGAAGGAGCTGGCGAAATTCCTGGGCACGGAGATAAACGTGGGTGCTTTCGTGAAGCTGATATAGATGGCATACGAGGTTGTTGTCACCGAGGCGATATGCGGGGACCCGGGCTCGATAATCCCGGCGTGGCAGTCCGCGACAGGTGCGGCCCTGCTCGCCTCGGTCTTCCTAATCTCCATCCTCTACATGATAAACCGGTTCTTCCAGAACGCGGAGGGCACATCCTGGGTGAAGATAGAGCTTTACGAGGTATTCGTGACCGCCATCATAATAATCGCACTCGCCAGCGTCACCACGCTCGCATGCGAGGTGAGGGTCTCGTGGCTGGTCCCCGCCCCCTCCGTCCCCCCTAATTACAACATCTACCAGGGCGCGGTCTTCTACCTGGACCAGTTTTCCGAGAAGATAATGTACATAACCACGGGCCTTTACGCATTCTACTCCTGGATGGACCCCATAACCACCATGACGCTCACAGGTAAGCCGCTTGGGATCGGGACCCAGATACAGCCGACCAGCGGAATAGCCGCAACCATCAAGCCTGGGCTCACCAACGCGTTCAACATGCTGCTCATAGGATACATAACCAACAAGGCGCAGATGTTCCTGGTGGATTTCTTCTCATTCGGGTTCCTCAAGTACTATCTTCCGCTTGGGATACTCATGCGCAGCTTCGCCCCCACCCGCAGGATAGGCGGGACGATAATCGCCCTTGCCCTGGGCTTCCTTTTCGTCTATCCATTCCTGATCATAATAGAGGGCGAATTCGGGCTCAATGCCCTGAACCTAATGAGCGAAGAATTCATACCGAACTTCTGGACCGAGCTGGGCAATTTCGGAGTCTCCAGCTTCGTCGATGCGTTCAGAGGGGGCTTCACACTTGACGTGTTCAACCTCTTCGGGCTGATACTGCACTCTGGGATAGGCATAATCGCGTTCGGCCTTTTGTACCTCTTCAGCAGCGCCGCCAGCTACGCTTTCCTATTCGGGCTGTTCCTGCCAGCGTTCAACGTCCTGATACTCGTGACCACCGTTCGGTACCTGAGCAAGTCTCTTGGGGAGGAGATTGATGTGACGAACCTTACGAGGCTGATATGATGGACTGGGTAATGCTTACGATGCTGGTGGTCCTCCTCTCCTTCTCACTTTCGGCGCTGATGATCGCCCTTTCCCGCGTATTCTCCAGCAAGGGGCTTGAGCAATGGGCCAAGGGGGAGATGGTCTTCGCGGTCTCCACTTTCCTTTTGGCGGTTTTCTTCATAGGGCTTTTCACCGCCGGCGAGGAGATAACAGTCTCCGCGATGAAGGCGGTGATGATAGAGAATTACAAGCACCAGGGCATAAGGGTGACCTCAGACCAGTTCGACGCAATGTTCCCAGTGCACGGGGACATGACCATACTCAAGCTAACCCAGGCGTACATGGGCAACACATACGGCTGCCTGCGCAGCATCACCAAGGCGACCTATGCGATATCCGCGCCGTTCTTCCTCGGAGAGTCCTTCGCCAAGGACTTCTTCATGGCCGATGCGCTGAGCGGCTGGGGTCTAAAGCCCGTCACCCAGACCGCAATGAACATAATGAACTATGCGGTCTTCACTGCGCTCCTTTACCGCATCTTCCAGCACATCCTCGAATTCATAGCGGCCACCGCCCTCCCTCTTTTCTTCCCTCTTGGGATACTTATGAGGGCATTCCCCCCAACGCGCGGCTCCGGGGCGTACGTGCTTGCGTTCGTCGCCGGCTTCTACTTCGTTTTCCCGCTCGCCTACCTCATGGTCGTCAACCTGTCCCTCAACCCGTTCGTATGCGGGGTCCCGGAAAACCTGCCCAACCTCCCCAACATGTGCAATACATCGGACCCCGGCAAGGTGGAAAGCATTTTCCTTGCCGCATCCGCAAAGGCCGGCGAGGTCCTTTCAACGCTCAACATGATAATGGAAAGGGGGCTCACCGGGGTTTTCATGAACCTGCTGTGCCTGCCGTTCCTGGCGATGGTCATCACGATGAGTTTCATACTCTCTTCCACGAACCTGCTGGGCACGAACCTTCCCGAGGTCGGGAGGGGCTTCGTCAAGCTGATCTGACTATTTCGCAATTTCCATATGCAGGTATTCCGACTTCTCCAGGCCCGCAAGCAGGACCCCTATATCATATCCTTCCTTCTCGAGCCCCTTCGCGTTCTTCCCAACCTCTTCGTATGAATAATAATCCAGCCTGCCTCCGATGTCCACTTCCCGCAGGTCCTTCCCCAGCGCCCTTTCCACATAGTCTTTCTGCGCCTCTATCCTCCCGCCCGCGGACCTTTTCAGGAACGCAAAATTCACATCCACTGTAATCTGCCCGGAGAATTCCCTCACAACCGCCGCGTTCCAAACGTCCCGCGGAAGCGCCCTCATCCCCTCCGCATCCGAGAACCCGTAATCGAAAACATCAATCCATCCACCCCTGCACAATTTCTCCTTCCAGCCCAGAACGCATCCCAGCCCGATTTCCGGAACCGGAACCCAGTATCCCTCCGGCATTCCCTCCATGTATGAGTAAACATCGGCGCCAACCTCCGCCTCCAATTCCAGGCATTCGGCACCCTCCCGCGCAACCTCCATCATGCGCATCCCGCGCCTCACGAGAATCCGCGTGGGCAAATCGTCCAGCAATTCGCTGCATTTGACGCAGTTCGCCTTCTTCATCTTCCTCATGTTCCAGGCAGGCGCAACGACTTCCTCGTGCCCGAAATCCCCGATTTTCTCCGCGGCAAGCCGGACTCCTTTCTCCGAAAAGTCCCAAAGCGCATAAGTTGTCCGTTCCGCAACCCCCTCCGGGAGCGCGTTCATGAAATTAAATGCAAAACTTCCATCCCCTACCCCAACCTCATATATGCGCAGCTTCCCCTTTTTCGGCGCCCGCCGGGCGAACTCAACCGCGTTCGCTTCTGCAAATTTTTGGGAATGCGCAAAGGTGCGGAAGGAGGAATAGATGCGCCCTCCTTTTGAGGAATAGAACCCAGAATTCCTGCGGCGCTGGAATTCCGCGAAGGTTTCCATGCATTTTTCTCGCTTTCCCGCGTTTATAATGCTATGCCGCCCCGTTCTCCAGGAACAGCTCGGAATAGGCCCCCAGCATTGTGGGGTGGAGCCCCAGCTTCCTGAGCTCGAACATTATCGCCTTCCATTCCACTGGCTTCTGGCCCCGGTTCAGCTTGTATGCCTTGAGCTTCCTCATGGACTGTATCGCCCCGGATGCCAGCACCGCCTGTGCCGCCAGCGCATCCGCGGGCTCAAGCCCCTCAGCAATCTCGGTCCAGTGCTTCCGGTAGGAGAGATTGGATATTATCCGCCTCACCCTCCCGCTGAAGAGCTCGTATCCGTATTCCTTCACGGACAGGGCATTAACCTCCTCGAGGTATGCGGCGCTTTCCAGGTGCAGGCTTAGCACCTTGTTCTTGACTTCCTCTTCCGCCGGGGTGAATGTTGATTTGTCCCTGGCCAGCCACTGCCCTATGTCCCCGACCTTGCCGTGGTCCGAGCCGCTTCCGCAGCCGAGCCTGAGCAGCCCGACTTCCGATAGCGCCGCGGGAAGCACGACCGATTCCGCAAGGTACCCCGCAAGCGCCCCCTGCACCAGTTCCCCCCTTTCGCTGAACACGCCCCTCCCCACCAGGTCCTCCTGTGCCTTCTGAAGGAAAACGTTCCTCTGGTTCCCCCAGTTCACCTGAATGTCCTCGAGCAGATGCAGGACCATGCCCACGGCCCTGCACGCCCTCTGCTGCGCAAAATCCGGAGAGCCGGTGAGCTGCATGGATGTCATCAGGTATGCCGCCACGCCCGGGTTGAAGTTGGCCCTGGGAGCTATGTAGTGCGCCTCCTCGACCTCGTCAACGAACCACTCGATTGCGCTCCTGCCGTCCTGCGCAAGCGCATCCCCCTCAAGGTACTTGCTCCTGAATTTGCAATGCTCCGGAGTAGACTCATAGTCATTCGCAAAACTCTTGTAGCCCAAGAGCTGGTAAAGTTCCCTGAACGCCTCTATCCCGTAACCCTTCAGGTGGAGCCTGCGCACCTTGTTGAACGCCTCTGTGCTGTAGTCGCGTTCCGCCCTCCTCTTTATCCGCTTTATCCCCTCATCCAGGCCAAGAAGCTTAACCGCGTCGAAGTCGTCTATGGCCTTCAGGAACGCCGCGTCGTGTGCTTCCATGTTGTCCCTGAACGGGGTTTCCTTCCCCGCCTTTTTCTCACCCAACAGCTCCTCGTCATCAAGGTTCGGGAGCTCGAACACGTGGTACATTATCTCGTAAAGCTTGTGCAGCCTGAAATGGAGGCCTATGATGCGGAGGAGCCTCTCCCTCCCCTCATCCGATTTTTCCTCGCCCTCGCGCATCTCCCCAATCCCTGCGAGTTTCCCCTCCAGCCGGGCTATCTCCCCCTCCACCACGCCAGCGACCTTCATCTTCCTCAATTCAAAGTAAGGCGCGATGTGCCTGGCGGTCTCCCCGTCCACTATCAGCTCCATCTCAGCTGGAATGCCGGAAAGCCTTGCGGCAAAGTTCATCTTCTCGCATATTATGGTGCTCCTGATGTCGTTCTTCATTATTGAGACGTCCCCGGTGGCAAGGGAGCCCCTTATCTTAAGGCGCGAATATATGCTCTTGCCCGAAGCTTTCTCCTCCATGTCCACCAGAGCGTTGTGCACCTCGAAAAGCGCCCTCAGCGTGAGCAGGAACCTGGCCCCCTCGACCGCGCTCACCTGCGGGTTGTCCTCCGGCGCCTTTATCACCCCGGAGATTGCGTCCCCCACCAGGGTGTCCCTCATGAACCTGAAAATGCCCATGGCCGCAAGGAAATATGTGTGCATGACCCGCACGGTCGCATCCAGCTCCTCCTGCCCCTTGCCCCTTGCGCTTGCGGTGGACCGCGCCTGGTCCACGTATGGGATGGTGCCCTGGAAATTGAGCTTGTTGTATTCGTTAGCGGCATATTCCTCCACCGTGGGCACCTGCCCCTTGTCAGTGCATTTCACAAAAAGCTGGAGCCTCCAGACGAATTCATCCACCGGGGAGCGTATCTCGTCCAGCGAACGGGGTATTTTGCCCTTGTCCCACCTCCCGGCCCTGTCCCTTATCCTGGCAGGCGCATGTGCAAGGAAATCTATGAAGGCAATCCATTCCTTTTCCGGAATGTCCTCCCTCCTCGCGGCCAACAGGGCATCATATTTGCCCCTGTCCCAGAATGTCGCGCGGTGGAGCCCCGGGGCCCCGGCAGGCCTATCTTTTCCGTATTGAAGCGCAGCATTTATTCTTGGATCCATTTTTGACACCATTCCCATCTATATATTACAACATAATGCTTAAAAATCCCGCCCGAAAGCAGGTATTTAAGATTTCCCGCCATATCCCATGCATGAAGACCGTGAAGAGATATGTGCTCGACACAAGCCTTTTCGTGAACCCTGCGGCGCGCGCGGCATTCGGCAACAGCCCCCAGGAGGCGGTCGAATCATTCGTCCAGATGGCCGGGGGGTCGGATGCGGAGTTCTACATGCCCCCTTCCATATTCAGGGAGCTCTCCAACTTCGCCCCGAACCTCTCCACATTCGAGGGGATGGTGAAGAGGAAGGCGCCCAACATCTATTCCATATACCTGCCCGCCGCTGTCTTCTACGAGTTCGTTGACGACATACGGGCGAGGGTGAACAAGGGCCTCCGCCTTGCGGAGGAGTTCGCGGTCGACAACCGCCCTGACAACGACGAGAAGCTCCGCCGCCTGCGCGACAAGTACAGGGACTCGATGCGCGCCGGCATAGTGGACAGCAAGGAGGATTTCGAGATAGTCCTGCTCGCCTACGAGCTTGAGGCGGCGATAGTCACGTGCGACGAGGGGATATTCCACCTCGCGAACAAGGTCGGGTGCGAATGGCTGGACGCCTCCAGGTTCCATTCCGTGCTTTCCAGGGCCAGGAAGCCGGGCAGGGCGAAAAAATGAGCGGCTAATCCTCCTGGGAATGCCCTTCCACCGCGCGCCTTATCCTGCGCGTGCTCTCCTTCATGGCCTTCACGAAGGTTATTTCGTATCCCTTTCCCCACCTCTTTTCCTCCTCCACCCTCACCTCCACCTCGCGCCCCATGCCCGCGAGTATTGAGTCCCAGGTGGAATGGCTATTCACGCGGACGCGGAACCTCTGCACCGATTCCTTGGCATCCAGCGCCTCCCCGAACCCGCAATGCAGGGCCTCCCCGAGCCTTTTTTCATAATCCGCGGGCTTGAGCCCAAGGTCCCTTATGGAGACCGCGGAACGGAAGACCCTCTGCTTCATGAACCCCATCGGCATGTCGAAAAGCGCGGTGGAGTTCCCCTTCAGGTCGTTTATGTCCGAAGAGGGCGTCACGAACTTTACAATTCCGCCCTCCCCTCCGAGCCCCCTTATCACAACCCCCTCCTTGCCTTCCTTGTCCATTTTCCTTACCGCACCCTTAAGTTTCGCAATCTCCTCTTTCCTGAACACGCCCACCAGCGGGACCGGGGTGAGCCCGAACTCCCTGCATATCTCCCTCCTCTCCATCGGCGGGATGAACTCCCCCCGCTCGTCCACAATGTCAAAAACGTAATATCTCACATCATATTCTTCCGTCGGCTCCGTGTGCGGGGTGTTGCCCACCATCTCGCCGCACAGCATCCATTCCGGATGTGCGGAAAAGAATTTACCCGCCCCCGGCTCCGCCGAAAGCTTTTCCTCCGCAAAGCCGTCGGTATACCCTCCGCGCGAAAGGCAGAGCAGCCTGTTCCTGTGCATCAGGGCCCTCACATTGTACCCGTCTATCTTCTCCTCGACCAGCATCTCTTCCGATTGCACGTTTTTCCCGATTCCGCCTTCCAGCGAGAATATCCTGGCTATTTTGGGATATCCGGGTATTGTCTTCTCCCCGCTTATGAGGGTGCCCCTCGGCATGCCCCCCGCCTTTTCGGAAAAGCGAAGGAATTCCCCGTATTCCACAACCTTCTTGCTCCCAATAAGCCTGTTCATTTCCATAAAATCACCATGGGACGCGCTTCAGCCCGAACCTGTTCGCGGCCACATTTGTCGAGAGGTGGAGCAGCCATGAAAGCGCCAGCAGGAAAACCACCCCCCCAACAGTGTACATCCCGTGCGCAACCGGATATGCGAACATGAGGCCCATGATTATGAAGCCCGCCTGGTCCAGGATGAACGGCTTCCCAGGTTCCAGCCCCATCCTCCTCTTCACAAAGCTTCCCGCCGCATCCCCGAACAGAGCCCCGAGCGAAAGGAGGAACCCGGAGAGGAACTGCATCCATGCGCCCGCGAAGAAAGCCAATGGCAGGAAAAGCGCAAGCATCCCCCCAACCGCGGTCCCGGCAGCAACCCCCCCAACGAACCCGCGCACGGTCTTCGCGTCGCCGAGGATGCGCCTGCCGTCCCCTAGGCTTGCCCCCAAGTCCATCGGTGCGCCGCCTCCCAGCAGCACCGGCGCCGCGTTTGCCACATAGCAGGGAAGAATGAATATGAGCAGCGAAAGGATGTCCATCTTCCAATCCTTTCCGTTTAGTGTTTTTAATTGGTTTGGTCCCCAACCGGGCAGTACCCTATCTCGCATCCGGGCGGGGGCACGCACATGCCCCATTTCCCGCAGGAATCGCATTCCCTCCTCCCCTGCACGCATGAACTGTATGCGCACGGCTCTGAATCCCCGGGCGTGCATTCAAAATCCTTCACGCATCCACCCAGCTTCCCAAGGACGCATGGCCTGTTACCGTAGCACCCGTCCCGGGTGATGCATGAGGGCTCGGACCCGGGCACGCATTCCGGCTCCTGGTGTGGAAGGGGGGCCTGCCAGAATTCAGGCTGGGGCGGGCTGAAAAACGGCCACATGAAGTAAAGCAAGGCGAAAAAAACCAGGGCCGGAATCAGGTAAAGGAAAACGCCCCTCTCCATCCCCTCACCTGTACTCGAGCCGGTATCCGCTGCCGCCCGCATTAACGCCCCTTATCAGCCCGCTCATGCTGAAAAGGCCGGCCTGCGTGCCGCCCAAGTCAATCCTGCATGCCGGGGGCAAATCCCCTGAGTATTCTATCCCGCCAAGCTCGGCCGCCTTCCTCAACGCGTCCTCCCTGCTCCCCAACCCGTCAACCAGCCCTATGCCGAGCGCCATCCTTCCCGTTAGCACGCGCGCGTCCAGCGCCTCCTCGAACTTTGCGCGGTTCAGCTTCTCCCCCCTGTTCTCTATGACCACATCCCTGAACTCCCGGAATATCTCATCGACCGCTGCGCCAAGCAGCGCCCTCTCCTCCTCCGTCATGTTGCGGGCCGGGGTCCCCATGTCCTTCATCTCCCCGCTCTTTATGCTGACCTCGCGCACCCCCAGCATCTGGAACAGCCCCTCTGCCTCGTATGTTGTCAGGATGACGCCTATGCTCCCAGTTAGCGCGTTCGGCTCGGAGATTATGTAGTCCGCGGGGGTCGAGATGTAATATGCGCCCGAGGCCGCGGTCTCCCTGAAATACGCCACCTTCGGCTTCTCCAGCCCGTCTATCGCCCTGTACAGCTCGTTGGTCGCAACAATGCTCCCCCCCGGGGAATTGACCACGAAAAGGACCGCGCCCACATCGCCCCGTTCGTCTATTTTCCCTATCCTCCTCGCAACCTCGTACGAGCCGGGCATCCCTTCGCTGAAAAGCGAGGGCGGGACATCCTCAGTTACCAGCGGGCCGTTTATCTCCACCACCGCGACGCATTTCCCGAACGGGTCCTTTGTCCCGGAGGCCAGCGAAACCAGCCCGAAAACCATGACGAACAGGAAGCCCAGCGAGAGCATCGCAGCCAGAGCATAGAGGGCATAATCCTTCCCCTTCTCCGGCTTCCCCTGAACCTTCCTTCCGTAAGCCTTCTCCTCCGCCATGCCCCCCTTTCACCAATAAAGGTTAAATACCAAATGCGTGCAATCCTGGAAAGGTACTTCTCATGAAAGAAGAAGGGATAGATTTCGAAACAGGCACATCATTCTACAATCCGCACATGCGCCTATGCCGTTCAATCTCCAAGAGAAAACGCGGGGAGGGCGCTCCCCCCATTTTCTTCTATCTTTCAGCCCCCCTCCCACTTCGCATTGCAACGCTTTGCACGCACTCCTTACGCGCGTCGAGGTGTATATGATGAATGAGGAAAATATAGATTTCGAAACAGGCACATCATTCTACAATCCGCACATGCGCCTATGCCGTTCAATATCCTCCCTTGCAGTGGGCGCAATAGAAAAGGAAATAGAGATATGCGACGGCTTCTCCTCCACCGGCATAAGGGGCATCCGCTACGCGAAGGAGAATCCGAACGTCTCCAAAACATCATTCGTGGAATTCGATGAATCCGCCGCGGAACTCTGCCGCAGGAACATCCTCTCCAATTCAATAAAGGGCGAGGTGTTCGAGGAGGACTTCAACCGCCACCTCATGGGCCATTCATACGATTTGGTGGAGCTGGACCCGTTCGGCTCCCCGGCCCCCTACTCGTATTTTGCGGTCCGCTCTTTCCGCAGGATGAAATCAGGCTTCATATCGGCAACCGCAACCGACACAGCGATATTGTGCGGCGCGCATTCCGCCGCCTGCCTCAAGGCGTACCATGCCCGCCCGCTCCACAACGAGATATGCCACGAGGCCGGGGCAAGGATACTCCTGAGGCATTTTGCAAACCTGGCTTCGGAATTCGATTTCGGCATCTTCCCGCTGTTCACCCTCTCCCACCGCCATTTCTTCAAGGCGTTCATCAGGCTGGAGAAAGGGGCGGCAAAGGCGGTGGAGAACGAGAAAAAATCCGGCTTCATAATCTTCTGCCCGAAATGCGGGCACATGCAGGCCTCCCCCATCCCGGCCCCCAAATGCCCGAAATGCAGGGGCGAGGCGGAATGGGGCGGCCCCCTCTGGCTCGGGAACCTCCATTCCCAGGAGCATATCCGGAAAATGGCCGCCCTCAACCAGGAAAGGGATTATGCGGACAAGGCGAAAATCTCCTCCCTTCTCTCGCTGATGGAGAAGGAGGATTCCTTCCCCCCGTATTATTTCGAGGTGCACCGGACCTGCAAGCGGCTCGGGCTGCCCAATCCCAAGCCGATAGCAGGGATAATCTCCTGCCTGGAGAAAAAGGGGCATTCCGCGATGCGCACCCATTTCTCCCCCACGGCCATAAGGACGGACGCCCCGGTTTCCGCTTTGAAAAAGGCGGTTCCCAAATAGAATCCTTATATTACTTGCTTTCCTTATCCAACCATGCCCGTTACGGCCCGGAAATTCTTCGACCAGCTCTTCGATTTCTCGCAGATAAGCCCCCTCCTCGAGCAGAGGATGGCGATGAACCAGATGGTCATGCCCATGCTGCTGCTCAGCAACATCCAGCGGCAGGCGGAGCTGGGGATGCAGCAGGTCAGCCAGTCCATCGCGGAGATGGCCGAGAAGGAGATAAGGGAGGACAGGCTCTCCCGCTCCGAGACCAAGACATCGGACAGCAAGACCCAGCTGGATTCTGTGGAAAACAAGTCGTTTGCGCTCCTCTATTACAACCCGGAGCTTAGGAAGGTGGAGGTTGTCGAGGAGAGCATAACCCTCGCAAACAGCGCGTATTCCGGGCAGGAGCAGCAGGCCGCTGAGGAGGCGGCCGGGCAGAAATGCATGCTCGGCCCATACTCGATGATTGCGCAGCCCACCCTACGCACCAAAATAGACCCCTATATCCTGGAATCCGTCCTTAGCCAGATAGAGGTGGAGAACCCGAAGCCCTTCGGGGGCGGCGCCGCGGTGCACGTCCCGGCCCACACCTTCACCGCGGTCGAGCGCAAGCTTCAGGCGGAGGGCCTCACCGAGGAGATTGTCGCGCTTGGCGCGATAAAGGAGATGCAGGCGAGGAAGGAGTCCCTTGCGAAGGAGATGGGCAGGGAGATAATCGTGCTCGAGCAGACCGTGAAGGCGCTGCAGGACACGGACAGGAAGGCGGAAAAGATACTTGAGAGGCTCCCGCCCCTTTCCAGGGCGCGCTACCTCGCGCTCATGCGGAGCAAGAAGGGGCTCGAGCGCACCACCATTGTGGACATGCTCATAGCGGACATCGAATTCCTGGACGCCGCACGGAAAAAGCTGAAGGGGATGGGCCTCAGGCGCCTTTCGGACGTCATAAGGAAGTTCAAGGGGGTCCTGGGGAGGTGAGCGGCGCAGGGCTGCCGCTGGGGGAAAAACCCATCCGGAGGGCGGGCTCACTTCTTCGCCCTTATCTCCTTCTTCTTCGCCCTTAGGTAAACAGAGCCGCACTTCCTGCATTTCTTCATGCCGGCCTTGTTCCTGGACTTGCACCTTCTGCAAATGGATATTTTTGAAATCGCTGCGTCAGCCTCTGCGAACTTTCCCATGAGCATCAACCTTATGCCTAATCTTCCATCAGAACCTTTTTTATACCTGACTAAGCCCCAGAGGGAGATTGAACCCCTCCAAGAGGAAGGGGGAAAGCGTTCCCCCCTCTCTTTAGGGTAATCATACCCCCCTTCCACTTCACCTTAACACGCTTAGCATGAACTCCTAACGTGTTTTGTATTTTTTTAGCCCCGGGAGGAGATTGAATCCTCGACCTCTCGCTTACAAGGCGAGCGCTCTACCACTGAGCTACCGGGGCTTCACATATTTTGCACAACTCGTGCGTAAGAAGTACGTGTGAAGAGTTTAAAAGTGAAGTGGAGGGGGATCTGAAAGATGGAAGAAAATGAGGGGGAAACCTCCCCCGCGTTTTCTCCGGCGAGCGCTCTACCACTGAGCTACTGGGGCTGAAAATACTTGTTGTCCGGTTCTTTTTCTTGCCCGGCTAAGTTTAAAACCTTATCATGCAAAAACCATTTTTGATTAGGTGTATTGATGGTCAGCAAGGGAGACTTGATACTGCTCGAGCTGGAGGGCAAGGACGCGGAAGGCAACGTGTTCGACTCGACCTCCGGCGACATCGCGAAGAGGCTCCACGGAAAGGAGGGGCCCCTTCTCCTCTCATACGGGTTCGACAGGATAATTCCCGGCCTTTTCGAGGCGATAGGGAAGATGGGGAAAGGCGAGAGCAGGGAGGTTTCCTTCGGGCCGGACAAGGCGTTCGGGAGGAGGAAGAAGGAGCTTGTCAAGGTGATGTCCCTTGCCGAATTCAGGAAGTACCAGGTCAAGCCGGAGCCCGGCCTCGTCATACACGTGGACACTGACAAGGGGCGGACCTACGGGACCATAAAGAGCGTTGGCAACGGGAGGGTCATGGTGGACTTCAACCACCCTTTCGCAGGCCAGCACGTTGACTATTCCATAAAGCTGGCGGACATCTTCATCACGCCGCAGGATAAGGTGAAGGCGCTCTGCGGCGATTCCGGGATTGTGGAGAAGTGGGAGCTGAACGGCGGGACGCTCAAGCTGGATTTCAGGAAGCTCCAGGGAAGCGAGGACGAGGCGCGGAGGGCGCTGCTGCTCATCTCGCTCAGGAGCAGGGTGCAGGGACTTTCCAAGATAGAGGTTGGCGGCCGGGGGCAGCCCGAGGCCAATAAGAAGGATTAGGATGTGCAGGCTCTGCGAACTGGCGGGCGGCTCCTCCTATGCGGCAAAGATGGATGCAATGGCCCGCGAGGACGGGGCCCTTATCGAGAAGACAAATGCGATGGCCGAAAGGTTCCCTTCTGTTAAAAGCTCCCTCCTCACAACCATAAAGTTCCCCCCTGCCCTGCACATGCCGCTTTTCGAGGCGAGGAACTCCTATACCCTCATCAACAACTATTTCCAGCAGCTCCTGCTCGAAGGCAACAGGATGGCCGCGATTTTCTCCCACGGCTCCACCCGCTCCATCTTCTTCTCCGGGGAATACATGCTGATGCTGAGCAAATCCGTGGGCCAGGACGCGGGGAGCAGGTTCTTCAGCCATTACCTCCTTTTCCATTTCTCCAAGGATGAATATTCATGCAAATGGGAGGGGAACAACATGCTCCTTTCCGCGGACTGCAGGAAGAAGGCGAGGAACCTTCTCACAGGGGAAACTGAGGAGAAAAGGATATCCTTCAACTTCCAGCACCAGAGCGTGGAGGGGAGGATATTGCAGAAGGAAGAGGCGATGCGCTCCAGCCACATAAGGAAAATATACGGGGCGAAGGCCCCGATGCAGAGCGTCTTCGCATCCGCGGACCTCGAGGGATACGTCGTCACAGTGCCGCATTTCTCCCCCCACCCCTACCTCCTCCAGGCGGGCCAGGAGCTCGGCCATCCTTCAAACAGGCATTTCCAGGAGCACGTTGCGGGCTACCTCAGGGAGCATCTCCCCGGCGGCTAGCGGGCGGCACATACTCCTTCCCTATCGTGTTCCTTATCGCCTTCGCCCTTGTCTTTCCAAGCCCCTCCACCTTGAGCAGCTCCTCCTCGCTGGCCCCGAAAACTCCGCCCACGCTCCCGAAATTCCTGAGCAGCGCATCCGCAATCTTCGGGCCCACCATGGGGAGCATCTCCACTATCGCCTTCTGGTTCTGCGCGAGGGTGAGCCCTTTCCTCGCCCCGGTAACCCTCATCGGCCGCTTCTCCGCGAGCTGCTCGTGCCTCGCTATCGCGTGCACCAGCTCCGCGGTCCTCTCCGGATTCCTGGTGAAGAACATGGATGCGCCAAAATCCGAGACCACGGAGGAGTACGCGCCCAGCAGGGATTCCCTCCTGAGCATCCCGGCGCCTTCCTCCCCCTCCACGATTACCACCACCCGCGGGTAGCACTCCGTGAGCCTCCTGAGCTGCTCGAAGAGCCGCCCGTCCACCACGGACTTCTCAAAATCAGCCCTGGTCTTCCTCTCCACCGCGACCCTTTCCGAGCATATGAAATCAGCAACATCCAGGGTGCGCACCTCCACCTCGGCGCCCTGCGCCTCGAGAAGCTCCCTGAACCCGCCCTCGCGCACGTCCGCGGCGATGCGCGCCCTCTCCCCGCTCACGCGACTCCCTTCATGTATTCTTCTATTTCCCTGAAGCTTATGGCGCACCCCGCGGCCTTGAGCCTGTACAGCGCCGCCTCGGCAACCTCCTTCTCGAACTGGTCGAAGTGCTTCAGGAACCCCCGCTCATATGCGGCAATCAGCGCCTCCGTGCTCCTTATGACGCTCATCCCGGAAGTGGAGCGCTGGAACCTCTCGAGGCTCCTGTTGTTCACCATCACGTTCACCCTCAGCTCCTTCGCGAGGTGCGCCTTGAACTCAAGCGGCGACTCGATCAGCATGCGCGTGGTCCTCTCGTCCATCAGTATGTCCCTTACCTGCAGCTCCTCAGCGAGCGCGAGCATCTCCACCTCGCCCTCGTGCACAAGCTTGAGCGGCTTGCCCCTGGCGAAGAATATCCCGTTTGCCGAGGCCTCCAGCTCGCGCATCCTCCCGGACACGTCCGCATCCACCTTCTCCAGAATCCCGTCCTTTATCATGTCGTTTATCTTGAGCGCGGAGAACCGGTATTCCCTGTTCCGTATCTGCAGGGGCCTGTCCACGCACTCCTTAACCACGGATTTTGGCACGATGAACCTCGCCCCGGACTTTTCCTTGAGGTAGTAGAATACGTGCGCCAGGCACGCATCCGTCAGCGAGATTATGGAGCTCGAGTCGCAGAGCACGTCGGCCATCCGATCACCCGAAAATCCTCTTCGCGGATTTTATCCTCTCCTTCATGGAGACCGTGTCCATCACCCTGTCCGCCATCATCGTCTTCCCGGAATAATCCATTATATCCTGCTTCGGCACCCCGGTAAGCTCGGAGGCGAGCGAGAGGCTCATCCCCTGCGCATACAATATCGCCGCGGTCTTCAGCCTTCCCTTCTCCATCAGCGATTTCACGAACCTCGGATCCTCGCTCTCCATCCCGCGCACCGTCTCCTCCAGGTTGTCGAGCGCCGTGGAATATTTCTCCCTGCTCCCGGAGACCCGGACCATGTGCTGGAGCACCTGCTCAAGCCGGTACATGCCCTCCCTGTACGCCCGCCCGTAGAACCGCGGCTTCGCGAGTATCTTTGACAACACGTATGAGATTACGGCGAGCCGGAACATCTCCGCGGAGAAAGAGGACATGAGCGCCTCAAGGATCTGGTCGTTCACCTTCCGCATGCGTTTCTGGTTCCTCTTCGAGAACGCATCCAAAACGTTGTTTGTGAGTTCCTTGAGGGGCATAAAAATCACGTTTTTTTACGGGAGAGTGAAGATAGGTTTAAAAAACCTATCATGACAACATCATGATTGTTGCAAGATTTTGTTGCAACAGCCCGCGTGCAAATGCGCGCGAAAGACGGCAGGGATGCATACGAAGGATAACTTTAAAAGCATAGGCAGTTCCGGGCTGCGGGAGAAAATCTCCTCGGACATCCAGCAGCACGCGGAGAAGTTCAAGGACCCGGTGGTCCTCGGCGAGCTGGTCTACCAGCTCATTGAGGAAAGGGAAAACACCAACCGGATCCTCAAGACGCTTCTCGCGCGGCTGGACTCCCTCGAGCAGAGGCTCGCGGGGGGAAAAGGGGAGGAGGCCCTCATCCCAGAGACGGACGAAAAGATAATGGAATTCGTCCGCTCAAGGGGGAAGGCGACCGCGGAGGAGGTGCAGGCGGAGTTCGGCTACAAGGGAAAGAACGGCGCAAGCTCGCGCCTGAACCGCCTGGGTTCCCTGGGGCTGCTTTCGAAGAGGCAGGTAGGAAGGAAGGTTTTCTTCCTTCCGCAGTAGTTCATGCGTACCAGCTGGCAAGGCTAGGAGGGAGAAGGAAGATTCTCATCAACCCCCACCCAATTTCCTTCTCCCTAGCCTCCCACATTATTTCCATATGATTCATTGGTTTATCCAGCAACATGAATGCACACTTTTTGTCCGCCATGCGTGTACAGCAGGCAAAACCAAATGAAAAAGAAGAAGGCCCCGCCCACGGGGCCCGCACGCCCTATCCCCCACGCCTAGAAAAGAAAGTCCCTTTTAGGGCCCCTGTAGACCCTCTCGACAAAGCTGGTGCGCTTGAGGGAATCGAGACCTTTCGCCACCCTCCTGCTCAATTCCTCCATATCCATATGCTCCACCCGGCAAGAGGTCAAATCCGCTTTATAAAAAGACCTGTAATGTGAGACAGGACAATCTCAGCAACACTTATAAAACCAAACTACCATAACCCGCACATGGACCGCGGAAAGGTGGGGGAGGCGCTGTCCCTCATAGGGCTAACCCCCATTGACTCCGAAATATACCTTTACATATCCGCAAACCCGAACTGCCGGGCCGGCAGGATAATCTCCGAGCTGGACCTCAACCGCTCCAAGGTGTACGATTCCCTGAACAAGCTTTCCAAGATGGGGCTGCTCTCCTGCGTGCTCACCAATTATGTCAAAAGATATGCCTCCACCGGCCCTGAGATGCTGAGGAGGATTTACGAGGGCCGCTCGCAGGCGATGGGCGAAACCATAGAATATCTCTCCACGCTCGCCCTCCATTCCCCGGAAAAGGTAGGGGTAAGGATGGTGGACGGAGAGGAGGGGTACAAGTCCCTCAAGGAAGAGTTCCTGAGCAGGATGAAGAAAGGGCAGGAGATGCTCATCCTCGGCGCCCCCCGGATAGTCTTCGAGCGCCTGGAGCCCTATCTAATCCAGTTCCACAAGCGCAGGCGGAACATGGGCGTGGACCTGCGCGCAATCTACAACACGGACGTCAGGAAATACGGGAAGATAAGGGAGAAATGGAGCAGGACGCAGGTGCGCTACCTGCACAAGGGCTCCACCGCCTGGGTGGAGATATTCAATGACAGCATCATGATACCCGCGTTCTCCGACCGCGTGATAACCATAGGCATAACCGACCCATCCATCGCCTCTTTTTTCCGCAGCTATTTCGAGACGCTCTGGAAGGGCGCGAGATAGCTATTTATACTCCATCGCACCATCTATCCCCATGGATTTTTCCTCCACTTCCGAGCTGCCTCTCCCCTCCGACCCGCTTGAATGGGTGGTGGGCCAGGGCCACGCGGTCCGGATAGCACGCATATGCGCGTCCCAGCGGAGGCACCTCCTGCTCGTGGGCGCGCCCGGCACAGGCAAGAGCATGGTCGCGCGCGCAATCTCATCCATAATCCCGAAGCCAAGGTTCGAAATATCCGTGCTGCACAACCCATCCGCCCCGGAAAAGCCCTCCCTCTCGGTCCGCACCGCGGAATCCGCCAAATCCGAAAAGAAAAAGGAGTTCGGGAAGGTGTTCCTCCCCTCCGAGGTCCCTGATTTCGTTTCCGAGCAGCTGGGGATGAGGTGCCGGAGGTGCGGCGGGCTCTCGCATTCCCGCATACCCTCCTGCCCGCACTGCGGCGCGGAGAAGGTGCGCAGGCCGGTCATGGGGATGGCCCCGAACCAGCCGCCCATGCGCTCCGCGGTCGAGGCGGTGCGCACGCACAGGGACGGGGCCGAGGAAATCCTGCTCTACGAGCGCACCGAGGACGACCGCATACGCATGCTCACATCCAAGGAGCTCGTTGACCGGAAGGCGCACGAGGCGAAGATGATGAGGAAGGTGATAGTCCCCCTCAACCGCCCCTCCTTCGTCCAGGTGGTTGGCAACAACGAGACCGAGCTTCTGGGGGACGTGCGCCACGACCCGTACGGCAGCCACCCCGAGATAGGGACCCAGCCGTACTCCCGCGTGGTCGCGGGCGCGGTGCACGAGGCGCACGAGG
>JAKQHW010000016.1 GCA_029557835.1 Microcaldota archaeon
CTCATCGTGGGCGGGATAGGGGTCGTGAACACGATGTTCATGAGCGTGATGGAGCAGACTAAGACGATTGGGGTGCTCAAGTCGCTAGGGGCGAAGAACAGGGACGTGATGCTCATATTCGTTTGCGAGGCGGTGATACTCGGGTTTGTGGGCGGCGTGATGGGGGTGGTGCTGAGCTTCTTCGGGGCGGCACTGCTGGCTGCGCTTGGGCTTTCAACCGTGATTACGGTTGAACTTATTGCGCTGGGAGTGGTGTTCTCATCGATTGTCGGGGTTCTGGCCGGAGTGGTGCCCGCAAAGAACGCGGCATCCATCTCACCGGTTGAGGCATTGCGGTATGAGTGAGCCCCTATTGGGAGTTAATGGGGGATAAATTTGGGGCTTAATCCGGGGAATTTATTTATAAGCGGAGGATTTTCTTCCTTAGGTGGTTTGAAATGAACAGAAAAATGAAGGCGGGATTCATTGCGCTACTGTGCCTTTTCGGCGCGGGGTTCGCGATGAACGGGGATGGAGCAGCAAGGCAGGAGCTGCCCATGGAGATTAGGGCGCAGTTCATGGAAGCGGCGCACACTGGGGACTACGAGACCGCGATGGCGCTGCACGGGAAGTATGGAATCGGAGGGAAGAAAATGGAACATGCGGCCCCGGAGATGTTCCAGTTGAAGGCGAACATCTTTGAGGCGATGGGGGACGGTGACTGGATGGGCGCAGTGCAGCTGCAGGACCAGTTTAGGGAACTGGCGAGGGATGCGATGGATGGGATGCCCCCTCAGCCTGGGCCCGGGATGCGTGGCCGCGGATTTGGGCAGCCCGGGAGGGGCGGCAGGGTGCGCGGGCCCCCCACAGAAATAGTGGAAGTCGCGGAGTGAAGAGCTCCGCGATTCCTTTTATTTTACGCACTGCACGTAGTAGGTGAGCCTTCCATTCTCGTTCTTGATTGAGACGCCGTGCACCTCGTTTTCGAAGCCCGGGAACTCGTTGTCGAACTCCTCGCAGAAGTCCAGGTAATCCATTATCTTCTGGGTTTGGGGGGAGAATTTCTCCCCGGGCATCATCATGGGGATTCCGGGCGGGTAGGGGACTATCATCGCGGCGGAGATTTTTCCCTTCAAATCCTTCAATTTGGCCTTTTGGACCTTCCCCTGGACCAGGAGGCGGTAGGATTCCGCGGGTGCCATCTCCTGCGGGGGGAGCACGGAGTAGGCCTCGTGGATTATGCTGGAGATGCCTTCCTTTACGAAGAAGGCATGCATGCCCGCGCAGAGCTTCTGGAGGGTGAGGCCCTTGTATATGGAGGGGTATTTTTCTGCGAGTTCAGGGAATACGCTCTCCATCTGGGCGTTGGAATCATAGAGTTCCTTGAATTCGTGGAGGGCGTCCAGGAGGGTGGCGGATTTGCCCTTCGTGGTGCCTATTGTGAAGAGGCACAGGAAGGAGTAGTGGCCTGTTTTTTCCACCACTATCCCCCTGTTGTGGAGGAAGCGGGAGACTATCCCCGCGGGGATGCCGAATTTCTCCATTTTGCCTTTCTTGTTTATGCCCGGGGTGAGGATAGTGACTTTTATCGGGTCCAAAAGGATGTGGTCGTGTTTCAGGTCCCCGAAACCGTGCCATTTGTCGTTTGGCTTCAGGGCCCAGCAGGCCGGATCTGATTTGAGGGTTTTGTTGTCCACTTTCTCAAAAGGCTTCCCCCTTATTTTTTCGGGCTGCCACGAGACGAACCACCATTTCTCCTTCTTGCCCATCTCCACCATCTGCTTGCGGAACTCTATCGCCTCCTCCATCGCCTCGTCCATCAGGCGGAAGCCGTCGTCCTGCATCATTCTGGTGGCTACATCCAGGGATGCGATTATCCCGTATTGCGGGGAGGTGGATGTGTGCATCATGAATGCTTCGTTGAAGAGCTCATGGTCTATTTTTTCCTTCCCGCTTTTCACGTGGACCATGGAGCCCTGGGAGAACGCGGCGAGCACCTTGTGCGTGGACTGGGTGGCGAACATGGCCGGGAGCGAGGGGTCGTCCCTGGAGGGGTGCATCGCATATCTGCCGGAGTAGAGCGGGTGGAAGCAGGCATACCCGTACCATGCCTCGTCGAAATGGAGGCAGTCCACGGAATCCTTGAGGCATTCCTTTATGGACTGGACGTTGTAGCAGAGGCCGTCGTAGGTGGAATTGGTGATTATTGCGAGGCGGGCGGCTTTTGCGCCCTTTGCCAGTTTGGAGGAGGCGAGCTTCTTCCGGACGGTTTTCGGCTCGAATTCGGAATTGTGGATCGGGCCGATTATGCCGTATTGGTTGCGGGTGGGGATGAAATACGCCGGGATGGCGCCGGTCATTATTATCGCGTGCATGGCGGACTTGTGGCAATTGCGGTCCGCCAGCACAACCTGCCCCGGCGTGACGGTGCCGTGGAACACTATTTTGTTAGCGGTGGATGTGCCGTTGGTCACAAAATAGGTACGGTCCGCACCAAAGGCCTTCGCGGCTTCGGATTCCGCCTTTCCCACCACCTCAGTATGCTCGAGGAGGGAGCCGAGCTCAGGGACGGAGACGGATAAATCCGCCCGGAACGTGTTTTCCCCGAAGAAATCGAAAAAGAAGCGGCCGGAGGGGGACTTGCGGAAGGCTATCCCGCCCATGTGGCCCGGAGTGTGCCAAGCGTATTTCCATTCGTATGTGTAGTTTACCAGTTCGCGGAAGAAGGGCGGGAGCATGCTGTCGATGTATTTTTTCGCGGCTTCCACCACCATGCCCACGTTGAAGTCCAGGGTGTCCTCAAGGAGCCATATATATCCGCTGGTGTTGGAGACTATATCCAGGGGAATCTTCCCGACCTCGAGCTTGTTGGCCACGAGGAAGATGGGCAGGTTCCTGTTCTGGAAGCGCATTGTCCCCAATAGTTTTGAAGGCTTGAGGGACCAGTCGATTATCACGCAGCTTATTGCCTTGTTCGAACGGAAGACAAGTTCCCCTTCATCCAAAGTGTAGGCCCGGAGCACCTGGAAGCCCATTGAGGAAAGCTTGCCGGTGAATGTTTTTACCGCGGCGCTTATGGTTTCCTGGCCTTCCGGCTCTTTTCCCACGACCAAAATGGGGCAGTTTTTGTATTCAAGTATGTCCATTTCATCCACCTTTGGGAACCCAGCCGGGCTTCTTCAATTTGAGGATTATGAGGGGCATTATGCAGACAAGGGCGATACCGCCCATCGTGAAGAGGTGGAAGAATGACTCGCTTCCAGTGTCTATGCCGGAAGGGGGGACGAACCCGATGATTATCGCAAAGAGGGACGCCAGGAAGCCCGTCCCCGCGATGATCCACATGCCTGCGTTTCCACCCGGAACGCAGAATGCGCGCTTCACATCTGGCTGGGAGTGGCGGAGCCTGATTGCCGCCGCGAACATCAGTAGGTACATTATGAGGTATAGCTGGGCGGTCATTGCGGTGAGTATCCAGTATGAGGCGCTTACCGATGGCATGAATACGAACACCAGGGCGAGCAGGGATATTATTGCCGCCTGGGTGATGAGGACGTTGGCGGGCATGCCGTTTTCATTCACCTTCTGAAAAAACGGCGGGAGGCTTCCGTCCTTTGCGGTCACGAGGAGCCCCTTGCTTGGCCCCGCGAGCCAGGTGCTGACCGTGCCGATCGAGCCCACGGCTATGAGGAGGGCCATCATCGGAAGGAACCACAGGATGTTGAATTCATTGAAGAAATATTGGAACGCCTCCATTATCCCGGCGGTAAGCACTATCTCGGAACGCGGGATTGCCAGGGAAATGGCAAGGGAGCCGAGTGTGAGCGTGAGGAAGATTATCACTGCGGAGATGAGGATTGCCTTGGGGTAGTTCGTTTGGGGATCCTTCACGCTGCCCGCATGGATTGCGGACATTTCCATTCCGGAGAGGCTGAGCAGGACGCCCACGAGGAACACCAGGCTGGCGAGGTTGCCCATCTCCGGGACCAGGTTTTGCATGCTGAGGTCTATCTGCGGGGTTCCTCCGGAGGAGAGCCAGATGAGGGAGAGGGCGATTATTAGCAGGAGGGGAAAGAGGACACCCACCCAGACGCCGAAGGTGCTGATTAGGCTGGAGGTCTTCATCCCCCTGAGATTCATGAATGTGGCGCCCCAGGCGATTAGAAGGATTATTGCGAAAGTGTAGATTGGGTTGGTGGCGAGCGCCGGATTGAAGATGAATGCGATGGTCGCGGCTGCGAAGGAGAGGATGGTTGGGTACCAGATCACGTTCTCGAACCAGAGGAGCCACATGGCGAGGAATGCCCATCCCTTCCCGAAGGCTTCCTTCACCCATATGTATACCCCCCCAGTCTGGGGCCAACCGGTCGCGAGCTCTGCGGAAACCAGGGCTACGGGCACAAAGAATATGAGGGATGCGGCGCCAATGAAAAAAATGGCGGAGAGGCCGTATTCCGCGAGCACGGAGAGCTGTGCCAGGTTAGCGACCGCCGCGACGTTTATCATCACCAGCGCAAAAACAGTAAGGGTTTTGGCTTCCTTGGAGACCATGGTGCTAGGTTCTTGGATAACGTATATAATGATTGTTGGTTGGCAGTTTCCCCTTTAGAAGCACTATCCTTGAGTCCGCGCATTCGTCCTTGTATTTGTAGGAAGGCATGAATTTTAGCAGGGATTTGGAGAATTCCTTTACGTATTCGTGGGAAGGCATGTTCTCCTCCTTCAGGCGGAGGCGGGAGTAGCCGAGGAACATGTAGGCCTTCACTTCTATGTAAGTGGGGGCGGCGGATTCGAACAATTCTGCATATTGGGGGAGCATTGCGGGAAGGTCGTTCACTCCCTTGATTACGGTGAAGCGGATCACCGTGTTGCAGTCCATATCCTTCAGAAGTGACAAGGAGCGCTTCAAACGGCTCCAGCCGTTCGGGTAAATGGAGCGGTTTATCTTTTTGAATAAGGCGGGGGTGGGCGCATCCACGGAAATGTAAAGGTTGGTGAGGCCCGTTCCCTCCAGTTTCTTTATCATGGAGGGCTCCTGGCCGTTGGAGACCACGAAAATGGTTTTCACTTCCTTGCGGGAGCGGAGCTCCCTCACCAGTTCGGGGAGGAGCGGATAGAGGGTTGGCTCGCCGGAGAGGGAGATGGCCCAGTGGGAGGGGAATTCGGAAAAGGATTTTTGGAAGAGGGGGCGGTCAACATCATGGGCGCCTCCGATGCCGGAGAGGAGCTTTTTTCTGGAGGCGACGCAGGCATCTATTATTTGCTCGGGGGAATCCGCTTCCTCCTTCAAAGAAAAGGATTTCTGCATCCATTCCATTGGGCGCCAACAAAAAATGCAGGATTGCTGGCACCAGGCCGCGGAGGGGCTCATCTGGCAGCACTTATACGTTTCCACCCCGTAGAATTTCTGCTTGTAGCAGGAGCCTTTGCCACGGAGGGATTTTCTTGTCCAGGAGCAGATTTGCACGGCCGAGTGCCTTCCGGCCAACCCGTATTGCTTGTTCAGGAGTTGCTTGCGGACCTCGGGAGTGAATTCGGAAGAGGTCATTCTTCCGTCTTCTCTTCCTTCTTTGCCTTCTTGGCCCTGGGCTTCTTCTCCTTCGCGGGCTTCTCGGCGGACTCTTCCTTCTTTTTCGCCTTCTTCTTTTTCCCGCCTATTTCGGCAACTGCGTCCGAAAGGGCCTCGAGGTCGGACTCGAGGGCCTTGCAGCCGCGCACGAGCATCTCCCGCGCGCCCATCTGCATGAAGCTCTCTGCCTTGAACACGAACGTGCCGTCGTCCTTTTCCTCGTAGGCGACCATGCCCGCCTGGAACTTGGCGTGCTTCCTGCCGGCGCCGAGGACAGCCTTCCCCTCCAGGCGGAGGGACTGGTTGTCGATAAGCGTGACTATGGGTATCTTCGGCTCCGCGACCTCGATTGCGGCATCCCCGCTCTTCAGGTCGCCGGAGCAGACCGTGGCCGGGCCCTGCACGTCCAGCACGAAGGACGCCTCGGAAGAGGCGGGGAGGCCGTCCGGCGTCCTTATCGGGATCATGCCTATGCGGTGGGCTATGTATTCGTCGAAAATGGATGAGGAGTTCTCATACATTATTATCCGGTCTATCGCAAGCACCGGCACCCTGTTTATGGAATAGCGCCTGACCGCGTTCGCGACCGGGAGGGAAACGCCCTTTACGGCAAAAGAAAACCTGTTTTCCTGCTCATTCAGGGGCTTTATGTCCATGCTCACACCCTTCTTCCCCTTCTTCCGCCCCTCCTCTTCATCGAATCGGTGGGCAACGGGGTGACGTCCTCTATCCTGCCTACCCGGACCTTCATCCTTGCGATGGTCCTGACGACCGCCTGTGCGCCGCCCCCGGGCGTCTTGGATTTGTTGCCCCCTGGGGCGCGTATCTTTATGTGGACCGTGTCGATGCCCTTCTCCCTGAGCTGGTTCACGACCTTGCCCGCGGCCTGCATCGCGGCGTAGGGCTTGCCCTCCTCACGCGAGGATTTGACCATCATTCCGCCGCTTGCCCATGCGAGGGTCTCGGCGCCGCTTATGTCTGTAGCGGTTATTATCGTGTCGTTCTTGGAGGAATAGACGTGGACCACGGCGAGCTTGCCCTTCTTCCTCTCGCGGGGCTTCTCCTCCGCGGGCTTCTGTTCCCCGGGCTTGGCCTCCGCCGCCGGCTTCTCCTCGGCCGCATCCGCCTTCTTCTCGACTGCCTTCGCTTCGGTCTTTTCTTCTTCTGGCATATCATCAACCTCTAGGCGGCCTCGGCCGGCTTCTCCTCCTTGGGCTCCTCGGCCTGGACCGGGGGCCTTGCCTCAAGGTCTATCGGCCTTGAGTAGGATATCCGGGGCTCCTCGTCGCTCGCGACCAGGTAGCTTGGGGCCGATATCCTCCTGCCTCCGATGGATATGAAGCCGTGGGTTATGAGCTGCCTCGCCTGTGCCATGGTCTTGGCCAGCCCCTTGCGCACCACGCGCGTCTGGAGCCGTCTCTCGAGTATGTCCTTCACGGTGAGGGATAGTATGTCCTCCAGCTTTGCGTCCCTCTGGATTATGCCGAGCTTGTGAAGCTTGTCCATGAGCTTGCCTATGTCCCTCTGCCTCTCCTCTTCGGAAAGCGAGAGCAGGCGCCTCGCGTCCCTCCTCGCCTTCTTTAGCTCGCGGTCCATCACCCATAGCTCCCGCATGCTCTTGAGCCCGTACAACCTCTTCAGGCCCTTCTCTTCCTTCAGCCTGTCGAGGTCCCAAAGCCTTTTCGGCTTTTCATACTTGTTTGAGAATTTCCTGGGGTCTCCCATCTAGCCACCTATTTCTTTGCCTCCTTCGCGGCCGGGGCCGGGGCCGCGGCCTTCGCCGGGCCTGCGCCTGCCGGTGCCGCCGCCTGTGCCGCCTGCGCCTTCTGCGCCTGCGCGGCTCCGAGTATCGTCTTCCTCAGCACTCCGAGGGCCATCCCTTTCCTTCCGGTGTTCCTGGTCCTCTGCCCGCGGACCTTCTTGCCGTAGGCGTGCCTGTAGCCCTTCCAGGTGTAGAGCTTCTTCTCGCGCTCTATGTCCTGGCGCTGGGCGAATGCTAGGTCGTTCATTATCACGTGGACATCCTTCCCGGTTTCCGGATCCTTCCTCCTGTTGAGGAGGTAGTGCGGGATTTTCCTCGTGTGCATGCTTGCGAGTATCTTGTCGGCCTTCTCTATCTGCTCGTCCGTGAGCTTCCCGGCCTTCTCCGTCGGGGATATGCCGAGCTCCTCGGCGATTATGCTGGCGAAGACCTTGCTTGTGGTGTGGCTCACTCCCCTCACCCTCATGAGCCCCCTGTCGAGCCTGGTGCCGCCCATCACATCCTTGCCCGCGATGCGGACTATTCCCCTGAGGCCCGGCTCAAGCTGCATCTCCTTCCTCGGGGCCGGCTTGGCCTTCTTTTTCTCGTCAACCTTGACTTCCTTCGGCTGCTCCTCGGCGCCTTTCTTCGGTTTCCTTTCCTTCTTTGCCAAATAATCACCAATTCGCGGGCGTCAGAGGGATTGAGATAGCGTTCACAATCTGATGACGCAAGAACACGCGTAGAGAGAATATACCATAGAAATGCTTAAAAAGCGTGGTGAGTGGGGAGGATGGCGGATAAACGGAAGGGGGCCGGGTGTTTTTGGGCTCCTTTTTACCCGGGGCTATTGGCTAGGGCCGAACCGGGGCTTTGCCGGAGTGGGGCGGGTAAAAAAAGGAGTAAGTACAAAGCGTTTCAAGGCGAAGTTGATGGGGAATCAGAAAATCGGGGGAGGGTCAGAAAGATAGAAGAAAATGGGGCAATAGTTTCGCCGAGGCGAAACTGTGCGCATTTTTCCAGCAGGAAAAATAGCGAGGGGGTTGTTACCCCCTCCGCGTTTTCTCTCGCGGAGGAGGAGATTTGAACTCCTAATCCCGTGAGGGACATGCTTTCCAGGCATGCGCACTACCAGGTTATGCGACCTCCGCTCTGCTTTTTGCCGTGATGCAAAAAGAGGGATAGTATAGGGTTGCGTTTCGCTTTTATTCTTTTGCCTTGGTTGCGTGCACCCTCTCTATGTATGCGACGTAGCCGTGCGTCCTTTCCTTTATTTTGCGGGCGGGGAATATTGTCTTTCCCATCCCTATGAATCTGTCGCCGCAATAGATTTTGACTGTTTCCTCCTTCCTGATGGAATCGTCCAGGGATTCCACCCCCGGCGCTGCGAGCTGCGCACCGTGCATTATCGCCTCCGCGGCCTGCGGCTTCACGAAGATTTTTTTCGCGTCTATGAGTTCCTCTGGGGGGTGGAGCATGCCGAGGAGGGGGGCGGGGTTGCCCTTTTCCCTGTATGCATACAAGGCGTCGGAGAAATCCTGGAGGGCCACAGCCTGGTTTTCGGATATGTTGCCGACGGAAACGCGGCGGAGCTCCTCCATCCTTGAGCCGCCGGTAAACTTTCCCATGTCCGAGCAGAGGGTGCGGATGTAGGTGCCCGCGTCCACGTCCGCATAAAATAGCACTTTTTTCCCTTCGCGCTCCAGGATGCGGAGCTCGTGGACTGTGCGCCTGCGCGGCACTTTGCGGACTGCGGAGATTTTGGGGGGCGTCTGGGTGATGATGCCGCGGAATTTGGAGAACAGGGATTCGAGCCCTGCATCCGAAAGCTCGTTCCTGAAGCGGGCGATGCACACGTATGCCTTGCGCCTGCCCGCGATGTAGCGGAGGAGCTTGGTGGCGCGGCCCAGGGCGATGGGAAGGACGCCGGACACGTTGGGGTCCAGGGTGCCCGCATGGCCGGCCCGGGAGACGCCCGCGAGCGCCTTCACCCATGAGGTGACCTCGTGGGAGGCGGGGCCGCACGGCTTGTCGATTATGATGATGGAATCGCTGAGTGGCGGTTGAAGGTCCATGGGATTCGAATAAGAAATGCCGGGGTAGGTTTAAAAAACGAGGTCAGCGCCTGGCCCGGAGGGATGCCTGGTTGGAGATGGCGTCTGCCATCCTGCGCATGCCGCAAACCTTGGCGCCAATCGGCTCTTCGGGAGAAAGGAACTTGTTAAGGAAGGAACGGACGCCGTCCCGGCTCCAGCCCTCGGAGATTGCCCTTTCGTGCAGGCGCTCGATTATGAATTTGAGGGGGCGGGAAGCCCTTTCCTGGAGCTCGCGGTCCCCTATCTTAAGAAAGGAATTGAATGCCACCGGAAGCAGGTATCCTGCCTCGGATTCGGATATTGCGCCGCGGCCCGCGCGCCTGGCAAGCCCGGCTATGACCCTGAACTCGAGCGGCTGGGACCTGTTGGGGGGCGGGGGGGCGCTTGCCCTCTTCGAGGCGCCATGGAGGAGCGCCTCCAGCATCATGCCGTCGACATCAATTTCCATGGACCGGGCTGGGGGGTCGGAATCTCCAAACTCCATAAAAAGCCCCTATGCGCACGGCTCGAGGTGGGAGATGTTCGCCTTCCTCTCCTTTCCTTTCGCGCCCTTGACCATCACGTAGTTGTCGTCTATGACCTTGGTGATGGTCACCTGCTCGCCCGCGTTCCTGCCAAGCTTCAGTATGCAAACCCTTCCCTTCTCAATCGCTGCCATGCAAATGCACCTCAAATCTCCTCGAATTTCTTCCTTATCGCGACGAGCGCTATCTCAACCATCTGCCCGGGCGCGTATGATTCCGAGCTCAGGGCGAGGTCGAACGTGCTCGTGTCTGTTATGTCTATCCGGTAAATGTCCTTATATCTCCGTATGTTATTGGAGTCGCGCTCGCGGATGTGCGCAAGCGCCTGCCTCAGCGGCATGGAGTCGCGGTCCGCAACCCTCTCGGCGCGGGTGCGCTCCGGGGCGAATATGTGGATGCGGAAGTCCGCCGCAAGCATCCACGGGCCGAGCCAGGTGGTGACCACGCAGTCGCCCTTCCCCGCCTCCTGCTTCAGGAAGGCGTCGAACTTCTGATCTATGGAATGGTCGGATTCGGCCCTCTTCTGGAACTCCAGGAGGGGGACGCCCGCCTTCTTGGCGAGGTCCTTGAAGGTTGGGGAGACTATCCTGTGCCCAAGCCTCCTCGCGAGGAGCTCGCCGAAAGTGTTTTTTCCGCTGCCCGTGAGGCCGGAGACCGCGATTATCATAGCACGAGGCCCTGCACGTATTTCCTGAGGACTATGTCCACATCTTCCATGCTCTTGCCCTTCTCGCGCACCCTCTGGGCCTCCACGAGGACCTTTGAGCCGCACCTGTGGCAGAGGTTGCCCGCGAACTTGCGCGTGGGCCTGCGGGAGCTCTTGGCGCCTTCACCTATGCCCTGGAGCGCGGAGCCGCAGAGCGCGCAGGATGCCTTCGGCTTCTTGAGCCTGCGCTTGTAGTATTCCCTGCTCTCTCCGGAGGGGACCCTCCGCTTGAGCTTGCGGATTGCTGTTGATCTATCCTTTCTTTTTGTCATTTTTAACACCCTTCATCTTTTTCATGGCGAACGAGAAGGCCACGCCGGACAGGAGGGACACCAGTATGAACCACGGTGCCGCGCCGTAGACGATTGCCTGCGTATCCAGCCCGGGTATGGTGAATGGGAGCGGAACCATGAACCATGTGCCGGAATCTGCCTTCCCGGTTGCGCTGTATGCGGTCTCGGGCGCCTGCACGCACACCTCGACAACATCATTTTGCGCGTAAATGTTTTTATCGGTTGTCATGTTTATGGGGACCCCGGAAAAGGAGGTGTGGGGGGGTATTTCGCTCCTCTCCCCGCATATTACCTCTATTGTCCGCATCCCGGTTTCCTGGCCCGTGAGCTTGTTCCATATGACGGTTATTATGTCGCCCTCGTTGCGGAAATGGACGGTTGCGGTCAGGCCGTGGGAGCCTGGGGATGTGCAGTCGATGCTGTATGAGCCGCACCATTGCCCGCCGGAGGGATAAAGCTCGAATTCCACGTCATCCTTTGTGGACGGGTCGAGGATGTTCACGACCGCCATGAAGGAGATGAAGACCAGTATGACGACCATCATCATCTTCATCTGGCCGCCCATGAGCTTGTTGAACTCCGGCATTATCTTCTCCTGCTCCGCCTGCATCTGCTCTATCCTCTTCTTGTTGCCGGACTTCATCGCGTCGAGGTAATCCTTGTTTATCTGGTTGAAGCGCTTCTGTATTTCCTTCATCTTGTCCTGGTCGACCAGGCGGGACTGTATGATGCGTATTGAGAGGGAATAGGCGAGCGCGAGCGCGGTGGCGACGAAGAAGAAAAGGCCTGTGTCCATGGGGCTCACTCCAGCATCCCCCTGAGCTGGCGGACTGCGTCCTCCAGCTTCCCGTCGTGGTTGTATATTATGCGCGCGGGGCAGCCCCTGTGGGCGGCATACGCGGCCAGGAGGGCCTTGTTCATCAGGTCGTGTTCCCTTATCGAATCGATGGTTTCCGGGTCCCGGGCGCGGGTTGCGTCGGATTCCCTCCTCCCCATTATCTCCTCCGGGGTTGCGGTAAGCAGCACCACCGCGTCCACGTGCAGCTTCTCGAGGAGGGAGAACGGGAGGCCGGGGAGGTATCCCCTGGAAGTCTTTATGGAGCAATGGGTGTCGAGGACAACTTTCCCCCGCTCGGAAGAAAGGCGAAGGGAGACCGCCTCCTGCACCTGCTTCTGCTTCTCTACCGGCAGCTTCCGCATCTCGTCCCTGTGCGATATCCCGAATTTCTCCTTTGCAATCCCGAACATGAGGGTGCCGTAGTTGAGGAAGGCGTAGCCCGTCCCCTCTGCTCCAGCCAGAACCGAAGACTTCCCTGCGCCGGGAAGGCCCATCACGATTATCATATCATCAACCCGAAGACAAATCCCCAAGGAACGGGACCGCGTCCAGCAGCTTCTGCCTCTTCATCTGGAGGTAGGTGCGGTAGAATATGCCTACGGTAAGCAGGATACCGGTTCCGGTACCGAGCGCACCCGTCAGGTCGGCCAGGCCCGCAAGCAGCCCCACAAGGAACGAACCGAGTATTATGAGGGGCGGGATGTATTTGGAGAGCACCTTCTCCAGGATGCGCGGGTCGCGCCTCCACCCCGGGACCTGCATCCCGGACTGCATAAGCTGGTTGGTCATCCCCCTTGTGTCCATCCCGGACGTCTCTGCCCAGAAGATGCCGAACAGGACGGAAACCAGGGAAAGGAACAACACGTAGGTTATGGCGTGCACCCATTCCGGTATCCCGAAAATCGGGGTGGTGCCGTTCAAAAGGAAGTTCAGCTGCGCTATGGTGTTGCCCCCGTGGATGGGGCTGAAGAAATAAAGGAGCCCGTCGCGGAGCTGGCCGCTTGAGTCGACGAAACCGAAGAACGGGACTATGTTGGTGCCCCCTATGTCCAGGGTGGCGCCGGCGAGCATTCCGGAAAAGAGCTGTATGTTGAGGAGAAGCGCTGATGCGAAGATGACCGGGATGTTGGAAAGGTAGAAAAGGTTGAGCGGTAGCTTGGGCGCAATCCCGCGGGCCTGCTGGTAGGCGAGCGGAATCTCCACCTTGACCCCTTCGCAATAGCACACAACGGTGAAAACTATCAAGGTGAATATTAGCGGAAGGAGCACGAGCAGGGCGTTGGGTATAGCTTCGGCGCCCCCTCCTGCGACCGCGCCGGTAACCCCTCCTTCCCCTATGAGGAGGGTTATCGCCCCGGCGATTATGGAGAAGGAGACACCGGCCGCGATGAAGAGCGAGATGCCGCTGCCGATCCCGTATTTGGTGACTATTTCGTCGAGGTAGAGCACTATCGCGGAACCGAGGGCTATCTGGAATATGACGAGGGCTACGAGCAGGGAGGATGCCGGGTCCACAAGGAGCACCGTGCCGTTCGTGACGAATATGGTCGCCTCCACGAGGGCGATTATGAGCGCGAGGACCTTCTGGACCTCCTGGAACTTCTTCTTGTGCTCGGGGTTCTTGGGGTCCAGAGGTATGAGCCCGGCCCCGGAAAAGAGCTGCAGGAATATGGACGCGAGCACTATGGGGCCGATGGAGGTTGTGAGCAGGGAGCCCATGCGCGAAGCGGTGATCATCTGCAGGAAGTCGAAGCCGCCGGACTGGTGCACAACCCCGAAAGCGGTGGTGTTGTACATCACGAAGAAGAGCAGCAGCGCGAGGCCGGTCCATATGAACCGCTCCTTCACGCTGGGTATCTTTGCCGGTGCCCTTATCTCCGGGAGGTAGTGGGAAATCCTGTGGAACCCGTCAAGTATCGCGCCCATTCAGTTCACTCTATCTTTGAAAGCCCGCCCCCTGCGGCCTTGATTTTTTTCTCGGCTATCTTGCTCCAGGATAACGCTTTTAATGATATTGGGTGGCGCACCTCGCCGGAGCCCAATATCTTGCCCCTGAACTCGAAGCCCATCATCCCGCCCTCGGCCTTCAGCTTGCCGGCCTCGGCCATCGCGTTTATCTCGTAGAGGTTCATGCACGGGGTTTCGGGCCTATTGCGCGGCACGAATCCCATCACCCTGCCGTAGTCCGGGTCGTTCCGGGTCACCCAGGAGAACTTGTGCTTGTGGAGCCCGGCGTTGCCCACGCCCCCCCTGCATCCGGAGCCCCTCTTGTTCTTTACGTTCCCGAAACCGTGGAAACGGGAGCCCCTCATCCTCACTTTTCTTTTCTGCTTCCTTTTCGGCATATGAGCACCTCACATCATCCTCTTGACGAGCGCGTCCATGTCCTCGCGCCAGCCAAGGTCGCCGCCCTGGGCCACGGGCCTCTTTATGTCCCTGAAGCCCTTGCGCGGCGGGTGGAGCCTGAAAACGCGGTCTGAGAAGTTTTCTAGCTTCTCGCCGTGCATCACCTTCTTCGCGGCCTCGGATATCTCCCCTTCCTCCATTATCTCCGAAAGCATCCTTCCTCCCTTCTCCCCCCTTTTCTTCATGAGGGCGGAGAGCGTGCCTTCGCTTATGGGCCCGAAGGCAAGGTAGTCCTTGCAGAGCTGCAGCATCCCGCGGATGGGGGGGGAATCCTCCATGACCACGCACTGGTTTGTGCGGTGGAGGTTGAGCATCTCCAGCGTCCTCCCTATCTTGGGGGTCATGTTCCTCCTTCCCCTTACCCTTACAATCGCGAGCTTCATATGGCCTCACCGGGTTGCGGCTTCCTCTTGTTTATAGAGTCCAGCGCCTCCACCGTGGCCATCGCGGTGTTGTACACGTTCGAGGTGGAGCCCAGGGCGGAGCTCCAGACGTCCCTGAGGCCCGCTATGGAAAGCACCTTCCTGACCACCGTGTTGGCGGCTATCCCGAGCCCCTTGGGGGCCGGCTTGAGCGTGATGGTTGTCGCGCCGTATTTTCCCGCGAGCCTCTGGGGGACCGAATGCGCGGTTCCGCACTTGCACTCCCAGCTCCCGCATCCCATCCTCACGCGGACCATGTTCTTGCGGGCGTCCCTCATCGCGTATTCCAGCGCGGGCTTGACCTCCTCGGATTTGCCCACGCCTATGCCCACATGGCCCTTCTTGTCCCCCATAACGAGCACCGCGCGGAACTGCATCTTCCTCCCGGAGTCCGTGGACCTCTGGGTGGGGGTTATCGAAAGCGTCTCGGCCTCGAGCTCGGGGAGCAGCACGTCCACGATTTCGGGCTCCAGGATCTTTATCCCGTCATCCAGTATCTGGTCGATATTGGATATCTCGCCAGCCTTCACCCTCTTCCCTATCGAGGTGCGGGGTGTCCAGGAGGCGATGTCCAGCTGGATTACCTCCTCCTTCTTGTTTGTGCTGCTTTTTCCCCTTCTTCCTTTCGCCATTTTATCATGCCTCCTTGAGGATTGCCTCCTTGGCGCTGCTGAAGTGGGATGTGAATTCCCTGGGCTTGAAGCCGTCCTTCAGGTAGCTGGAGAACCTCCTCTTGTAATCGTCATCGCCAAGCGACTTGGCGTATTCCTCTATGTGGGAGCCGGTTATGCGGCCCTCGTCCACAAGCCCCTCGCCGTGGGGGCTCCCGAGCCCGGAATCCATCGCCCCCTTCTGGGCGGCGAACAGGAGCGAGCCTTTGACAGGGGGATAGAGCCCGGTGTCGAGCACGAACTCCTTCACGCCCTTTTTCTTCGCGAGCCTTCCGGCATACAGGCCGGTCAGGTATGCGGTGGGCAGGTTGGCGCGGGGGGCCCATTTGAACTTCCCGAGCGCGTTCGAGCTTATGCCCGCTATCACCTTGTCGCCCGTGGGCGTGTACTCTACGAACTGGACCACCAGGGAGGTGCTGCCCTTGCGGACCACCATCCTGGGCAGGCCGCCCTTGACGAGCGCCAGCCTCTTGGCGTAGTTCGTAACGTTTTCGCGCCTCCTCCTGAAAGGCGCCTCATATTTCGGACCTTTTGCTCTTGCCATCAGCTTCACCCATCACTCCTTCGCCCTGAGCATCCTGTTCTCCACGAGGTATGCCCTCATCGCGGCCTTGCCCCTGAAGGCGCCGCCCTTTATCTTCATGTATATGGCGCGCTTGTGCCCTGCGGGCAGCTCCCCGCTCCCGAGCAGCTGCTCAAGGAACGCGCGCTGGGAGCGTATGCGCAGCATCCAGGCGGACTTGCCGCCGGTGCGGGCCTTCTTCTGCCCCTTCCTCCGCCCGCGGCCCTGCCTGGACCTCTCCTTGGACCTGTGGCCCGCCCTCAGCGGGATTGCGTATACCGTCCCGTCGTCTATTAGGGCGCGCACGTCGGCGCGGGTGAGGGCCTCCTCCACCTTGCCAAGGTTGCCCTTGTCAAGCCTTACCCTGTTAAGGCCGACGCCGAGTATGTCCGCCGCGAGCCTCTTGACCGTGGTTGTGCTCATGAGACCGACCTCCCTTTGGTCCTGACCTTCATCTCCTTGGCCTTTGCCTGGATGAGGAGCCTTTTCCTCTTCCCGACCGAAGAGGAGATTACAGCGATTTTGCCCTTCGCGGATTCGAGGTCCTCGGGCCTGTGCACCAAGAATTCTTCCAGCCCGGATGGGTGCCTTCCGCGGATTGAGGGGGGGTTGCCGTAGCCCACGCGCGGGCATGCGCCGTGCGACGCCTTCCTTATCCTTTTCTTGTTGTCTACGCCCTTGGGCTTCCTCCATTTCCCGCTCACGCGCATCTTCCCGTGCTTGCCACGGTAGTTGGGCACGTTGAAATACGGATGCGTTTTCTTCTCAGCCATAAACATCACCCTACGTTGTATATCCCGTCCTGGAACACCCTGCCGTCCTTGTCGCGTATGCGGGTCGCGGCGCGGATGTTCGCCGCGGTCTGGCCCACGGCCTCCTTGTCCGGGCCGGAAAGCTTAACGTCCTGGCCCTTGACATCTATCTTGACCTTCCCGATTATCTTCGCCTTGCGGGGCTTCTTCTCCCCGAGGAAGTTCTTTATGAGGAGCGTGTCGCCCTTGGTCTCGAGCGTGACCGGGAAGTGCGCGAAGCGGATGACCATCCTCCTCTCGAACCCCTTGAGCACGCCCTCGCACATTATGCTTGCGTGGGATGCGGCGGTCCCCTCTACCGCGCGGTCCGGGGAGGACACCCTGAGCACCTTCCCCTCGAGGGAAAGGCTGAGCGGCGCGCCCCTGAACTCGCGCACCACCTCCCCCATCCTGCCCTTCGCCCTGAGCACGTTGGAGGAGACGGTGAATTCGACCCCTTCCGGTATCTTTACCTCTATCATCTCAAACACCTAATACACGAATGCGATGAGCCTGCCGCCCATCTGCTTCTCATGCGCCTCGGAGTTGGTCATTATCCCCTTTGGCGTGGAGACGACCAAAAGGCCTACTCCAACCCCGGGTATGAACCTCTCCTCCATCCTGGCCCATTCGCTCTTCTTGACCGGGAACCTGGGCTTTATCACGCCGCAGTCGTTTATGGTCCCCGAAAGGAGCACTTCAAAGAAGCCGCCCCTCCCGTCGTCAACGTAGTCGTATGATGCCACGTATCCCTTCTCCTTGAGTATTCGGAAGACCTCGCCAACGATTTTGGATGCCCTAACTTCGCACCTTTTCTCCCCCTTTATCTCGTGGGTTTTTATCGTGTTGAGCGCGTCCGCCAAAAGGTCAATTGCCATCATCACACCTCAGTATTTCCTGAATCCGATGGATTCTCCGGCTTCCCGGAAGCACCTTCTGCATATGCAGAGCCCGTATTTCCTTATCAGGCCGCGGGACGAACCGCACAGCCTGCACTTCCGCTTCCCTTTCCCCTTGAACCTCTCATCAGCAGGAACAGCCATCTAATCACTCAACCTTTATGCCGAGCTCGGACTTTGCGAACTCTATTCCCTCCTCTTTGGAGACAATGTGGCTTTTGCCAACAACGGAGCGCTTCACGCGCCTCTCGCATATGCGCTTGCCGCGCCTCTTGAGCGTGACGCAGACATCCATCCCCATCATCCCCAGCTTCGGGTCGTACTTCGCCCCCGGGAAGTCGATGTATTCGTGGATGCCGAAGGCGAAATTGCCCCTCTCGTCGAAATTCCTCGCCTGGAGCGTCCTCTTCTTGGCGGTTAGCGCCTTGTCAAGGAAGTCGCGCGCACCCTTGCCGCGGAGGGTTGTCTTCACCCCTATCTCGAGGCCCACCCTGAGCTTGAAGGTCGGGTTCCTCTTCTTGGCGCGGGTGAGGACCACCTTTGCGCCGGTGAGCTTGCCGAGGAGCTCCTTTGCGTTGTCCAGGCGGTCGCCGCTCGCGCCTATGCCTATGTTGGCGGTGACCTTGTCTATCGCTATGCCGAGCATCGGGTTGGTTTCCATCAGGCATCACCTATTATGAAGAGGTAGTCCAGCAGCGTGCGGACCTCGCCTTCCGGCGTCTTCACCATCACCTCGGTGGGCCTGCCTTCCTTCCCCTCGAAGAACTTCTCTATCTTTGCCTCCTTGCCGGCGTGCTTGCCGCTCACAACCAGGCATTTCGCGCCCACGCCCCTCTTGAGGAGCTTCTCTATCTTCCCGTCCTTGAACGAGAAGATTGCGGAGTCGCCTATCTTCATGTGGTTGTCCCCGGGGAGGCTCCTCCCGTCGTGGAAGCGTATGCTCTGCCTGCCGCCGGCGACGGTGCGCTTGCCTACGACCTTCAGGAACTTGTGGCCAGCCTCCTTCTCGTCTATCTTCCTGGGCTGGAGCTTGCCGCGGGAGACGGTGATCTGGTAGTGGAGCTTGGCGTCCGGTATGGAGACCACGTCCATGAGCCCGACCGGGTAGGACGGCTCGGTGCGCGCCTTCCCGTCCACGAGCACGCGCCTTGCGTTGAGTATCTTCTTCACCTCGAAAAGCGTGTCGGCCAGCCCGAGCACGTCGCGGATGAGCACGGAGAGCGGTATCGCCATCTTAGTGCTGTGGGGGCCGGGCTTCGCCCTGGCCATCCACGTGTGTGCCTTCTTGTCGTGTATGGGCACCGCCTTCGGCGCCGCAATCCTCTTCATGTGGTTGCCTCTTCCCCTCTTTGCCATTTCAAGCACCCTTCAAAATCCCCTTCCTGGACGGGGTGTCCTTCATATCCGTGAGCACCAGGTTGGACGGCTCGAACGGGAGCAGGGATTCCACCCCGCGCCTGTTCCTCTGCGAGACGCCCTCGAGGTACACCTTTCCCTTGGCCATGCTGACGCGCGCGACCTTCGCGGACTTCCCCCTGCTGTCCCCGCGCATCACCTTAACCGTGTCCCCCTTGTTCACAAGCAGGGAGCGCATCTTCACGCCCGCCTTCGCCCTGAGCTCCTTGGAAATGTGCACGTGCATCCTCGCCTTCCTGGAGTGGATGTCCCCGCAGAAGGCGTTTTTCCTTTCAGTCCTCTTTTTCATAAGCATCCCCCTATATCACGCCGGGCGAAATGGCCGCGACCTTCGGGTACCTCTCCGCCACTTCCTTCGCCACCACGCCCTTTATCTCGGTCCCGACCGGGAGCCCGTCCTCGGTTATAAGCACCGCGGCGTTGTCCTCGAACGAGATGCGCAGCCCGTTGGGCCTGCGGAACTCCTTCTTCTGGCGGATGACTATCGCCCGCACTATCTTCTTCACCATGTCCGGGTTGCCCTTCTTCACGGAGGCGATTATGAGGTTGCCCACGCCTGCGCTCGGCACCCTCTTGCGGGTGGTGTTGTTGCGCAGGACGCCGATTATCTGTATCTCCCTTGCGCCGCTGTTGTCGTGGCAGAGCAGGCGCGTGCCGACCAGGAGCCCCTTTGTCACATGCGAACCGAGCGATTTCATTGCTCCTCACCCTTGGACACTACCTCGAGCACCGTCCAGGACTTTGTCCTGCTTATCTTGCGTGTCTCGCCTATGCGGACGGTGTCGCCCTTCCTGGCGCCGATGCACTCCGGGTTATGCGCGGGTATGCGGGAGTTGCTCCTTGCGAACCTCTTGTACTTGGAGACCTGCTTGGAAACCTCCCTCTCGACAACCACGGTGTGCTTCCCCTTGTCGCTGACGACCTTCCCGGTGAGGCGGGTGCCCCGCACGGAAATGCCGCCATGAACATAACAGTTCTTGTCATTGCATTCTGTCAAACCAATCACCTGTGAACGTCATTCCACCTGTATGCTCTCCGCGGAATACCCCATCTTCACCAGGATGTTCCGCATCTTCTTCTTGTGGTCCCCCTGAAGGACTATCTGGCCGTCCTTCGCGGTCCCTCCGCACGCAAGCGCCTGCTTCAGGCCCTTTGCGGCGTCGTCCATGTTCTTCCGGTCTATGCCCTCCACGATGGTCACGAGCTTCTTGAACTTCGCCTTGACGGTGTAGACCCTTATCTTGGTCGCCTCCTCCTTGTCGAGTATCTCGCACACGCAGAGGTCCTTTATCATCCCGCATTTCTTGCATAGCTCAGCCAAATCATTTCACCTTTTTTCCATCGCCCTTCGCGGGCTTCTCCGCGGCAGGCCCCTTCTCGTTTAGGATGGTGAGCACGCGCGCGATCGCCCTGCGGAGGTTCACCTTCTTCTTGGGGTTCTCCCCCACCTCGAGCATCTCGCGCCTGTACGCATCCAGCTTCTTGGAAAGCTCATCCCCGGAAAGCGACCTGAGGTCCCTGATCTTCGCGACCGCCATCACCTACCACCCTCTCCCTTCGCGAGCACCTTGGGGAGCACTATCTCCTTGGGCGCGCCCTTGTCCGGGAAGACCGTGCCTGGGGGCGCTATCCTGACCAGCACCCCGATTATCCCGGATTTTGTGTTCGCGGCTATGTGGGATTCCCTCACAAGCCTTGCCGGCTCCCCTGCCTTGGGGATGTAGCCGACCGAGACGCGGAGGGATTTCGCCCTCGCGCCCTTCGCGCCGATTTTGCCGGACGCGACCACTTCGGCGCCTACCGCGCCGTTGCGCATGATGTCCTTTATGAGGAAGTGGAGGACCGAACGGACCTTCTTCCCGGTCTCGATGTATTTGCAGGCCTTCTTCGCGACCAGGCTCGGCTCCAGGTTCGGGTTCCTGGACTCCACCACGCTTATCTGGGGGTTCTCTATCCCGAACTTGGTGCGGAGTGTCTCCGTGAGCGCGTTTATCGTCTTCCCCTTCTTCCCTATCACGCGGCCAGGGTTGAGCACCTCTATCGCTATCCTGGTCACCATGGGCGTGCGCTGGATGTCGATGTTGGCGACTCCGGCCTTGTCGAGCTCCTTCTCGAGGAACTTCATCACCCGGTACTTCTCTATCGGCGAATCAATGAATTTCTTCTCTATTGCCATCCAATCACTTCCCTTTCTGAACGGGCTTCCTTCCGGGAAGGGGCTCCTTCTGCTCCTTCACCTTCTGCTCCGCCTTCTGCTCACGCGCAGTGGCCAGCTTGTCCTCGTCGGCCTTCATCCCCGCCTTCACCGCCTTGCCCTTCTCCCCGGAGGGTGCGGGCTTTTCGGCCTTCGCCCCCTCCCCGGGCGCCTCCTTTTCCGGCTTCGCCCCCACCTGGGTTTCCGCGGGCTTTTGGGTTGGCTCTGGCTTCTGCTCGGGCTTCGGTTCCGCCTTCTGCCTCGGCTTCTCGGGCCTCTTGGCGCCCTCCTTCTCCTTCAAAACTATCTCAACGCGCGCGGTTATGAGGCCGGAGTAGTTGCGCCTCCCCTTCGAGGAGAGCCTCCCGTGCTCCATCTTCTTGTTTGCGGCCGCGTGCATGACTATAAGCTCCTCGCTGAGGCCCTTTGCCTGCGCGTTTGCTATCGCGCTCTTCAGCGCCTTGAGGACTATCTTCGCGGACTTCTTGGGGTACCTCCCCTTCCTGCCGCCCAGCTCGCGCCTGTGGCCGAGACGCTTGTTGTTGCTGCGGTAGAGGATGGGCATGGAGCCGTCCGCCGCCTCCTCGAGGATGCGGAGCGCCGCGCCAACGGGCTTCCTGCGGATGTTGCCGCAGACCTCCACCAGGTCCTTCACCGAGGCGTCCACCCCCTCGACGCGCGAGCGGGCGAAGTCCCCTTCCTTCCCCTTCTCTATGATGCATGAATACATTCCATTACCTCACTTGAGCGGGACGAACTTGCTTCCCCTCGTGGCGCCCACGCCGGGGCCGGAGTGCAGCACCCTGTATGTGCTGTGGGAAAGCTCGCCTAGCCTCTTGCCGAGGGCATTCAGGGTTATCTGGACCTGCTTGTATTCCTTGCCGTTGTGGATGGCGAAGCGCAGGCCGAGCCATTCGGGGAGGATGACCGCGTCCCTGACCTGTGTCTTTATCGGCTTGTCCAGCTTGCCCTCCTTCTTGAGCTTCCTCACCTTGTCGATGAGTTTCTTGTAGGCCGGGTTCTGGTTCGCCCTCCTCACGGTCCTCCTTTCCCTGGACGTGAGGAGCGGGAGGAATTCCTCCACGGACATCCCCTTCATCTGCTCTTCCTCGTATCCCCTGAATATTTCCTTTCGTGCCATGACTATTCACCTGCCTTCCCGACGGCCTTCTTGGATTTCTTCCTCCCGGTACCCCTGGCGGCTATGTGGCCGACCTTGCTGCCGGGCGGGGCGCCCCTGGAAACCGTGGTGGGCTTCCCCTCGTGGTGCTGCTTTCCGCCGTGCGGGTGGTTGTAGACTGACTGGTGGACCCCCCTTGGCACCGGCCAAAGGCGGTTCTGCGCCTTCATCTTGTAATAGTTGGTGCCTGCCTTGAGCATGGGCCTCTCGGTGCGGCCGCCTCCGCAGACAACGCCTATCTGCGCGCGGTTGTCCGAGGATACGGTTATCACCTTCTTGCTCGGGAGCTTGACGTATGCCTTGGGCCCCTCCTTGGAAACAAGGATCGCATAGGAGCCTGGGGCGCGGACCAGCTTCCCCCCGTCGCCCGGGGTGAGCTCTAGGTTGAATATGAACGCGCCGTCCGGTATCCGGTAAAGCGGGAGGACGTTCCCGGTGGAGATGGACGCCTGCGCGCCCTGTTCCAGCGTGTCGCCGAGGCAGACGCCCTCTGAGGCGAGCAGGTGCTTCTCCTCGCCGTTGTCGTATCTTACCTTCATCAGGAGCGCGCCCCTTGCCGGGTCGTCGACGAAACTGAGGACCTGCCCCTTGAGCACGCCCGCCTTTTCCGCGTCGTCATAGTCGCGGTACTGCAGGTGCACCTTGTACCTCATCTTCGGGGTGAGATACCGGGGGGATCCTTTCCCCCTTTTCTGGCTTTTGAGCATTTTTCCCATCTAAAACACCTACACCATCTTGAGCTTGGAGGATATGTCCTCCGCCTTGGAGCCATCCGCGAGCTTCACGACCGCGCGCTTGCCGCCGCCGAGCGTGTTGAGCATGCGCACCGAGGCGACCTTCACCCCGAAAACCTTCTCCACCTCGTCCCTCACCTGGGGCTTGGTTGCGCTGTTCTCGACGCGGAAGGTTATCGTGTTCTCGAATTCAATCTTCCCTATTGCCTTTTCCGTCTTTACCGGGGCGATGAGCACCATTCAGCACACCTCTCCAATCTTCCTGAGCGCATTCTGCGTATAGGCCGTGAGCCTGCCCGCGTGCGTTCCGGGCGCAAGGTCCTTCACCTTGAGGTCCTCCGCCTTGACGACGTTGACCCCCGGGAGGTTCCTTGCCGCCCTGAGGACGCTGCCGCCGCCGACCACCAGGAGGATGGATTTCGCCTTCCTCGTGCCGGCCTTCCTCGAGCGCACCCCGCTCCTGGGCTTCCTGCTCTCCTTCGCGCGCACGATGTCCTCGCCGGCGACCTTGCCCAGCGCGGCCAGCACCTCCTTGGTGCGGGAGAGGGATTCAAGCCTGTCCTCGAAAACGAGCGGGAGCTCGCAGGAGAATTTGTGGCCCCGCGCCTTCACGAAAGAGGGGAGGGCGGTTGCCGCGATTGCGCTCCTGAGCGCCTTCCTGTACTCCTTCTTGTTCATGCGCTCCACGAGTATCTTGGATGGCTTGGGCGGGTGAGCCCTGTGGCCCCCCACCGAAGAAGGGATCCGGCGGACCTTTCCGTGGCCGCCCTTGGGGCGGACCTCGCGCGGGAGCCTCGCCTGGCCCTTGTTCTTGAGGGAGCCGTAGTCGTCCTTCCTTCCGCGGTATTTCGCGGAGGTCTGGAAGCCTGCTTCAGGGAAGTTGCCCTTGGGCTGGTAGAGCCTGGACTCGTCGCTGAGCACCGCCCTGCGGATTATCTCCTCCCTCACGATTTCGGAGAAAGCGGACGGGAGCTCGACGCTTCCGGAAGCCGCGCCTTCGAGAGAATATACCTTTGCCTTCATGTTCCACACCTACCTGAGCTGGGTTATCTTCGGCTCCGCGCCGGCACAGCCCCTCATCCCGAGCCTGAACCTGACCAGCCTTTTTGCCGGCCCGGGCACAGACCCCTTAATTAGTATATAATGGTTCTTCACGAAACCGTAATGCGGGAAGCCGCCTTTGGGGTTTATCTCGTCCACATTCTCGCCTACCTTCAGGATGCGCTTGTTCAGCTCGGTGCGCTTGTGGTAGCCCATCTGGCCGGCGCGGGGTGCGGTGTACAGGATGTAGCCGGGGTGCCACTGGCCCAGGGTGCCCGCATGCCTCCTCTTCCCGGTCGCCTTCGGCCTCTGGAGGGCGATTCCGAACCTCTTGACCGCGCCCTGCCACCCTTTCCCCTTGGTGACCGAAATCACGTCAACGTATTCCCCTGGCTTGAATATGTCCTTGGGGGAAAGCTCCTTCCCAAGGAGGGATGTGCAGAAGTCTATGCGCGCCTTGACGTCCCCGCCGCCCACGCGGATCTCCATCCGCTCCGGGTGCTTCTTGCCTATGCCGGTCTTTTCCGGCTGGGTGAACGCAAGCAGGGATATCTCGTCCACGGACTCGGGGGCCAGCGGCTTTTTTGAGGCCTTCTTTATCCCGAGCCTCTTGAGCAGCGCGGCGTTGTCAACTAGGACGTCGCCGACGTTCCTGCCATCCTTGTAGCCCCTGAAGCCGTAAGCCGCGAGGGGAGGCATCTCTACCACGGTGACCGCGGAGGCGACCTCCTGCCCTTTTGTGACGTTTTCACTGTCATCGACATGGCATATCTGGGACATGCCCGCCTTGTAGCCTGCCGCGCCGAGCAGCCTGACGTCCTTGGACTCGGGCCATGCGTTTACCGATGGCATCTGGGAATAGGCGCGCTTCCTGGGCCTGAACGCTAGAGAACCCCGTCTGGGCTTGTGTATGTCCGTCATATTATTACCCTTTTTGCGTAGCCCTTCCCTGAAGGGACGCCGTGAGCCAACCAGGTTAACGCGAAGCGTTTCCGGTAAGCCGGATAAGTTAACAAGGAATATCCATAGAAGAATTTATAAAGGATGTGCCGGCGGGCGGGCCTGCGGGGCGCGCCGGAAGCCCCGGGGCTCGCGTGTTTTTATTGGTTTCTTTTCCATTTATAATATGGGCCTGATTGAAAAGGGGAAGATAGAGGGCATCCTATCCGGCTATAAGAAGCTCTGCATCGCGACCGTGTGCTCCCATTCGGCGCTCCAGATTTTCCGCGGTGCGAGGCAGGAGAAGGTGCATACTATCGGGATATGCACGAAGGACAGGCTGGAATTCTACAAATCCTTCCCGCATGCGGCGCCGGACGAGTTCCTTGTGGTGGATTCGCTGGCGGACGTGCCGGTGGACGAGCTGGTTGCGCGGGATGCGGTTGCAGTTCCGCACGGCTCCTTTGTGGAGTATGTGGGTGAGAGGCTGGACGGGATGGCGGTGCCTGTTTTTGGAAATAGGAGGAGTTTGCAGTTTGAAAGGGACAGGATGAAGATGTTCTCCTGGATGGAGAAGGCCGGGCTGCGTGTGCCCAAAACGATGAAGCCGGAGGAGATAGACCGGATGGCGATTGTGAAGTTCCCTGGGGCGAAGGGCGGCCACGGGTACATGATTGTGAAAAGCGAGAAGGAGTACTGGGAGAAGATTGGGAAGAGGAAGGCGCTCATACAGGAATTTATTGTGGGGGTTCGGGCGTATCCGCATTATTTCCATTCCGCGTTTTCCGGTGCGGGGTTCAGGACCTCTTACGGGCACGTGGAGCTGATGGGCGTGGACAGGAGGGTGGAGAGCAATGCCGAGGAGATTGCGCGGGCTGTGGCGGCGGGAGGGAACGTCCCTTTGTCTTTTACGGTGATGGGGAACGCGTCCATGGTGCTTAGGGAATCCCTGCTCCCTGAGTTCATGGAAATGGGGAGGAATGTGAGCGACACCTCCAAAGAATTGTTCGGGGGGATGCACGGGCCGTTCTGCGTGGAGACGATTGTGACGGAGGATTTGGACATTTATGCGTTCGAGATTTCTGCGCGGATTGTGGCGGGGACGAACATATTGTATCATCCTTATGCTGAATTCACGCACGGGGAACATGTGAGCACGGGAAGAAGGATTGCGATGGAATTGAAAGAGGCGTTCAAGAAGAAAAAGATGAACGAGATTGTTTACTGATTATTTTCCTGATTTTTTCATGAGGGAATAGTAGTTGTAGGCAGAGGCCGCGAACATGGGGAGCACGAAAAGGTGGAAGGGCAGCAGGTTCCAGGTGAAGTAGGCGAGCGAGAAGCCTGAGACTATGAAGTTGGCTGGCCAGAGGAGGGCGCTGGCGAGCGCACCCCAGTGTTTTTTTGCGTGCGGGAATACTATCCAGAAATTTATGAAGAAGCCTATCAATGTGAGGGCGGAGATGAGGAGGAAGAGGGGGGAGGAAAGCATTGCGCCCGTGTCCGGATGGAACGGGATTCCGAGCAGGAGGAGGATTATCAGGCCAACCGGCACTATCGCGATGGGAAGCAGGAACATGGACAGGCGGAAGGATTTGGATTTTTGCATTGGATTGTATTTTGGGATGCTGGTTTAAAACGTTTTTCTGGCAATCTCTAACCTTATGGCTGTCCGCTCGCCCATAATCTGCGTGCTAGGGCACGTGGACCATGGAAAAACGTCTCTGCTAGATGCAATCCGGGGCAGCGCTGTCGCCGCGAAGGAGGCGGGGGCGATCACTCAGATGATTGGGGCGAGCTACCTGCCGCGGGAGGCGATTGAGAAGGCTTCCGCTCCTGTGGCGGAGATAATGAAGATAAAAATAGGGATTCCGGGGCTGCTGTTCATAGACACGCCGGGGCACGAGGCGTTCACGAATTTGCGCGAGCGCGGGGGAAGCATCGCGGACATGGCGATACTGGTGGTGGATGCGGCGCAGGGATTCCAGCCGCAGACGGTCGAGAGCATAAGGATACTGAAACAGTGCAAAACCCCCTTCGTGGTGGCGGCGAACAAAATAGACCTGGTGCACGGGTGGAAAAAGCAGGGGACCGAATCCTTCCTGAAATCCCTTGCGAAGCAGCCGCCGCATGTGCGTGAGGCGGTGGATGCGAAGATGTACGAGCTGATGGGGGCGCTTTCAACGCACGGTTTCGACTGCGACAGGTTCGACAGGATCACGGATTTCAAGAAGCAGATTGCGATCATTCCGCTGAGCGCAAAAACAAGGGAGGGGCTGGCGGAACTCCTGCTCCTGATTGCCGGGCTGAGCCAGAAGTTCATGGAGAAAAGGCTGGAGATGGGGCTGGAAGAAGGCAAGGGGACCGTGCTGGAGGTGAAGGAGGAGAAGGGCCTGGGCAGCACGGTGGACATAGTCCTTTATGACGGGATGATTGCGAAGGGGGACGAGGTGGTGTTCCTCGCGCGGGACGGGGTGAGGAAAACCAGGGTGAGGGCGCTGCTGGAGCCGAACCTTGCGAAGGGGGCGAAGGACAAATACTCATATTTGGAAAGGATAGAGGCGGCCGCGGGCGTGAAGGTGCTCGCGCCCGAGCTGGAGGGGGCGCTGCCCGGCTCACCGCTGTATGTTGTGAAGGATTTTGAGGCGCAGAAGAGGGAACTGGAGGCGCACGCGAAGCAATTGCTGTTTGAAAGCGGGGAGGAAGGCGTGATTGTAAAGGCGGATTCGCTTGGCAGCATAGAGGCGATATTGTGCCTGTTCGGGAAATACGGGATAAAGGTGAGCAAGGCGGGGATAGGGGCGGTCACGAGGACCGATGTCGCCGAGGCGAAGGCGGTGCGCTCCACGAACAGGTATGATGGGGTGATATTCGGCTTCAACGTTAAGGTGATGGACGAGGCCAGGGAAGAGGCCGAGGGGGCGGGCGTGCCCGTGCTGTGGAGCAACGTGATTTACAAGTTCATAGAGGACTATGAGGAATGGAAAGCAGGGGAGAAGGCGAGGGAGAAGAAGGAGCTGGAGGCTGAGCTCCCCTGGCCCGCGAAGATAAAGGCGCTGAAGGGGTTCTTCTTCAGGGTGAGCAAGCCCGCGGTTTTCGGAATAAGCGTGGAGGCGGGTAAGCTGAGGAAGGGCGTGCGGCTGATGAACGCCTCGGGCGAGGACCTTGGGGAGGTGAAGGGAATACAGAACGAGGGGAAGGCTGTGGACGAGGCGGATGCGGGGGCGAAGCTGGCCATTTCATCTGACGAGATTGTGCTGGGGAAGGATGTGAGGGAAGGGGACGTGCTCTATACAGCGATGGGCAAGGCCCAGGTGTTCAAATGGGAGGAGAAGGGGGACTCCCTTAATGAAAATGAGAAAGAGCTGCTTGGGGAGATAAAGAAAATAGTGATTTACAGGTAGGCGCTGATTCTGCAGTACGTGCGTAGGGAGCAGAGGGGCTAAGCGCCCCTCTCGGAGAAAGCAAGCGGCCTGCCCAGGCGCTCAATCCTGGCAAGGTAAGTGTCCAGGTTGCCGCGGACCCATACGGTTTCCCCTCTTCCTTCGGAAGGTGTGGATATGCCTGCGACCAATCCCCTTTTCTGCAGGTCGCGCAGGAGTTCCACGGTGATTTGGCTGGGGTCCCTGAGCTCAGGTATGTCTCTGGCCTTGTCGGTATCCACATATATGTTAAGCCTTCCCACGATTTCGTTTGTTTCCCTATCGCGGATTTCGTAGCGCATCGGAGTCCGGGCCGTGGTTATGAACCTGTTGTGGAAATCCGAGCCCGCCTTCCAGGCGCCGTATTCAGAGCCCATCTGCCGGTACCTGAACCTTATCACCGCGGCGCGGTTTTCTGGCCTGTCGAAGAAGGCGGCGTCAACCATGCCGAAGCGGTCGAGATTGGATTTCAGCCTTGCATACTGCTCTTCGCTAAGCCTGCTTGGGTCGTAGGTTATCTCGAATTCGTAGTTCACGCTCTGGTGCCCGCGCATCACCGCTATCGGGACGGAAGCGTGTGTCACCTGCCCGCGCCTGCGGGGGGCCGCTTCCGCCGTGGCAGGAGCCGCTTCTGCGGCGCCCTCGGCCGTGGCTTCAATTTCGATTTCCCGGATTGCGGGAACAACCTCGGCGGGCCGCGCCCGCCTGGATGGGCTTATGACGGGACTCTCCTCTGTCCTGCTGGGCACAATGGATGAAAGGATGCGTTCGCCGGTCTCAGCGAACGCACTGCCCACGCGCCTCGCGGCCCTTTCGGTGGAATCATATGCCTGGCGCGCCTCTTCCGTGGGCGCTTCCCTGGATTCGGTGGAACCATACTTTCGCTCTATCCTCTTTGCGACCGCGTCTATTGAGGTGCCCTGGAGGTTTATCGCCCTCCTCGAATCCTCAGTGGCCCTCACGAGGGAAACGAGGCTGAAGTCCTGGTTTCTCAACAATCTTGCGAACTCCGCATAATTGCTGGCCGGGATTTTCGTTCCCGTATAGGTAATTTCGTAAACAACCCCCCTTCCGACATCCACATGGGCCGTATGCGTCTGGGCCTGCCTTTGCGCCATATTAGCACCGGTAATATTACGCAAATGGAATTATTAAAACCTACTGCCTGCGGGCTATTTTGCCGAATTTCGCGTATGGCGCGGATGTAGGGGTGCGCAGCTGGTAGAAAACGACCTGGGAGATGCGCATCCCGGAATGGAGGGCCATGGTGAAGGGCGCGTTGTTCACTATCTCCAGGACCTGGTGGTTGTCCGAGCCCGCCTGCACGAGGGCTGAGGTTATGTGGACGCTGAGCCCCATGCGGGCATATCTGCTCCTCCCCTCCAGCCTGCCCATCACGTCGGGGGCGAGGGTTATCTTCTCCCTGGTTATGCCCAGGCACATCTCATGGGGGGCGAGAACAAGCGTGTCCGCGGTTACGGCGCGGTTTGCCTCCCTGAAATCCACTTTGGAGAGGTCAACCGTGCTGCCGAGGTATTTGTCCTTGAAGAACCAGAATTTGTTGCCGAGGGTTAGGTCCACGGACGCCGGGCCGAGCTGGTCCGGGGTGAAGGGCCTGATCCTTATCTTGCCCTTCTTCATGTATTCCCTTATGTCGTTGTTCGAGAGCAGCATGGAGGGGGATGGGGAGGGAAAATTTATAACTGTGTGGGGAATCAGAGCAGCTTGAGCTCCCCGAGTATCCTGTCTACCGCTTCGGAATCGGCGGGGCCTGCGCCGAAGCAGGTGGGCGAGCCGGAGGGGATCTGGGTGAGGCCGGCGTCGTGGATGAGGGAGGATGGTATTCCGGCGCGCACGCATTCCTGGAAACATTTCATCAGTCCGGACTCGGAATTCACCTTGAGCACTATCTTCTTCATCCCTGAGCGCTCCCATTCGTCCCGGATTTTTGGGGGGCATTTCTTGTAGGCGGAGATTGAGGCGTGCGCGGCCTGGGCGCACATCTTCCCTTTCCCCATCTCCAAATCAGTGCGGATGACGATTGCCTGCTTGAGCTCCATAAGTAGGGATGGAATAATAGAAATAAAAATGAGAGGGTGGGGCTTGCGCCCCACGGCCTGAACCTAGAATGCCGGCCTCATGCCAAGCGCGCCTGCGGTGCCGAGGGCGCCAGCGCCCACAAGCCCGAGAATGAGGGCGAGAATCACCATCATTATCAGGAAGTAGACGACGCCGCCGACCACGAGGTACACTATCAGGGCCAGGACCGCCTGCATCATCTCAAAGCCGTAAACGGTCTTGAGGAGGGTGTAGAACAGGTAAAGCCCGTAAATCCCTATCACAAGGGCCGCGAGCATTGCAAGGAGCCCCCCGATGCCGAGCGAAACCACGGTTATTATGCCCATGACGACCGCGACCGCGGCATTAAGCACCTGTATCGCCGCCGTAAGCACCGCCACCAGGAAGAACAGCTGCGGAAACGCAACCTTCCCCTTGAGCAGCTTCGCTATCAGGAAGTGCGCAATCCATAGTATCACGTAGAATACCAGGATTGTTGGGATGAGCATTAACACCCAGCCGATGACCAGGGCAATCATGCCCGCCACCTCGAGCAGCATCCTTCCGGATATCAGCCCTACGAGCACCATCTGCACCATCGTGAGCACAAGGGAAATAACCCCCCCGACCACTAGATACTTGATGCCCTCCATCACGTCGCCTTTCTCCCGCTTGCACATCTCCGCGAGCTTTGCGGGGATAAGGGCGTTCAACATGTTTTGGAACATACATTCCACCCGTGGAAGTATTCAATGGAATGTTTATATGCGTTTCCGGTGTGGGTGCAAAAATTAAATTAATGGTTGTAAGGGGAGAGGGGTGGGTTTTTATTGATTGTGAGGGATAATATATAAATATGGGCATTTGCTTCGGTTGCCCATCCCCCTGGGGGTGCGGGTGATGGCCGGGAAGGATGCGTGGAGGAACGTGCGCTTCGGACAGCCCGAGGAGGATGCGGTGGGGAGGAGAGGCTTTTGCGGAAGGATGAGGGCCGGCATAAAAAAGCTTTTCTGCGGGGCAAGGGGAAAAAAGCCTGCGGTGGAAATGGTTTTTGCGGAGCCGGAGGCCGCAACGAATCCGGTGAGCAACGGCGCGATATCGTTCCTCAATTCGCTTCCAAATAACGGGGTGAGGGCGGAGGCATGGGAGGCGGTGCGCAGGGCACATGGGGAGCGGATGCCCCCCCTCGTGGAAGTGAAGGAGACTGTGGTTTGCGACCGCGGCAAGGGGGATTGGGACATACATAGGAGGAGGGACATACTTTTTGCGATTTGTTTTGGCAGGAGGAACCCCCATATGGACAAGGAAGGGCTCCTTGGAAGCCACGAGTCGGTGAACGTGCTCTATTTCAGAGTAGACCTGTTCTCCAGAATGATGGATGCGCTGATGAAGCGGGGCGAGGAGGAGGGGCTGCGGTCGAAGGGGGAGGACAGGCTCGGGGTCCTGCGTGCGGTTGAGGGGATGCTGAATGCCATGCCTCCAAAAGACAGGATGGAGGCGTTCGGGCGAATTGTGGAGATTGCGGAGAAAATGGTTGAAACCCTGTGCACAAAGGAAGCGTGCGCAAGGCTTGTTAAATTCATGGCGAACCTGGAGGGGGCGGAGGGAAGCGTGCTTGCGGCGCTGAACGAGATGCACGGGATGGTCATGAAGGCGGGGGTGAGGCCATCCGGGAAGGAGATGCACAGCGGCATCCCGAGGGCAGAATACAGGAAGGCCAATGGATGGATCGCCGGAAGGCCGCAGGGGGCCATGGAGGCTGCCGGAACGGTTTGGGCAAAGAAGAAGCCACGCAGCTATGAAGAGTTCATGAGGATGCTGGAGGAATGCGAAGAGGACATGGAGAACAAAAGGCTGCATGTGCTCGAGGAGGCGGTTGGCGAATGGTGCGTCGGGGCGTGCAGGGGATACGAGCCTGCGGAGGCCGGCGGGATGAGGGTTGCTGCCTGGAATGTGGGCTATTTCTGCATAAGCGAAATCAAGTTTGTTGCCTCATTCGCAGAAGGGATGGAAGGGGAGGAGAGGATAAGGCTGGAGGCACTGGACACCATTCTGTGGGTGGCGAGGAGGATGCCCCCTGGGAGAAGGATGGAGGCGCCTGGGATGATTGCGCGGGCGGTGGAGAAGCTGGCAAGCCCGGACGAAGGGATTGGCATCAGGGCAAAGCCGAAGCAATGGATAATCACCGCCTGGATGGAGGAGCTCAGGTCGTATATGAACGAGCCCAGGGCCGAGGTTGCGTTTTCCAAGCTTTCGTGGCTGGCGAATGACCCGATGAAAGTGCTCATGTGAGCTTGCGCTGGATTAGTGCAAAATGAAAAATGAAAAGAGGAAACGGCTACTCCTCTTCATCTCCTGCGGGAGGCATCTCCTCTTCGGAGCCCTCCTCGTCCCTGCCCATCATGTAGCGCGCGTATATGCCGCCGCCCACCATGAGAAGGAGCAGGAGAAACACCCACCACGGGATGTCTCCAAGGAACCTTCCCAGCCCTTCATTTGAGGATTCAGAGCCGCCCGGGGTTGGCTCTGGCGCGGTTATGAGGAGCGCCTCCATCGGGACGCAGGCGTTGCCCCTGCAGACCTCGCCCGCGCCGCAGCCCTCGGTGCCGCAGCACTCGTAGTCAACCCACTCGTGGTCCCTGAATGTCCCGCAGGAGCTTCCCGCGATTAGGGAGACGCACCTGCCCCCGCTGCATTCCTCGTTGGATGCGCAGCCGGAGTCGGAGGTGCAGGAAGGCT
>JAKQHW010000006.1 GCA_029557835.1 Microcaldota archaeon
TCGGTTGCGCTCGCCACGACCGTCCAGCACGTGCACCAGCTCGCCAAAATAAGGGAGTTTTTCGAACGCAACGGCCTCCGCGCCCTTGTGGGCAAAGGATGCTTCGCAAAATACGAGGGCCAGGTGCTCGGCTGCGACGCGTCCGCCGCGTCCTCCGCCGCCGCGGATGCGGACTGCGCCCTTTTCATAGGCACGGGCAAATTCCACCCCACCGCCTTCCCGCCGGGCAAGCCCGCGTACTCATTCGACCCTTTCTCCATGCGCTTCACCGACCTTTCCCCCGAGATAAAAAGGATTGAGAAAAGAAGGAGAGGGGCAATCGCGAAGGCATTGGACGCAAAAATATTCGGAATCATCATAAGCACGAAGCCGGGGCAGTTCTGCCCCCAGGCCGCCGAATGGGCTGCAAAGGAGCTGGAGGCGAAGGGGAAGGGCGCCTACCTTCTTGTCTCAAACGAATTAAACCCGCTATCCCTCGCCAATTTCCGCAAAATAGACTGCTATGTCAACACAGCATGCCCGCGCCTCTCAGAGGATACGGAGCTTTTCGGCAAGCCCATGCTCAACGCAACCGATTTGAAGGGGCTGCTCACCCAGATTTGAGCCTCAGCCGGGAGGTTCTCAGTTCCTCCCTCTTTTTTTCCGCCCCAAAAGCCGGCTTCTCGAAAACCGCGCCTATCACGCTGTCCACCCGGTACGGGCCGCTTTCCATCGCCATCCTGGATAGCGCGGATTTTCTCTTGTATACGTCCAGCGCCTTGGCAAGCCTTGCCTTCCCATCCACATCGGAATTGGCCACGAGGTCCTCCACGGTCTCCGCAACCCTGCCCGCGACCTTCTCGTCAGGGCATTCCTCAAGCACATGTAGGTAGGCAACAAGCGCAGTCGGCCCTGTGCACCCCATCTCGCAGTACGCGAGCGCAAGGGTCTCCCACCTTATCTTCCTCTCCCCGCTTGCCGGATGCTCGTCCCAAAGCTTTGAGATTGTGGTGAGGTACATGGCCCCCTCGGATTCGTAATCAAGCATCTGCCCCAGCGCGAATACCGCATTCTCCACCACAACCGGGCTTTCATCCCCGAGCATCCTCCTTAACGCGGAAAGAAGGGCCTCCCTCTCATTGTCTTCAAATCCTTCTATGAATTCCGCGTTCCTCCCTATCGCCTGGGCGCACATGCCCCTCACATATTCGCTGCCGTCCGCATTTTCCGATTCCTTGTCCATCTTGGATGCCAGGTAGAATATGGTTTCCTTGCTCCGGCTGGCTCCGAGTGCCAGCGCCGCACCTCCCATCGTAAAATAAGTCTCGTCCCTGCTTTCCATGATGGATTTGTAGAATTTTGCCCCTTCCTCATTTATGGGCCCTTCTTCCCGGATAAGTATGAGCTGGGCCCGCATCATCGGCTCAACCTTGCCCCACAGCTCAGCCCTTTCAGCCCACCCGCCGTTTTTCCACTGCTCCTTTGCCCGGTGGGAATAATCGTTGTCCATGCTTATTATTTATGTTAAATTATGTTTAAATATGCTCGCTTATCGACCTGAAGCTCTTCTCAACGATGCCCTCCAGACCGATTTCCCCCGCAATCCTGTCAACTTCCGCCTTCCTGGCCCTGGTGAGCGGGTTCGAGACCGCAACCAGGGAGCAGCAGTCCTTGTACGGCTCTATCGAAAGCGAATAAGTCCCTGTTTTTTCCGCCAGCGCCACTATCTCCATCTTGTCCATCGCGACCAGCGGCCTGAACACCGGGACCTCGAGCCCGGATTGCGCCGCCCCTATGTTTTCCAGAGTCTGGGAGGCCACCTGACCCAGCGAGTCCCCGCTCACTATCCCCCCATACCCCTTCTCCAGCGCAACCCTCTCCGCCAGCCTGTAGAGGTATCTCCTGAACACCACCAGCTCGTATTCCGGCCTCACCTTTCCGGTCTGCGCATAAAAATCCGAATATGGCACGGAATAAAGCCGCGGCCTCCCGCCGTATTCCGCAACCTTCCCCACCATCGCGGAAATCTTCTTCCCCTTTTCCCCGTCCCATTTCTCAAATGCGTGCACGTGAAGGAAATCCACCGAGCACCCCCTCTTCATCATCATCCACGCGGCAACCGGGGAATCTATCCCCCCTGAGAGCAGGCACAGCACCCTCCCGGAGCTCCCCACCGGCAGCCCCCCCAGCCCCTTTATCTTTTCGGTATAGACGTACGCGTTCCTCCCTATGATAATGCTTATCCTCACATCCGGGTTCCCCAGATCCACCCTGCACCCGAACTTCTTCACTATCCGCGCCCCGATCTCCGCGCTCAGCTCCTGGGATTTCATCGGGAAGGACTTGTCCACCCTTTTCGTCTCAACCGCTATGCCCTTCCCCGCCAGATTCTCCCCCGCCACCGCTTCCCATATCTCGTCCACGCCCTTTCCGCATTCCCGCGCGAACGCGAACCACTCTATCCCGAAAACCTTCATCAGCCTGGAGCGGGCCTCGCCCGCATCCCCCTCCACTTCCAGGAATATGCGCGAATCCCTCACTTTTGCAGACTTCAGCATGCCTTTCATGGTTTCTTTTATGTTGGAGAGCAGGAGCCTTTCAAAACCGGGCCGGTTCTTCCCCTTTGTCCCTATCTCCCCGTATTGGGCGAGCACAAGCATATGTTGAAGATGCGGACAAAGGTTTAAAACAAGCCGGCAGAAATCCAATGATGGACACCCTCATCAGGGATGCGCTCATCATCACCCAAAACCGGAACAGGGAAATCATCCGCGGGGACATCCTGATAGAGGACGGAAAGATCTCAAAAGTGGCCAAATCCATCCACGGCGGCGCGGAGGAGAGGATAGACGCTTCCGGGAAGCTCGCCTTCCCCGGCCTGGTCAACGCGCACACCCACATCCCCATGAGCCTCTTCCGGGGATATGCGGAGGGGATGCGCCTCCATGACTGGCTTGAGAAAAAAATATGGCCCGCGGAGAGGAGGCTGAAGCCCGCCCACGTGCGCGCCGGCTCCCTCCTCGGCATCCTGGAGATGGTGCGCTCCGGGACCACCTGCTTCAACGAGATGTACATCGCCCACATGGACGAGGTGTGCGGGGCAGTTTTGGGGAGCGGGATGCGCGCCTCAGTGGGCTTCGGAATGTTCGACCTCGCAAGGAAAACATCCCCGGAAGAAGAGTTCAAAAACGGGAAATCCTTGGCGGAAAAATGGTCCGGGAAATCCCCGCTCCTGAACATTTCCATGGCCCCCCATGCGCCCTACACATGCTCAGAGGAGCTGCTCCTGCTCGCGAAGGAATACGCGCGCAGGAATTGCCTCCGCCTCCACATCCACGTTTCCGAAACAAGGAAGGAGGTTTTCGATTCCCTCCAGCAAAAAGGGAAGCGCCCGATAGAATACCTGCATTCCCTCGGCATGCTGGACAGCGAGACCGTTCTCGCGCACGGCTCCTGGGTGACCAAAAGGGAGTCAGTGCTTGTGGGCAAATCCGGCGCCTCCCTGAGCCACAACCCGGTCGCAAACCTGAAACTCGCCACTGGCGGGATATGCCCGCTCCGCGAGTACCTGGAGGCCGGCGCGAACATATGCCTTGGGACGGACGGGACCGCCAGCAACAATTCCCACAACATGCTTGAGACGATGAAGTTCGCCCAGCTTCTGCAGTCCCACCTCTACTGGGACCCCCTCCGCATCTCCATCCAGCAGGTATGGGACGCCGCTACGATAAACGGCGCAAAAGCCCTGGGCTTCAATTCGGGGAGCATCGGGCCAGGAAAGGAAGCGGACATCGTGCTTGCGGACCTGCGCTCCTGCAACCTTGCACCCCTGCACGGCCCGCCCAGCCTGTTCTTTTCCCTCCACCCCGGCAATATAACCGATGTTCTTATCGCAGGAAACCCGGTTCTAAGCGAAGGGAAATTCACCTCATTGGACGAGGGGAAGATAATTGAAGAGGCGCAGAGGCAGGCCGAAGGCCTGGTGGGAGATTGAACGAAAAAATAACCGAAAGGATGCTGGAGGGATGGTATTCCGGATTCAGGAACCCCCAGCCTTCCAAATCCGTGTCCGTCCGGGGCCTTTCAATCTCGGTTGAGGGCGGGGCGGTTTATGCGAACAACCCCAAGGCGAACGCCTTCTCCCCCCTCCGCGGGAAGGATTTTGGCATAGACTGGGAGCTCTCCGAAGGCGCCGTTCTCCTCCATGCCCCTTCAAAAGATGAGGATTTCATCTACCTCCTGGACCCGGGCTCCAGGAAAATCGTCCGCCTCGACCTGTATTTCGAGGGGGACTATTTCGGCTTCTATTCCAAGGACTATCCCCTCCCGTTCAGGCTTTCCGATGATTTCTGCGCCTCCGCCTGCAGGGAAAACCTGCTCATAGTCGACTCCAAAAGGAAAAAATACTCCTTCACCAACAAAAATGGCGAGCGCTTCTCCGCCCCCATGAAGATGAAAAGATGCCTCGGATGCGCGGCTTTTGAAGGGGAGGGCGGCATCGCCTGCGATGAAGGGAAGGTATTCCTTTTCCTCAAGGGCGAAAGGGCGGAAATAAACCTCAACGAGGTTACGGATGAAAAGATGGGCGAGCCGGTGTTCGGCGCCGGGAAATCCAAAAACTATTCCTGGGCCGCGGTAAAGGGCAGGGGCTGGAACTTTTCCATCCTCATCGCAACCAGCGGGGAAGAGCGGTTCTCCTATACGCGCTTTCCGCTGAACGAACTGAAAGGGAGGGAACTTCTCTAGTTAAGGATGCACCCTCGTCCTGTCTCTAGGAAACAGCATGCACTCCCTTATGTTGTCCCGGTTGGCCACCTTCATCGCCAGCCTCTCCAGCCCGATGCTCCATCCCGCGTGGGGAGGTGCCCCAACCCTGAACGCGTCTATGTAGAAATCGAAGTTCCTGGGGTTCAGCCCCCTCTTCTCCAATTGCTCCTCCAGAAGGGCGGGTATGTGTATCCTCTGGGCGCCCGAGGCAATCTCCAATCCCCTGTACAGCAAATCAAACGCCTTGCACACCCTCCCGTCCCCATCCTTGGGCATGGAATAGAACGCGCGTATGTTCGTGGGCCATTCGTGTATCAGGAACAAATCCTCGTTGAGTATCTCCGCGATCCTCTTCTCCCCTTCCTTGGTGAAGTCCTCGCCCCACTCCATCCTGAAGTTGTTCTCGCCCAGCAAATCCACCAGTTCGGTATAGGTGTATTTCCCAACCTTCCGCGGCGCCTGGAAATCCGGGTTCAGGAGCGAGAGATCCTCCTTCATCCCCTCCACTTCCCTGAGCGCATGCAGCGAAACCTGCGAAAGCACGTCCATCGCATCGTTGTCGTCCGCGAAGCCCATCTCCACGTCCATCTGTATCACTTCGTTCAAATGGGTCGTGGTATGGTGCTTTTCCGCCCTGAACACCGGCATCGTTATCATGACCTTGTCCAGCCCGCCCACCACCGCCATCTGCTTGTACAACTGGGG
>JAKQHW010000046.1 GCA_029557835.1 Microcaldota archaeon
TTCACCTTTTAGCAAGACCCACCGCGAGCCGCGCCAGCGCGAGGCTCGGGAATATCTCTATCCTCCCCAGATACATCAACAGGGTTATGAACAGCTTTTCCCCGATGGCCATCGAGGATATCTGCACCACACTAAGCCCAACGTTTCCCATTGCGGACGCCACCAGGAACATGGACTCAACCACCCCGTCACCCAGCGCTATGAACACGCCCGCCCCGAACAGCAGGAGCGCGGTATATGAAAAGACGAAGACCGCGCTCTCCACAAGCGCCTCGTTCCCTATCGCGATGCCATTCACCTTCGGCACCTGCACCGCGCCCTGCGGGAGGAACGAGCGCCGTATCCTCAGCAGTATTGATTTTCCTACAATGAGTATCCTCCACAGCTTTATGGCGCCGGTGGTGCTCCCGTACATCCCTCCGCATATCATCAGTAGCATGAGGGAGTATTTGGAGAAATCGTGCATCACCATCACGTCCCCTATCGCGAAACCCCCGCAGGCCAGCGCCGAAATGGTGTTGAGTATGGAGTTCGTCAGGTTCTCCTGCCCAACCAGGTAAATCAGCCCCGACCCCGCGATTATCAGAAGGATGTATGTGAGGAACTCCTCATCCCTCACCGCCTCCATTATCCTCCCGCTGCCCACCTTTTTGTAGAACACGAAGCTGGTCGCGCCTGCGAACATCAGCCCCGCGAGCGCGTATTTGTGCGCGTCCGTGAAATCGTAGCTCGAAAACGGGAACATCCCCCCGTTGCTTATCCCGGCCATGGCGAGGTTCACCGCGTCGAATATCCCGAAGCCCAGGGAAAAAAGGAGCGCGAACCCGAGCACGCTCAGCACCAAATATATCTTCCAATATGTGTGCACGGTCTTCCCGACGCTTTTCTCAACGCCCTCCCTCCCTTCCGCCTTTAGGAGCGTCCTCGCCTCCCTCCCCTTCAGCACCGCAATCATGAGGATGACTATCCCCAACCCGCCTATCCACTGCGACACCGAGCGGAAAAGCAGCAGGCTCGAGGGATATGCCTCCGGTGTGTCTACCACGCTCAGGCCGGTCGCGGTCCATGTGCTCATGCTCTCGAAATATGCGTCCTCCGGGGCCAGCCCCGCATAAATATAAGGGATGATTGTAATCGCGGGGATGAGCAGCCATGCGATCGAGGTTAGGCAAAGCGCCTCCCCTAGCGTCATCCCTTCCATCTTTTTCCCGATTTCGCTCAGGCCCTCTGCCACCCCCTCGTTCCAGGACTTCTCATTTCTTTTCAATATCCAGTATTTCACCCCTCCCAGGAATTTTGCCACCCTCCCGAACCCCCCAGCTATTATGGAGGGCAGCGCGGGGAGCATGAGCAGGATTGCGGATGCGGCGATTGCCTGCCATATGGGCTCTCCCGCATAATATCCATAAGCCGCCGGGATGGTGAGGGGGATGCCCACGTAGAACATGACCTGGAAAAGCCGCTTCCAAACCCCCATGCGCACCTTTCCCGCTATATCTTTTTATCCCTTGCCCCGGCCCCAACTACTTTTTTCTGTATGCAACGTATATGTCCGCCTCCAGCATCTCCCCATTCTCGTAGAAATGGTGGGTGAAGTAGAGGTTCCCCTCGTTGTCCAGCGTCGGCTCGCCCGCAAACTGGGACACTATGAGCTCTGGCTCGCCCCATTCCCCATTGGTTTTTTTGGAGCGGAAAATGGCCGGGCTGCCCATGTAAAAACGCGTGAACCAGAACTCGTTCCCGTCCTGCGAGACGAACGGCCAGCCCTCGTTTTCCGGGGAATTCATTATCCCCATGTTTACCGGCTCCTGCCATTCCCCGTTTATTTTTTCCGTGTACCAGATGTCAAGGCCTCCCTTTCCCCCATCCCGGCCGGAATGGAAATAGAGAACATTCCAGTCCGCGGAGAGGTGCATCTCGCCAACCTCGTATTCCACATTCAGTTTCTCCCCCGCATTCCTGAAGCCGGACCATTTCCCTCCGGAATATTGCGCAACCCACAGGTCAACGCCCCGGTAATTCCCCTCCCTCGCGGAGCAGAACCACATCCCGTCCCCCTGCACGAATCCGCACCCGTCCAGCGCAAGCTTTCCCGGCTCCGTGAGCCAGACCCTTCCCGGCATGCCCCACAACCCGTTCTCCTTATGGGAAACATAAATCCCGGTCACGTTGTCCAGAAGCTGCCTTTCCGGGGGCACCCTCACATCCGGGGTGAAGAAGAAATGCAATGTGTCCCCGTCCGGGGTTATGAAGGGGGAATCCTCGG